>JAQVSS010000209.1 GCA_028700415.1 Kiritimatiellia bacterium
CGCCACGCAAACCAAAGCGTTCCAATGACCCCGAACGCGAATGCGACTCTCAGGTTAAGCTCGGGCGATATGCGCCATAAGAGCGCTCCTCCAAGAGCCGCAACCGCGACAAGCACATCGCGCACGAGATAGTAGAGCCCGAACAGCGCCGCTTTGCGGCCCTCAGGGGCAAGATCCATGATCAGCGCCTTGCGGGTCGGTTCGCCAAACTCCTTGAGTCCCCGTAAAACAAAAACCGCAATGAGGGGACCCAGAGACTGGGTATGCAGCAACGCCAGTGGGAAACAGGTGAAAAACACAAACGTGGTCAGGACAAACGGTTTCTTCCCGAAGCGGTCGGCCATATACGCGACTGGGAAATAGACCAGCACCGCAGTCATGTTTTCTATCGCGGACAACCAGCCGAAAGTGAGTTCCGAAACGGGCTGCAGAACGGTGCGCGTCGCCCAGATCACAACAAAGGAATCCGGTATGCGTTCACAAAACCGGATGAGAATATCGGACAGGAGCAGGTTCCGCAACCCCACAGGCATCTCCCCCCACAGCCGCAGCGGATTGGCCTCTGGAGTTCTGACCTCCCCTGAATCGTCTTCGATCATCACCTGCTGCAGAACGGCGGCGGCAAGCGCCAACGCCAACGCAAAAAGAAAGGCCACCCGCACACCCTGTTCGACACCCCAGACGGCGATGCACGCGCCTCCGGCAAGCGGCCCCAGCATTTTGGGCACACGCCTCACCAGCGCAACGGCCGACACGCCCATGGCCCGCCGGTTCTTCGGCACCGCCTTGGACAAAAGATCCATGGTGGCGGGCAGAGAGATAGCCGACCAGGAGATAAAGAAAGCCGCACCGACCAGCACCGCCCACCACGTCCGGATCAGGATGACGCACAAATAACCGGCCATCGAAAGCGCATTGAAAAACAACAACGCGCGTTTGGTGCCCAGCCGGTCGCTCAAATACCCGCCGGGGAAAGAGTAAAGCGCCGAAAGAAGATCGTCCATCCCGGCCAGCAGTCCGATGGCCATCACGGCCGTCGAAGCCTGCGCCAGTTGCTGCAGGTACAACGGCAGGAAACGTTCCGCCATGTGTTCGCCCATGCCGACCAACACGATCATTCCGAGCAGCCCGGCCATACTGCGCTTGCGGGTCTGGATCCCTTGCTGGATGGACATCGGTTCGTCTGTTCCCGGACGGGGTGCCATGCCGACCTCCTCGGTGAACCGCTTACCCCTTTCCCGCCCTGTATCGGATGACCTGGACTTTCTCCATGGTGACCAGTCCCCCGGAGTTCGCCACCGCGAACAGGTGATCCAATTTAGGCAAGAACGCGTTGATTTTCTCCTCGTCGTCCGTGATCTCGACAATGACAGGCATATCGGACGACAAGTCCAGAATCTTGGCGGTCTTGATCCGGCTCGTTGAACCGTAGGCCAATATCCCGCGCCAAGCGGTCGCCCCCGCAAGCCCAAAGGCCTTCGCCTCCCGCACGATCACTTCGTAAAGCGGCTTGTGCAGAACCTTGTCAGACTCCCCGATAAAGATCCGAAGCAGTTTCGCCTCACCTGTGAGTCCCATGCCCCACCTACACTTTCGCAAGAAGATTCACGGCAAACATTCCAGAACAGAACATGGCCGCACAACCCAAAATCGTCAAGAGGAAGTATCCTGACGCATACAGATATTCCGTCGCCTGCACAAACTTGAACATCTCATACGTGAAAGTGGACATGGTGATGAACCCGCCGCAGAGACCGGTCGCCAGCAGCAGCCGCACCGTCGGGGACAACACCTCCGTCTTCGCCGCCACTGCGGATATGACACCGATCAGGAAACATCCCAGAAGGTTCGCCCACAAGGTGCCATGCGGGAACGTAACGGAAAAACGCTGCCCAAACAGGCTGAGCGCATAACGCATGACCGTTCCGATGAAACCGCCTGCCCCAACAACAAGAAATGGCATGACCGTCTTCATGAATTGCGTAAGCGTATATAGGGGCTGAATCCCTGTCAACACGATTCACCGCGACACTATCCAGATATTTTTTTAACCGCAGTTTGACATAAAAATCAGGGGGGTTCTAAATGAATGGGGCACGCGGACAAGACCCGCAGCCGGAACGGCAACCTCGCGGTCGCCCGCGCCGCCCTGCACGCCACCAAGCCCGTCACCAGCGGAAGATTTTCGGGCGTTCGGAACGCTTCGTCGTTTCAGGAACTTTTTCCCAGCGGGCGGCCTTCTCGTCGCGGGAGGCAACGGGAAGCACGGAAAGCCGCAGACGCGCGCAGCCGAGCGGGATGAAACGAAGCCGTTCAAACGGTGCCGTCACGTAGACGGGGCTCTCCTGCAGTGCCGCCGGCTGGTGGTCCTGAAGCGTCCACGCCTTCAGCCGGCACCCCTTTACGAACATCTCGCACGGCGCGTTCGACGCCGTGAAACAGTCGTCGCTCCAGTCCCGCACGTGGAATTCGGGCGGTGCCGAAAGGTCGAGCGCGTAGTTCCAGTCGCCTCCGGGAACGATTTCCGTCATGCGGGTCGCCGTGCCGCCCGCATCTTCGGGGAACTTGATCTGCACAACCTCGTCTGCGGAATAGCTGAACGTCGGCTGAACGCATTCCCGCATGATTTCCGGCACCGCGAGCGAATAGCTGAGCGGACCGCGGTCCACCGTGACGGCGTGAGTGCGCGGCCACCTCGTATAGACGGTCTCGGCCTTCATCGCGATCACCAGCGTCTCCTTCGCGTTCCAAGGGCCTTCGAGTTTCAGCCACACACCCGCCTCGCGCGTTTTTGCGAGGGTCTCTTTACCGTCTCGCCCGACTTCAAATTCCTTTGCCCAGCGCGGCACGCGCAGCCACAGGCCCCGCGTACCCGCGTTCTCCAGGGTCAACGTCAGTCTCTCGCGGAACGGATAGCGCGTTTCGAGATTCCAAGACGTTTTTCCCTTCCCGGAACCGATTGTCCCGGCGTGCGGCGCGTACATCCGGAACGCGAGTCCACCGCCTGAGGTTTCGCAGACGAGCCCTTCCGTGAAAACGGGCAGCGCGTGCGCCGCGTTGTGGCGGCAGCAGCGGTAGAGCTTGTCCGAATACGCGGCCTGAGGCGCGCGGTTGAAATAGTTGTGGTCCGTCCCCGCGTCGAGCGAGATCTGGTTCGGCGCGGTAATGTAGTGGACGCGCTTCCAGTCCGGCGTGTAGGCGGCGGGGTAGTTGTTGAATATCACGTCCTCCGCGCGGTCCGCATACACCGGATCGCCCGAGAGGCGGCCGAGAATGTCGAACGCGCGCGTGAATTCGCCCCACGTGCAGCTTTCCGTGCCGTAACGCGGGTCGCGGCAGCCGACGCGCGCGCACTCATCCGCCGCAAACGCGCCGCGAGGGTGATCCGAGCCCCAGCCGAGCATGTGCAGACTGTACCAGTATTCCGCGGAACCGCACTGCGCAGGATCGCGCGACTGACGGGAATAGTACGTCTCATAGGCGAAGCGCTGCGCGAAGTTGACGGTGTGGTTGTCGAGGAATGTGGTCCCGTTGCGCCGCCGGCGGATATACGAACGCTCGGCCAGCTTGAGAAACGCCGCATCGCCCGTGATGCCGTAAAGGCGGTGCAGGGACGGTATCCAGTCGCACGCTCGGTCGCACTGTACGGCGTAATGCCAGTTTCCGCCCTCCGCGTCGCGCCTCAGGAAGCGCGACGAGTCGAGCCTGTTGCAGTACCGCGCGAAAGCCGCAAGCAGTTCCGGTATCCGCGCGTCGCCCGTGTGGTCATGCCACGCGAGCAGCGCCTCGCCCATCACCATGTGCGGCCAGATGTCCGAAATGACGCGTCCGTCCTTCGTCGTGAACGCCTTGAGTTTCTTCGGCCCGTACCAGCCGTCGGTGTCCGCCGTCGCGATCACAGCCTCGACCCACTTTTTCGCGACGTCGAGACAACGACGGTTTCCCGTGAGAACCGCGAGTTTCACGAAACTCCGCAGCCAGTACGGCTGCTCTTCCCACCCCTCGCCGTCCGCGTTCAGCCAGCCGTTATCGTCCCTGAGGAAATCGCTCGTCTCGTAGAGGCGGCCGACGAGGCCTTCCGTCAGGAGGTCGAGCTGATGCCCGAGCCATCCCGTCGGGCGGATTGACCCGAGCGGCAGCGCGTTCAGCGCCTCCGGCGCGAGCGCGCCGCCCTTGTCTTCCGGCGCGGGGATTTTCGCGTACGTCCGCGCTTCGCCCGCATATGCGGTCGAGATGACCGCCGCAGCTAAAACGGCAACAGCCGCCGAAAACGTTTTCATGTGCGGGAATCCTTTCCTTTTCATTCGGTGAGTTCGCGGATGTTGCCCGCCTTCTGGTGCGGCCAGCCCATGCCGTACTCCTCGTTGCGGGCGTGGACGTCGTAATCCGCCACGCCGTCCGGTTCGATTTCGGCGCGATAGTCCAGCAGCGTCTTGAACGCGGCGTCGAACGCCGCCTTTTTCGCGGCGGAAGACGTGTCCGCGAGCATCGCCTTGTGCGCGATGCGCGCTTTCCGGGTGAGCCGCGCGTCTTCGAGTCCTTCCTTCAGGAACCGCACGCGGGCGAGCGCCTCCGCATCGCCCGCCGCGGCGCGTTCCGCGGCGTCGAGAAGCGCAGCGCCCTTCACGAAGAACGAATCGGGGTAGAGTTCGGCGACGACGTTGGCGAACCGGTTGTGTCCGCCGGCCGGATACCACGAATTGAGCCTGTTTGCCCAACCCACCTCGAGGTATCGGTCATAGGTGACGGAACCGGAGAAGTCCGCGATGAATGTGAAGTACTCCCGCGCCGCCCCCGCCGCCGGACCGAATGCGGAACAGACCTCTTCGAGCGCTGCGTCGTACCCAAGCGTCGGTTCGCTCAGGCATCTCAGAAGCGCGTAATGCTGAATCGTCTGGTTGGCCCACGCGCCCTGCAGCGAATCGAACCGGCAGCCCGCGAGCCCGTTGGCCGCGAGATAGGCGAGGTCGGCCGTAGCGTTCCGCCCGAAGTCCATCGGGAAATTCGCGCCCGCAAGCATGTAGTTCGGGCGGAAAAACATCTCATCGGCCCCGGCCTTCCGCCAGGCGTCCCACTCGCGGCGGATGAGCGCGCTGTCGTCCTCGTGATACGGGAAATACGTGCGCGGCACGTACTCGATCGTCACGCCGGGGGATATCTTCACATGCTTGGGGCCTTCGGCGTAGTTCGAATAACCGTAGCCGATCACGCGCGTGCCGGGATCGACCGTGCGCGCCTCCGCGAGGACCTGGTTGTAGAAATACGCGTACCGGTCCGAAACGTCCGGAGGCGTCGGCTTCGTGCGGTCGCAGCCGAGCTGTCCCCAACGGACGTCGCAGAGCCGCCAGAACCGGTTCCCGCAGGTGAGCGGATCCCTGCCGCTGCCGTTCCAGAAATCGCATGCCGCAAACCGGTCGCTCGGCGCGTCCAGGGCGCGGCATTTCGCGCACGTGCACATGCCCGGCGAATCGTTCTCGCAACACACGAGATACGGTTCCCTTCCCCCGAGGTTCCCGCGTTTCTCGCGCCAATCCTCCGCGATCTGCTTCCAGAGCCCCGGTTCGGAGACGCACATCGTGACGGCCGCGCCGGAGTCGTCACCCTTGAGCGGCTCACGCTTGCCGTTGGGGAGCAGGTTGAAGAACTCCGGATGTGTCTTGCCGAAACGCTCCCAGTATTTCCCGAACGAATGTCCGCCCGGCAACTTCCGCCGCGAGCCCAACCGATGTCGGATCAGGAATTTCGCCACGTCCTTGTAATACTTTTCGCGTGCTTTCGGATTCCGGAAACCGATGAAACCGTCTTTCGGCGCTTCCAGGCGGGCCCCGTAAAAGAGCCTCATGCCGATCGGTTCGACGCCGCCGCGGTCGATCATGCCAAAGGCGAGGTCCGGTCTTTTCGGAATCACCTCTCCCTTCTCGCCTGGCCAGATCCACGTGACGCCGCAACTTTTCGTGAGGAAATCGTACACCGCGTAGAGCGTGCCGTGGCAGGCCCCCGACCAGCCGTCGCCCATTCTGCCGCAGTCCCGGTCGCCGCCGAGAAGGTAGAGTCCGTTCCCCTCTGTCTTCACGCGACGTTCCTCGAGTTCGAACGGTTTCTCACGCAGTCCGGCCTTTTTCGCGGATTCCGTCGCACCGACGAAAAAATGATACGGTTTTCCCGACGGATCGAAGGTGTCTTCGGTGACGATACTGAAACCTCGCCCGACGATCCTGTCGAGGTGGTACTTGAGTTCTTCCGCGGCGTATCGCTCCGTCGCCCCCGCCTTGGCGGGGATCACAATGTCCGCCTTGGGAACTTCTTTTTCGGCGGCCGTGAAGACTGTCCTCGGGGGCAGTTTGAAATTCCCGCATCCGGCGACCACCGACGCCGCCCACAGGATCAACGCCGTTTTTTTACCCATTTCACGCATTTTTCCCTCACGTAAAAGATATTTCCCTAACCCGTCCCTCATAGTTTCCTCCCGCAACAAGCATCGGCACGCCTTCCCACTCGCCTTGCCATTCGAAATGCAGATGTCCAGCAAGAATCGCCTTGATTTCACTTTTACGCGTCCGCAGGAAATCGAGCAGTTCGGCATCCGTCTTCCCCATCAGATATCCGCCGGTGTTCGCCGGCATTGTCCAGGCCTTGCCGCGCTTGACCGACTCATGCCGCGCGATTGCCTCCCGCATGGCTTCGGTCTCGAATGGCATGTGACACATGAGCACGACCGGAAAATTCTTCGCGAGTGCCGCCTTGATCGCCACGAGCCGTTCCCTGAGCAGCCACCTTTCAAGGCCCCCGTTGTCGAAAGCGACGAAATTGACACCGCTCACGACGCGCGAGGCGACGAGTAGCGGATTCCCGATCGCCGTCTCGTAGCGTTTGCGAAGCGAATCGGCCGCCTCGGCCGTCTGCGGACACATCTCCCGCGCATGGTGCCCGTAGCTCTCATGGTTGCCAAGGGACGAAAAGATGTCCTTTCCCGCGAAACACCTCCCCACACAATCAAGGTTCGCCTCGCTGCGGTAGTCGAAGAGGTCGCCCGTATTCAAAAGCGTCATGCCCTTTTTCCCGGCATAGGCGATCGTCGCCGCAAGCGCCTGCACCGAAACCGGGAACCGCGGGCGACGGGCCTCGTAAAGCGCGAGCGCCTTCTCCTCGCCCGCGAGAAGGTCATGGACGTCTGAAAGCGACAGGTGCGTGTCGGAAAAATGAAGCGCCTTGAAAGGTTTTTCCGCTCCGATCGCCAGCGAAACAGACGACACCTTTAAGTGCCTGTCGATCAGGAGATCTGCAATCGGCTTGGCTTCGGCAGACACCGCAGGCGCGGCGAACAGCGGAGGCAGCGCATGCGCCAGCAACATGCCCGCCCCCCACCCTATGAATCCGCGCCGGTTCAGGTCCGCGGTCATTTGACCGCTTCCTTCACGGAACAGAAGAATCGGCAACCTATGTAACCCTCTGCACCCTGATAGTTGATCGACCCGTCCGAGGTACCCTGCGCACTGTTGTCCGAGTACCAGCCGACTTCCTTGTAGGCATCGGCCGTGGCAGCGCCGCCGTTGTTAACCGCAGTCGTCGTCCCCGCGCGGCAAGCGAACTCCCACTG
>JAQVSS010000210.1 GCA_028700415.1 Kiritimatiellia bacterium
CCGCCGTCGCGCCCCGTGCGGGGCGCGTGAATTGAAACTATACTTTCTCCGGGGTAGACGCCGAAACCCGTGTCGCGCCCCGTGCGGGGCGCGTGAATTGAAACGCCAATTGTCGGTGGTGTTCCAACCGCAAAGACGTCGCGCCCCGTGCGGGGCGCGTGAATTGAAACTCTTTATTTGCCGCCGGAACCGCTATCGCCGGCGGTCGCGCCCCGTGCGGGGCGCGTGAATTGAAACCGGAACAACTACACCCGCCGCATACGCGCGATGGTCGCGCCCCGCGTGGGCAAGGGGGCAAAAAAAATGACACGTTTGTCATTCAGGAAAGAGCTGTTTTGTCATGTCCATCTTGTTTACTCTTGTGCGTAACGGGCACAAGGTGTGACCGAACGGATCTGATGAAAGGAGCACAGGTATGAAGAAGAGACAACTGCTGGGAGCGATGCTGGGTGCCGCACTGGCGTGCGGCACGGCGTACGCGGAGCCGGATGAGCCCCAGGGTCAAAAGCCCTGCGGCGATGAGCCGGGGATGCGCCCGCCTTGTGAGGGGCCGGGTGGCGGAGGGATGCGTTGTGGCAGGTTTGGCCCGGAAGGCGCGGGCAATCAGAAGATGCGCCGCGGCGGGGGCGGTCCGGGGGAGGGGCGCGAGATGCCTTTCAACCCCGAACGGCTGAAACAGGCCGGGGCGACAGAACAGCAGGTCAAGGCGCTGTCGGACTTTCAGTTCGCGCAGCAGAATAAGCGCATCGACCTGCAGGCGGCTGCCGAAAAAGCCGAACTGGCGTTGGAGCAGCTCATGAGGGAAGCCGGCGCGGATGAGGCGGCGGCGCTCAAGGCGGCCGACGCGCTGACCCAGGCGCGCGGCGAGCTCTTCAAACTCGGGATCTCGACGCGGATCAAGACGCGGCAGATCCTCGGCGAAGAGGTACTGAAGAAGCTGCGCGACCAGAGGCCGCCCGAAGAGTGTGGCCGCCCGGATAACGCAAAAGGCCGGAACGCGCCGCCCGCAGGCGGACGTCCCCGGCCTCCTCAGGCACAAAAGTAAGAAGTGACGCACAACAACGGGCGGCTCTTACGAGGTTGGGCCGCCCGTTCCCCGTTCTGGGCACATGGCGAAAAAATCCTATCAACTTGTCGGTAAGCCCGCCGCCGCGGGAGTGCTCAAGTGGGAAAGGATAATTGGGTTCCAGGTTCCAGGTTTCAGGTGTGTACAGTGCGTGGGTCGAGTGTCGGGCCCTGTAGCTCCGCCGCTCTGTCGGCGGAGGCGAACGTTTAGCCTGAAACAGGAGAAAGGGTTAGGGGATAGAGTATAGGGGGTAGGGAGGAACGTGGAACCTGACACCTGAAACCTAACCCCCTCGGCGGACGGCACGGAGGCCGTCCATGCCGAGGAACGTGTCCACGGCCATTCATCGGAATCGGGAGTTGCCGGTACATGCACGGGGTGTTATATTCATGCGAAAGAATCATGGAACGGAAACGCTGGCAAAGGGCATCAGGGAAAGAAGGGGGGGCGAGTCATGAGTTCCACACAGGGGAGTAAAACATTTTTGGCCGTCATGCGCGCGGCCGCGTTCACGCTGGGCGTCACCGCGTGTGCGGCGCAAGACCAGCAGCCCGTCGAGCTTCTCGTGCGGGGCGACGACATGGGGCATGCGTTGGATGTGAACGCGGGGTTCATCAAGGCTCACGCCGAAGGGATTCTCACCTCGGCCAGCCTGATGGCGCCCGCCGCATATTTTGACGACGCCGTAGCCCGCTGCAAGGCGAACCCCAAGCTGGCGCCCGGTATCCACGTCACGCTGATGGCGGTCATTCCCATGCGGCCGGTGTCCGCGCCCGAACAGGTTCCGAGCCTCATCGCGCCGGACGGTTTCTTCCACCGCGGCCTGGAAGACTTTTCAAAGGCCAATCCGAAAATTGAGGAGGTGGAGAGGGAAGTCCGGGCGCAGATAGAGAAGTGTGTCGCCACCGGCTTGAGGTTCATCTATCTCGACTGGCACATGGCCTCCAATGGCGGGAAGGACCGCCCGGATATCGTCGCGCTGTTCCAGCGCCTGTCCAGCGAATACAAGTTGCTCTATACCCACGATGTGGGGGATTTCGACGGCCGGTATTCCGGCGCGAAGTATTTTTCGTCGCACCTCGAGGCGTGGGGGACCCAGCGGCTTCCCAACGGCCGGCTTGTCTATTGGTGCGGGCCGGACATGCCCGGCGAAACGCGCCTGAAATTCCTTGATACCCTGCGGAACCTGTCGCCGGGCGCGTGGTACACGATTTGCCATCCGGGGCTCTATGAGCGCCGCCAGGCGCAATCCGTGGACCTGCTGTGTTCGCAGGAAGTGAAGGACATCATCCGCGCGCGCGGCATCCGCCTGATCAGTTATGCGGATCTCAGGGAGCGCAAGTTCGGCCGGAAGTAAAGAACCTGCGCGCGAAGGCGTGAGGCGTTGAGCCATCCGGCAGGCAAACTGGCCGGACGCCGCGCGGTCAAGTTTCGGCGGCGACCGGTATCTTCTCCCCGTCCGCGTTGACCCGGACGAACGTGATGTCGGTGGTGAAGATCGTGTCTTCTTGGCTCTGGTGCAGCTCGCGCCGGGAGACCTCCGCGGCGTAGGTCACCGAGGTGTGTCCCACGCGCTGACGGTTGACATTGAACCGCAGGATCGACCCGCCGGTCACGCCTTTCCTGAACTCCACGCGGTCCATGCCGATGGTCACGAACCGCGAGCCGGGATAGTCGAGGCTGACGGCCATCCAGGCTATCTCGTCCACCCATTTCAGCAGGTTGCCGCCAAACAGAAGGCCGTATTGGTTCATGTGCTCGGGCATTACGAGTTTGTACGAGATCATCCGCACCTCCTTATCCGTGCCGGCATTATTGCTTTTCCGCATCCGGGCTGTCAAATGAACTCGCGTCTCCGGCGGCGGTTTTGGTACAAACGGGGGCATGTTGCAGCTGTTTGTGGCGTCCGTCATCTGGAGTTTCTCGTTCGGGCTGATCGGCAACCGGTTGGCCGGGCTGCCGCCGGCGTGGCTGGCGGCCGTGCGGCTGGCGGTGGCCGCCGCCGTTTTCCTGCCATTCGTGCGGCGCGTCCCCCTGAAAACGGGCGCGGCACTTTTCGGCGTCGGCACGGTCCAGTTCGGCCTGATGTCCCTCGCGTACATGGCGAGTTTCCGTTACCTTAAATCGCACGAGGTGGCGCTTTTCACGGTGATGACGCCTGTGTATGTCGCTGTGGCGAACGATCTGTTGCGGAGGTCTTTCAACGGGGTCAACCTGGCGGCCGCGCTGCTTTCGGTCTGCGGCGCGGGGGTGATCCTGTGGCGGGGGGTGGCGTCGGAGGCGCCGCTGGCCGGTTTTCTGCTGGTCGAGGCCTCGAACCTCTGTTTCGCCCTGGGGCAGCTCGCCTACCGCGAGGTCATGAGCGCGGCGAAGTGTCCGGTGGCAGACCGGCACGTGTTTTTCTGGCTGTACCTCGGCGGGCTCGCCGCGCTGTTGCCGCTCGGGGCATGGGACGCGGCGCGGTTCGCGCCGCGCCTGTCGGCCGGACAAGCGGGGGCGCTGCTTTATCTGGGGGTGCTGGTTTCCGGGCTGAGCTACTTCCTTTGGAACTCCGGCGCGTGCCGGGTCCCGCCCGGCGTGCTGGCGGTCATGAACAACGTTAAAATTCCTTTAGGGGTGTTGGTTTCGCTGCTTGTTTTCCGCGAGTCCGTCAACACGGTCAGCCTGCTGGCGGGCGGGGTGCTCGTCCTGGCCGCTTTAGTGCCTCCCGTGTTCCGCAAATCGTGACCCGCAAACGCCGCGTTTGCATTGGGGCCGGGGTTCCTTTATACTGGGGCGCTTATGAAGGTTCAGATTCTTCCATCTTTGCTGGCGGCGGACTTCGGTTGTCTCGCCGATGAGATCCGCCGGGTCGCCGCGTCGGGCGCGGATGCGCTGCACCTCGACATCATGGACGCGCATTTCGTGCCGAACCTCAGTTTCGGGCCGGACGTTGTGGCCTTGGCGAAGCGGGTTTCTCCCGGGCTTTTCCGCAATGTCCATCTGATGATGACGCGTCCGGACCTCTACCTGGACCGGTTTATCGACGCGGGCGCGGATGCGCTGCAATTCCATGTCGAGGCGGACTGCGACGTCTGGCAGGGGCTTGCCGCGATTCGGCGGCGGGGCGTGCGCTCCGGGCTGGTCGCTCGTCCGCAGACGCCGGCGGAGGCGCTTTACCCGTATGTGCCGCTGTGCGACGAGGTGCTGTTTATGACGGTCAATCCCGGGTACGGCGGGCAGGCGTTCATGAGCGGGGTCTTGCCCAAGATCACCGCGCTGCGGCAATATGCGGCGGCACGCGGGTTCCCGGGACTGGATATCATGGTGGACGGCGGCATCAACGACGAGACGGCGGTCCAGTGCGCGGAGCGCGGGGCGAACCAGTTTGTCGCCGGCAGTTTCATGTTCAGGCAGGACGACATGTCTGCGGCGGTGGCGCGGATGCGGGGGGGATGTGCGAGAGCCTATGGAACAGACACTCGATAGCATCCGCAATTTCTGCATCATCGCGCACATCGATCACGGCAAGACCACGCTGTCGGACCGGATCCTTGAGGCGACGAAAACGATCGAGCTGAGGAACATGCGCGAGCAGACGCTCGACGCGATGGATCTTGAGCGCGAGCGCGGCATCACGATCAAGTCCCATCCGGTCTCGATGGCGTATACGGCGAAGAACGGCAAGACCTACCGGTTCAATCTCATCGACACGCCTGGGCATGTGGATTTCACCTACGAGGTTTCGCGCAGCATGGGGGCGTGCGAGGGGGCCATCCTGGTGGTGGACGCGGCGCAGGGTGTGGAGGCGCAGACCGTGGCGAACACCTACCTCGCGGTCGAGAACAACCTCGAGATTGTGCCGGTGCTCAACAAGGTCGACTTGCCCAGCGCGAACGTGGCGGAGGTCACGCAGCAGATCGAGGAGGTTCTCGGGATCCCGATGGATCACCCGCTGCTCATCAGCGCCAAAACGGGACTCGGCGTGCCGGAAATCCTGGAGGCGGTGGTCGAGCGGATCAGGCCGCCGGTGACGCGGGGCAGGGACGCGCCGTTGCGCGCGCTGGTTTTCGATTCGGTGTTCGACATCTACCGCGGGGTGATCACCTACGTGCGGGTGGTCGACGGCAGTTTCCGGGTGGGCGATTCGATTCTCTTTGTCAGCAGCGGGCAGACCACGCAGTTGCGCGAGGTCGGCATTTTCAGTCCGGACCAGAAGCCGGTCGAGGTGTTGGAGGCCGGGCAGGTGGGCTATCTGGTCGGCACGATCAGGGATCCGGCCGACATCAAGATCGGCGACACGGTGACGAGCCTCAAGGACGGCTCAACGGAGCTTCTGCCGGGGTTCAAAGAGGTTCGCCCGATGGTGTTCAGCGGTGTCTATCCGGTCAGCACCGACGACTACGAGAAGGTCCGGACGGGGCTGGAGAAGCTGCACCTGAACGATTCGGCGTTCTCCTTCCATCCCGAGAGTTCCGTGGCGTTGGGCTTCGGGTTCCGCTGCGGCTTCTTGGGGCTGCTGCACATGGAGGTGGTGCAGGAGCGGTTGCGCCGCGAGTTCGACCTGGACCTCATCAGCACGCATCCGTCGGTCATTTACAAACTTCAGTTGCGCGATGGCACGGCTGTGGATCTCGACAACCCCGTCCATCTGCCGGATGTCTCGCGGATTGAGCAGATCGAGGAGCCGGTCATCAAGGCCACGATCATCTGTCCCAGCGAATGCATCGGGGACGTGATGCGGATCGTGCTGGACCGGCGCGGCGAGGTCAAGGCCACGGAAAGCCTGGACGCCAAGCGCGTGATCCTCTCCTGCCTGTTGCCGCTGAACGAGATCCTGATCGATTTTCACGACATGCTCAAGAGCGTGAGCCACGGGTACGCGTCCATGGACTACGAGCCGTGCGGGTATCAGGTGAGCGACATCGTGAAGATGGACATCCTGCTGAACGGGGAGGTCGTCGATGCGTTCTCCTGCATGGTTCACCGCGGCAAGGCGGTGGCGCGCGGGCGGCAAATGTGCAAGGCGCTGGCCGAGACGATCCCGCCGCACATGTTCAAAATCCCGGTCCAGGCGACCATCGGGCGCACCATCATCGCACGCGAGGATATCCGGCCGTTCCGCAAGGACGTGTTGGCCAAGCTGTACGGCGGTGACGTGACGCGCAAGCAGAAGTTGCTCAAGAAACAGAAGGCCGGCAAGGCGCGCATGAAGGAATTCGGCCAGGTTCATGTGCCTCAGTCGGCTTTCATCTCGGTGCTCAAGGGGACGGCGACGGACGAATAGGGGACGCGGCAGGCCATGCCTGGACAGGGGGAAACGATGAATTTTTTTGCGAGACGGAAAATCAGGAAACAGCTCAAGATCCTCCTGCATCATGCCAGGACGCTGCGGTGCAGCCGGGAAGATGTCATGAACGCGGGCGAGCTGGCCTTTTTGGACGAACATGTCCAGAAGGTCAAGGCGGCCAGCAGCGGGCGGGACATCGCGGCGATGGAGGCGGCGGGCGCGGAGCTTGAGACGTGCCTGGGCAAGCTCAACCCGCCCAAGAGGCTGGCCGGCTGGCGCGAGAATTTCGATGTGCTGGTGGTGGCGATCTCGGTGGCGATGGCGTTCCGCGCCTATTTTTACCAGCCGTTCAAAATCCCCACGGGTTCGATGCAGCCCACCTTGTACGGCATCCACTCCGAGACGCGCGAACCGTCGGAGGCCACTTTTCTGGACAGGCAGCCGCTCAAGTTCGCGAAGTGGCTGGTGACCGGCGAATCGTTTAAGGTCGTGCGGGCGAAGGCCGCCGGCACGGTTCACTTTATGCACGGGGAGGGCAGCAAGAAGCCAGGGTACATGCCGGTGGTGGTGGCGGGCGTGCCGCACTATGTGCCGAACGACGTGGTCGAGGCCGACGCCAACCGGCGCCCGGTCGGGCTCAAGGGCGGTGTCCGCAACGGCGCGAGCGTCAGGGTGGGCGACGTGCTCTGGTCGGGCGTGGTGACTTCGGGAGATTTCGTTTTCGTGAACCGCTGGAAATGGAGCTTCTCGCACCCGAAGCGGGGCGAGGTGATGGTCTTCTCCACGTCCGGGATCACGGCGCTGCAGCAGGGGACCCACTACATCAAGCGCATGACCGGTTTGCCGAACGAGACGCTGCAGATCAAGTCGCCGAACCTGCTGGTGAACGGCGCGGTTGTGACGGAACCTCAACGTATCGGGCAGATTTCGCGCAAAGAGAAGGTGTGGCCGAAGGGGCCGGCGTATGCGGGGTTCAACCCGAGCGGCACGCGTCAGGTGTTCCTGCCCGGGCGGTCGTTGGCTGACGAGAGCGACGCGGTGACGCTGAAGGGCGACCAGTATTACGCGATGGGGGACAACTCGTTCAACAGCTTTGACAGCCGGTACTGGGGGCCGGTGCCGGAGCGCAATCTGCTGGGGCCGGCCACCGTGGTCTACTGGCCCTTAACCTCGCCCCGCTTCGGGTGGATCCGGTAGCGGCGCATGGCGCTTCCCGGTGAGGCTCTGAGGCCGGACGGCTGTGCCCCGTGTTTCTT
>JAQVSS010000211.1 GCA_028700415.1 Kiritimatiellia bacterium
GCGGTCTGCGCGCGGGAAATGCCCTTGCCCATAGCGCCCGTAGATGTGGTGTTCAAAAACAGGACGCGCGTTTTTTTCGCGGCGAGGTCGAGGAACCCGTAATCGCCGTCAGGGCCGAGTTCCGTCGGGCCGCGGCGGATCAGCGGCGCGTCGATCGTCACCTCCCGGGCCGGCAGGGCCGCATCGGCGATGCGAGAGACAAGGAACCCTAGGGCGGCTTCGGCGATCAGCTCGATCGGCTGGTGGATCGTGGTGTGATGCGGGCCGTTTTCCATGCAATCATTCGGTGACAATGACTTTGACACCCTCTGGGGAACTCACTGAAGTCTTGAGTGTGCCGTCGGCGCGCTTTTCGACGCGCACCTTGAGCGCTTTGCCACCGGGAAGCGCCATAGCGCCTTCCGCCCATTCGAGATCGCCCAAGAAAGGCTTGACTGCGACCGTTTTGCAACCGGCATCGAGCGCCCGGATGCCGAGCACATGATGGATGCACCACGCCGCGGGGCCACAGCTCCAGCCGTGGCAAAGAGAATGGCGGCAACCCTTGTAACAGAACTCGCCGTAATCGCCGTGAATATCCTTCTTCCCAGGAACCGGCAGTTCGTCGATACGGGTGGCGTTGTTCGTCCAAGAAATGTCGAAACTTTCCCAAAAGCTCGTCGCGCCCATGTCGAGCATCGCGCCCCAATAGTCGCGTATCGTATCGAGCGCATGCTGGTTCTCGCCTGCGGCGCTCATCGTCTCGATCATAAAATACCCGAAGAAAGTGGAAATCCCGTTGTGACCTCCGCAACCGAGCGATTCGGCAAACATCTCCTTTGAATCACGGAGCCCGCCGTAGGCTAACATCGCCGCGGCCGGCTTTGAGCCGTGGGGTTCGAGGCCTGCGAGAGCGGTCTTTGCCGCCTTAGCGGTCATATCCGCCGCCCACGCAGCATCACCGAGCGCCTCCGCGATTTCCGCGCCGCGGCGAAACGTGTCGGAAAAGAGAGCCTGATGTCCGGCAACCGCTGCGGGTGGGTTCTTGCGCGTTGGCCAGTCGAGGACGGCGTTGGAGACCGTGCACCTCCCGTCTTCAGCGATGTGTTTTGAAAGATGATCGAAGGTGGCGCGCAAGTAGTCGGCGCGCTCGCGGATGGCGCCAGCGTCGCCGGTAAAGAAATACCAGTCGCGCAACGCGCGTATCCACCACATCGAGTAGCTCGGGATACACATCCACTTGTCCGGCGGCGTCACCTTGCCGAGATAGTCGATCGAATCGATCACGACAGGATCGTCGCCGAAGACGGAAAGGATCGTCACCACCTGCGGATACATGTCGCCGCCCCAGACGAGCCGGTCGCGTTTGATGCCGTCCCAAATAAATCTCTGCGCGCAGAGATGCGCAGTCTGGACCGCAGTGGCGTAAATGCGGTTCAGACGCTCGTCACTCGACCGGAACGCGCCACGGGATTGCATCGGACGCATCTTCGAAACCGCGCGAACATAATCAAGCTGCAGCGTCCCTTCATCGACGAGGTCGATCCTGACAAACCGAAACCCCGTGTCACCGAATGTCCTCAATCCCGTCGACATTACGGTCTCCACCGTATCGCGCATCGCATGCCAGTTTCCGGTGCCGCGCTCACCGAGTTCGGCCATCGCCTCCGAAACGGACTCTCCGAACCTTACGCGGCACGCCACGGTCGAACGGGTCAGTTCGGCGTCTTCGGTGTAAAGTCCGCACCCGAGCTCGATGCCGCCGTGGATCTCGCGTCCGAAGTCCAGCAGCAAGCCTGGGCGCTTGCCCGCGTTCGTCAGCAGGCAACCGCTACCTTTCCAGAACGCCCCCTCCGGAACTTGCCCGAACCGCGGGCCGAGGAGCAGTTCGGCATCCTTCACCGAGCACCCGTCTTCCGGCGAGATCCAGAGGATGCGGGCGGGAGTCACGTAAGTCGCCAGCCGCGTGTCGGGTATGTCAACGGCGGCCAGACAGCCTGCGGCAAGCGCAGTCAAAAGCATAATCGGGCTTTTCATTTTAGGACAGAGCTCATTCGGTTTCCAGCAGCCACAGTTTCGGATGCTCTGATCTTAGCGTGAAGGCATCGGCGTTCTCCGCGACGACTTCACCGGTTAAGATGTCGCGGACAAGCGCATACTTGCGCTCGAGTCTCACTTCCACCCTGTCGGACTGGTCGATCTGCCCTTTCATGATCTGGCTCTCCGGCGGAACCGTGCAATCCTTTCCGGAGAAAATCTCGATGAGTTTCGAATTGCGCCGCACCATGAATCCGGGTTTGGTGAACGCGTGGCACCCAGCTTCGTCGAAAAGCCGTGCCCAGTGCTTCACGTCCCTGATGGGCACGCCGGCGAAGATTGCGCGCGCGCCACCGGGAAGTGCCTTCTTGACGTAAGCCGAGGTGCCGTCATCGATCCATTTCGCCACGACCTCGGCCTCCGGATCGTCCGCGTAAACACGAGGCCCCTCCTTGTATCCTTTCGGCGCGACATAGAAGCGGTAAATTCCGCCTGCAACGTTGTGCGCATCGTGCTCAAGAACCTGCCTGCGGAATCCGAGCTTGATGCCTGTAAGATCCGTCATCGACTTCGCGGAAAAGCCCTCGTCAGTCTGAAGCCCCGGAGCGAAATGCCAGATCGCGGTCACGCCTGGCTTGCGTATTTTGGCTATGAGCTTCTCGCGGAGTTCAGGTTTGACCCTGAACGAGTTGAGAAAAACGACAGCCCTGTAATCGCGCTTTTCTGCGAGGAAGTCCTCCGGCGCGAGCATGTCATAGGCGTATCCGCAGAAATTAAGGGTCTGTAGCGGAAACACGGCAATGTTGTCGGCTGTGATCGACGAGGGCCAATAATTCGGATGCCCATCACGCCAGACCTCGTCCGAATCGAATACGACCGCGACATCGGCGTTGCGCGTAGGCGGCGCCTTGAAAAGCTTGTCCCACGCTTTCACGCCCTTGGCGATAGGCTCGATCGTTTCCGGACAATCCGTCCAAACGAGCTTCGTGTTGATATTCGTGTAGGCGTTGAAGGCGACTATGTGATAGCCCGAACCGTACATGAAGGAATTTGCGACGATCTTCGAATAGGTCGCGCGCGTTTCCTCCGGTGTCTTGCAACTCCAATGGGCTTGACTTTGGCCGTGTTTATAGCACAGGTGAGTGCGGATATCTCCTTCGATCATCGAGAGCTTGCCGTAACGGTGAAACATGCTGTGGAGATGGCGGTGGAGGCCGTCCGTCAGGTTGTAGCCGCGCGTCGTCGCGAAGAGCATATCGATGTAGGGCGACGCGAGAATATCCTCGCAACGCGCGGTCGAACCCTCGGGATTATAAGAGAGGATCACGTAGCCGTGATAGGCAGCGGATAGGCGCCCGGGCAACGCTTCCTTGACGGCCTTGCCGAGCGCGAGGATGTAGTCGGAAAATTCCCGATGGTAGCAGTCGTAATAGTCGTCGATACGGCGGTCGCCGGGGGCGGAAAGATCTCGCAGAAACCCTCCCCAGCCCTCGCGCGCCTCCTTGCCTGGCACAGTCGCGGTAGCGAGCGTTACCGCCTTATCGCCCCACGCCGTCTGCAAAGCCGCATCAGTCTGGTATTTGTCGGTAAGCCGCCGCCGAAACGCTTTCGTCATCGCGACCCCCGTATCAGGCATCGAATAGCAGCCAGCCGGCATGCCGTCGCCGCTGCCTCCGAACGCTGTCCAGATGCCGACGACGCGCCGTCCCCAGATGCGGGTTTTGACGTAAGCGCCGAACTCCTTGATGGTTTGAGCGCCATGCTCGCGGTAAAGCTTTGAGGCGAATGACGGCGCCGGCTTCGTGCACCAGTAGTTGTAGATGTTGCTTTCCTTAGTCTCAATCGCGAAACCGGCGCATTCGTCGGGATGTTGTCTGGCCCACTCATCGGAGTAGACGCCGCTGCCGTAAGAGAAAAAGAAGTACGCCTCCGGATAGTCTTTCAGAATCTGCATCATCTGAATGTCCAGTGGCGTGAAATCGTACGTGTTGTCAGCTATCCGAAAACGATTGATGCCCTCGATAGAAATGAACCTCACACCCGCCTTGCGCATGTTCTCGATATCCTTGCGTCGCCAGGGGCTGTCCGCTAACTCAACGTGCATGTCGATGACCGGCGCATACGCTTGTCCGTTCACCTCGATGCCGGGCACATCGCCGGCGTAGACGATACGCGCGTTCGGATTTGCCTGTTCGCCCGCCAGACTGGAAACGGAGATCCGTTCGCGTTCGTGCGCGAGCCACGTCCTGTATTCGTCAAGCTCCCCGCCGATACAGAAGCACTCGGGAACATTACCCCAACGACTCCACGGCGGACAGAAAACGTCGCCGATCTCAAGCGCCCTCTCCCATTGCGAGTCGTCGAAGGCGAGTCCGCTCCAGCCGGGATACGCTTTACCTGACGCTTTCATGTGCGCGGCATCGGACACGAGATCGAGCTTCGATCCGTCTGCGAACTCCACCTCACCGCGGAGAATCAATCCGCGGCAGGTGACGAGCGACATGCTGGGCTTCAGTTCCACCGCAATCACGTTGCGGCCCGGACGGGCTTGCTCCGTGAAATCGCAATGGTCGGCCTTGACGTGGCCGAAGAACTCTCTGGAAGGCGCCCAAAGCCGCGGGTTCACCGCCCTGCCGTTAACCCAAATATGCCCGCCCTTCTCGCAATGGATACGAAAATAAGCGTTCTTTATTTCCTTGTCGGCGTAAAACGTCAAACGCAGATACGCATTGGTCGCCGGATTGTCAGCCGGCTCCGCATAAACCCACTTCGCCATCGACGTGAACGTCGCGGCGGGCGCGGAAACCGGCACCCGACGCGAAGTCTGACACGGTTTATTCGGAGAGCAACAGACACAGGAGACGCCTAATGCCAGAGTCGCGGTAAATGCTGTAAACTTCACAATAAAAATCTTTCCGGACTTCACTTTATGCTGATGAACAAACCCTTGGCAACAATCGCGATCCTGCCGTTCCTGACCACAATGGACTTGCTGACGGTCGGGCTTCCGTCAAACAGCAACGCCCATCCGGCGACATTCTCAAGACCTTTGGCTCTCAAGAACGTCGCATCGAGAACCCCGTTTTCAGCAATTGAGGACATGTTTTCACCATCAAGCGCTCCAGTCTGTGCGAACGAAAAACCCTCGAACGTGCCGGTGCCCCTGGCATCGATCTTGAGCTTGGAAATGACATGCTCATTCTTGCTCACGAGTGTCGCGCCAGAGGCGACGGACACGCTGCCCACATTCGTCAGCTGCGGCTCTTCTCCAGGATTCGCCGCGGCTAGAGCCCATCCGGCGCCCGGACGTATGTTGACGCCGTCCGATGTCGTGCCATCGCTCATCCACTGGTATGCGCCGTCCGACACATCGGCGCCGGAACCGTTCACCTCGTGAAGCATATCCCAGTACACGCCGTCACGGCTTCCTTCCATCGTGAAATACGATGGGCGCCACTGTCTGCCATAATCTGACGAGCACATCATGTCATAGGCTACAATCGTAGGCGTGTTGTCCGCAAGGCGCATCACTAAGGAAATCCACGAGTCCGGAGCTGACGGTTCCAACTGGGTACAGCTCGGCGAAGCTCCGCTACCGCCATAATAGATTTCCGACGACGGCTGCGAGTTCGTGGCGGCCCCGTTGAACATCACCTGAAAATCGCGGAAGTCGTAAGGCGGATAAAACTGATTCTTGTACCAACCCGGCTTCGCGAACATGACTTCGCCAGGATTGAGCGTCCGGTAATCCGCCGAGCACCAGACCCAGGTGTTTGAAGAGCGCGGGATCGGCTCACGCCGGACAGGGTTGATGAACTGCTGATGGCCGGTATTGTCGTAAAGTGCGCATTCCACCGTGTTGAAATACAAACCGCCGCCAGCGACGCGTTTCACGGTGAAGCGGTACCAGGAGTAGTCGTCAGGAACCTCTTGCACGACCAGCGTACCCGCATTCACGGAGAGTGCGCCGGAGAACGACTGTTCGCCCTGGAGCACCCAAGTTCCGCCGCCCTCTTTGACGAGCGAGACGACCGCGTTCGAGTCGGACACGTTCTGCAGGTAGTTGGTGGTTCCGGCGGCACCGTCGAGCGTGAGTGTGCGTCCATCCGTTCCGAGACCGCGCACGCCCCCGAAAGCGAGTTCTCCGCCGTTGCCGGATCCCTTAAGCGTGCCGCCGAGACCGCCGAGAACGAGCGGACGCGTGGTGCAAGATGCCTTTCCGGAACCGGTGTATTCGAGCGTCCCGGCGCTGTCCGCACCGGCTTCGTTCTTGCCGCCGAGCGCGAAAGCGTAAGTCACTTTTTTGTTCACGTCAAACGGCCCCATGTAGGGTTCGGCAAGGTTGGTGGAATAGCCCAGCGAGCAGAGCTTTCCGGCATCGGCGATGGAATCAAACTGCACCGTGCCTTCACGGACGTGCAAAGCGCCTGCCCACCCGCGGCTCGCGTTGTCGGCGAAACGCCAGACGCCCGTGCCGTATTTGACGATCTGGAACGTATAGTCCTTGTCGCCGTTTTTCCAGGATGCGATGTTGTTGGCGAGAATGCATGCGTTAGTATTTACTCCTTTGAGCACGATCTCATGCATCTGGTCGGGAGTCCCGCTCATCTGCCACGTGCCGGTGAAAGTGACGCCGCCGGTTTCGCCGCCGTCAAAAGACGCCGGGTTTACCTGGTAGGCGGAAATCACTAGCCCCTTGCCGGTGGTCTCACCGGCGCCCAGATACTTGTACCCACCGCCGCGGTAGTCGATCTTGAGATTTGCTCCCGTACCGGAAGAAGACGCTTCACCGGCATTGCCGATTTTCTTGAGGCCGATCACGCCCGCGCTCGCCGGAGGTGAGAGCGACCATGCCATCGGCTCGATATTGAAGGTGTTGTCCACCCCGGTAAGATCTAACTCGCCGCAGATGAAAAGTTCGAAAGGCCCCGTCAGTTTGCCGGAGAACTCACTTTTCTTGTAGACGCGCAGGCTCCGTGAGTTGGGGGACGGATTGTGGAAAGTGCCGCTTCCCACAAGAAATCCGTTAATGTAATAGGCCATTAATGTTCCGCCTTGCGTGGTGTCGAATAACGTCGATACGAGCGTTGCCTCGTTTGAAATCGCGATGTTGCCGTACTGCTGTTCGCGCTTTGGGACATTCTGCGGCCACTTTAGCGTCCCCTCATCCACGGTGATGGTGCCGATCATGTTGTCACGGGTAAAATTTGACGCGATGTGCCTGTTGTAGGAACCGAGCACAAGCGTTCCGCCGCCCCTTTTGACGAGTTCGCCCCACAAACCTGTCCCTGCCGCCGGATTGTAGATAGCCGCATTATTGGTTATCTCGATACCGTCCCCGATATCGAAGACGATGCGGCTCTTGTCCCACAGCGACCTAATGGCCTGTAGTGACGACACGAGGTTACATGAGTCCGCGTCATACCCGTGAACCGTGACCGTCGTTTTGTTGGAGACGAAAACGGTATCACCCGCGCCCAGCGTCGGCGCGACACCGCTGTAATAGCTTGCGCCGTCCGTCCAGTCGGACGCGCCGTCCTTGATCCAG
>JAQVSS010000021.1 GCA_028700415.1 Kiritimatiellia bacterium
GACAGCCGTCAGATAACAAATGAGACCCATCGTATGCCGAACAAGCCGTTGCTCGCGATGGCTTACAGCCGCACGAGAACGACGGCGTTGGGGCATCGGAATCAGGATCGTTATCGGGATCGCAGGAACTCCGAATGGCACTCGGGTACGAAAAACTGGGCGTCTACCTCTTGGCGACCGGCTGCGTCGCGCGGGTCTGCGGGCATATGCCCTAAAATCACCCATTATCATTTATTCATCCCGAGAATTTTCTGACCGTTAGCCTTGAGTTCGCGTTGAAAGTCCTTGATATGCTTTTGGCCGTAGGCACGGGGCGTAAGCCCCGTCTTCACACAATTCGCCGCCGCAAGGCCCGCCGCCTGGCCCGTCACAGCGCACGTCGATTGGACACGCATTGACCCGAGCGCCCGGTGGGTCATCGATGCACATCGACCGCACATGAGAAGGTTCGGCACGTTCACGGAATATAGCGAACGGAACGGGATTGAATAGAGCGGAGGCTCGGGACGCACGTACCCCCCCTTCGGCGTGAAACTGCCGCCACGGTCGTGTGTGGTGATCGGGTATCCGCCATAACCGATCGCGTCCGGGAAGACTTTGCCCGCCATTTGATCCTTCTCCGAGAGGATGTAATCGCCCATCAGGCGCATCCCTTCGCGCCGTGCGATCATCCATGGGATCGCCACCATCACCCAGTTCGCGCCTTCATCGCGGTTATTGGCCTTGTTCTTACACCAATCCCAATATGAAACCGACATGCGAATGAGATAGTCGCGCGCGTATTCAGGATCTGCAACATCGTCAATGTCATGCGGATGTTCGATCGCGGCGCCGCCGAAGTTTTTCACTGCCTTACGCCACCAATTCGTTGGGATTGGATCAGCCCACGCTGGTGCGATGAACGGATGCGGGCCGTCCTTCATTTTCCAGCCATGAAACGCTGCCCGATAACCGAGTGCCATGCCCAGACCGGAGAAGAGTGAACCGCTCATCGTTTCTTTGTTAGCCACCTCGACGCCGTTGGGCTCATCGAATTCGCTCTTCGCCTCGCTGCCGAAACGGTATTTAGCGCCGGCAAAATAACCGAGCCATCCGTCTCCCGTAGCGTCCACGAACATCTTGCCCGTCCAAAATGTGCGGAGTCCCGTGAGCGTGTCACGCCCTTGCACGGAAAGAATCTTTCCATCCGCGTCTGTCTTCGCCGAAAACACGCGCGTGTTGAAGACCACCGTGAGGTGCTTCTCACGGGCGGTAAGAACCGAATACGCGTCACTCCAATCCAGTTTCTTTTTTTTATCCGCAAGCGCAAGCATTTCCGCGTCAATGCCGCCCTCCTGATTCTCTGGACGATATGTACCGCTGCCACGCGGGGGGATGCGGAATTCGCTCGAAGCGTTTCCACCGAGCAGGGGGCGATCCGTGACAAGCAACGTGCGCGAGCCTGCACGGGCGCTCTGGATTGCCGCAGTAGTCCCGGCGGATCCTGCCCCGACAACCACAACGTCATAGTCACCGCCGTTCTGCGCCGGCGCAATTCCGGAAAGCAAAACGCGCGCCTCCTCGCACTCCGCCTCATCGTCCGGCGGCAGGTAGCCCGCGTCTGTTGTGAGCAGCACCGCGTCGCACCGCGCGAACCAACCGGAAAGATCGATGAGCTTCACTCCGGTTTCGCCGGCCGCGAGTTCATACGCGCCCGCCTTCTGCCAAAGCCACCCCTTTTTCCCCGCGTTGCCGAGCGTCGGCGAACGCTTTCCGCCGACCTCAAGCGCGAACGTGCCGGGATGGTGTTCGGGAATCCAGTCGCGCGTCCGCGCCCATGCGTGCCATGTGCCAGCGCGCGGAATCACGACCTTCGTCGTCGCGGCCGCAACGGGATTTGTGACGCCGGGCGCGAGCAGATAGGCGCTTCCCATCTTACCGGCGAACTGCGTGTCGATCACCCAGCCGCCGTACTCCTCGAACGCTTCGGTTTCAAGCCACAAATATCCGCTTTTGACTTCTGCTACCGCCTTCGCCGGCGCGCGGAAACCGTTCCACTGTGCCCCTAACGCCGTTCCTGCGATCAACGTGACTGCCATCCAGAATCGATTCATCTCACTCCCTTTCCGGTTTCAAGCTTGCCGGCGCAAACCCCGCCTCAGTGGAAAAGCACAACACTACCCTTCACAGTTTTTATGTACAAGGTCTGCGTGCCGTCGGCGTTCGCATTGAGTCTCGCCTTATAATTCGGCAAAGTGGCCGGAAGTTCGGTTCCGGCGGGGAACGTGCCGACCTCCGTCCAGTCCAGCGCCGCCGCCGTTTTGAGCGCAGACGCCGGAGCGAGCGCGCCTTCCTCCATGGCAAAGCCCCCCGTGAAATCGCAAAGCGCGCTGCCGAGTGCGAGTGTGCCCGCGCCGCGTTTCACGACCGTGCCCTTCACGACTATCGGGTCGTTCAGCGTGAGCGTCTGGCCTGCCGGCACGTCGATGACTAGCGTCGCCTGCCGCGCGACGACCAGCGCGCGTTCCGCCGCCGTCGTTTCCGTCGTTACGCCGGACGCGGGACCGTACGAACCGCCATTCGCGCCCGACAGGGTTGCGTCGCCCTCGACTGCGATCGTGAACGTGTTTGTCAACGCGCCGGCGGAAACCGTTTCCCACACACCGGGCGCGAACGTGACGCCGCCTCCGGCACGCATCACGGCGGAACCGTCGGAAGACGATTTAGCCGACGCGAACGACACGACACCCGTGCCTGTCAGATACTGGTCGACGCTCGCCGAAAACGGCGCCTGCACGTCGAGTTCGCCGTCCACGCAATGCACGTTGGAAACCGTCTTCCATCCGTAAAGACTGCCCTTCACAACGAGCTTGCCGCCGCCCATCACGTAGACGGGAGAGGTCTTGTCCTGATTGACGTTTTGCTCCTCGAAGGTAACAGTACCGCCGGGCATGACGCGGAGCTCTGTAGTGCGTCCATTGTTCTGACCTCCGCCCACGTTGCGGTATTGGTCGGCCAGATAGGAACCGATTGAACACGTGCCGCCCAAAGTGACAGGTCCGGACGCGGCCCAGCGCCCTGGAACCGTCAGCCCTCCCGAGAGCGTGATGGAAGAATTGTTCATCGCGGCGGTCCAGAAATTGCTAGACGCCGTGACCGGCGCTTCGATGACGAGCGGCAGCGGCGACGCCGCGCGGATGGCTGCGGTACTCAGCGCAGTGGGCAACGAGGACGAGGTAATCGTGATCGGCTTGCCGCGTACGGTGAATTGTCCCGTCTGCCCCACGGCGGTTTCGAGGCGCGTGATCGAAAGACCGTCGATGTCGTTCGTGGTGACGACATTCGTGAAGCCGCCCAAATAGGTGGCCAGATTGGAAGGCGATTGCCCGCTCGCCCAGTTTCCCGTGTCGCTCCAGTTCCCGCTGACGGCACCGGTCCATCGTTGCGCGGCGGTTGAGACGGTTCCGGTAGGGTATTTCACAACATAGACAGAGTTTCCGCTTTTCGCAAGTGCCCAGCCGTCAGCAGCGGCTTCGGACGCGAGTTCGAAAACAGACCACGGTACGTCCGCCACGCCCGTGATCACCGGATGAATGTAGGCATCCTTTGTCGAAGCGCTCACGGAAACGGCGATTTTGGCCGTGCCGTCTATTTCGGCAGGCAGAATCGGTTCAATGTGCGATTGGCTGCCTGCCGTGAAGGCGAGTGTCGCGCCCGCCCCGAGCGTGAGCCTTCCCGTTTCGATCGCCGAATTGGCATTCGACTGGCGCGCGGTGAGGGAGCATCCGTCTTCGACCGTAAGGGAACGCAGGTTCGAAGCCAGGTCGCAGACGGTGAGTGTCGCCGCGCCGTTGCCGCGGACCGCCAGATCGCCCCATCGCGGGTATAGAAAGTTGAACAGGACTGAATGCGCCGCGCCGGTCCAAGAGTCCCTGGTGTCCGCGACAAGCGAGCCCCAAAGATACATCGAAGGGGTGCCGGCACCGCTCCAGTCTCCGAGCGCTCCGAGCGTCAGCGGGCGGCGCACATTGAATGACGACTTTGTATTCATGCCGTTCAGGCTCGTTGCGAGGTAGATGCCCGCGAGATCCACCTCGAGCGCCGCATCGCTCCCGACCAGCAGGCGCGAAAGATACAGGTTGCCGCCGCCCATGATCGTGCCCGATTCGATCGCGTAGAGTCCCGCGGTGGCGCTGTTCGTGACAACCAGTGTGCCGGCGACAGAAACGTCCGCCGCATACGGCGGCGGCGTGCTTTTGAGCGGCACGTTAGAAGCCGTCGTATCCTGGATCGTGAGCTTGGCAACCGATGTCGCGGGCAGCAGGCCAGGATGGGTCAATCCGCCGCCGAGTACGATTTCGCCCCCCGTGAAGGCCACTTCAGTCGCGTTCGTAAAAGTTGTGGTGGTGTCGGAAACGTATGGAAGACGGCAAAAGCCGCCGGACACGAGGAACGAACAGTCCCTGGGGTAGAACCGCGCGTCGAACGTGCCACTGCGTATGTCGATGACTACACCGTATCCCGAATAAGCATAGAATTGTTTGTCGTATGCCACCGAAATCCCTCCGTTCAGCAGACGGAACGGACCGTAGCACACGACATTCTTATTTTCGACTCTGATCGTAGGGCCGTCGCATACGAATTCACGGTAGTAGCCGATGAGAAAATCGGATGAAGTGCCGACCGCGTTGATGGCATACGCGCCCTTGAATGTCACGGGATATGGATTACCCGCAGTAGACGATTCGAGCGAGATGCGTGTGAGCGAAATATTTTCCGTAAGAGTCACCACGCACGAAGTTTTTCTTCCGAAAAACGCCTGATCGTCGATCGTGCGCGGATAATCGGAAACCGCAGCGCCATCCTTGTCTGTCCAGTTTGAGGCGTCGCTCCAATTCCCGGACGCGCCGCCAGCCCACCGATATTGGGTTTCGGCGCAAACAGCACCAACGCTAAACAACGCCACCGAGATCAAGACATGTTTTAAAGTGTTCATCATACACCTCCTTTTGCCACTATATCCAAATTTGGCCGATGACGCAACGATTCCCATGGTGTGATTTGCAAAGGTTAACGCAAGTGTGAATCGACAAACTAACCGCGCCCCCCTGACGCGTCCGGGGGTGCGGTTAGTTTGTCGATTCACACCAATTTTTGAATGGCTTGTTTTTTGCGCTTCCGTATTGACCCTGGCCGGGGATATCGGTATAGTGGGACGTTATGCGTTTCAAGTAAGAGGATTAAGGAGCTCGTTTCATGGCGAATATCAAGAGTGCGGTCAAGCGTGCGAAACAGTCCGAGGCTAGCCGTCTGCGGAACAGGGCATGCAAGAGTAAAGTGTTGACGATGCGCAAAAAGGTTCTCGAGGCGATCAGCGTGGGGAACAAGGAGGAAGCGCAGAAACACTATTCCGAGTACACCTCGGTGCTGGACAAAGCGGCAAAGAAGGGCGTGATCGCCAAGAACAACGCCAACCGCAAAAAGTCCCGCGTGGCGCTCAGCATCAAGAAGTTGGCGTAACGCACCCGCCGTGGAAGTTTTTGCCGCTGGAAGACCGGTCACCGTGCACGCGCGGGGTGACCGGCTTTTGTGTTTCAGGGAGGGACGCGAATGAGGGAGTTGGCGGTCTCTGATTTGGGGCAGAACGCGGGATACAACGAGGTCCTGGCGTTACAAGAGCGGCTGCATCACCAGCGTGTGGCCGGGGCCATTCGTGACACCTTGCTGCTTCTGGAACACCGGCCCGTTTACACGCTCGGACGGTCGGCAGCCCACGATCACGTCCTCTACTCCGGAACGGCATTGAGGCAGGCGGGAATCGAACAAGTCACGACCACGCGCGGCGGCGACGTGACGTATCACGGGCCGGGACAACTCGTGGGGTATCCGGTCATCCATTTGGGCGATGCCGGACTCAAGGTGCTGGAGTACATCAGCGGCTTAGAGGAAACGCTGATCCGTGTGGCCGCGACATTCGGAATCCAAGCGGGCCGCGACCCGCGGAACCGGGGGGTGTGGGTGGGCAACGACAAACTCGCCGCCCTGGGCATCCGTGTGTCGCATCAGGTGACGATGCACGGGTTCGCCCTAAACGTCAACACGCGGTTATCGGATTACCAAGGCATCGTGGCGTGCGGGTTGCGCGACGCCGGCGTAACCTCCCTCAGCCGTCTGCTCGGCAACGAAATTGACATCCGGCTGGTCAAAACACGGGTGGAAGAAGCTTTCCGCGCCGTTTTCGGATACGGGCCGGACACGGGCAAAGGCGGCTTGCCGACAGCCCCAGATGCGGGATAGCGCTCTCACGCGCGTTTGCGGCGGCGAGAGGCACGGGCAGAAGCTGCCGGCGGGAGCTCGGACGGCTGAGGCTCAAAGGGCAACAGGAACGCCTCGTCAAAAGCGTAGACGTTTTTGAAATCTTCGCGGCTGTCGCTCTCGGTCTTGCCCAATCGTCCGGCAGCGACCAGATTGAAAACAATCTCGCCAAAATCTTGTGTGGAGTGGACGCCCCATTCGGCGAAAACCGTATGCGCGAGCGGCCCGAATTCATCGAGGGCATACGTCTTGATGCCGTCGAGCAGCTCTTTGCCGCTCACGTGGCGGCCATGGTCAGGCTGTTTCTTGCGGATATCCTTGACCGTGCTATCCAACGCCTCAACCAGGAAGAAATAGGCGTCGGGGGAGAAACGGGGATCCTTTTTGCAGATTTCGGAGACGGTCTCTTGAAAGGACGGATTCATAATAAACGGGGGGAAGAGCGAAATAAACGTGTTAGGCCGTGAGGCGGCGGTGAAGGTCGGCGATTTCATCGGGCGAGTCATAGCTGCCCGAAATCCAATTGATGGCGCGTCCGTTCCACCGCGGGACAATGTGGAAATGAACATGCGGGACGACTTGCGTGGCACACCGCCCATTGTTCTGGAGAACGTTGAAACCGTCACAGGGCAAACGGGCCAACAGCAGGGCGGCCACATGCTTTGCGGCAGGCATCAGATGGGCCAGGACAGGCTCGGGGAGATCGGTAAGGTAAACGGCATGATGCTTGGGCACAAGCAAGGTATGCCCTTTCTCGAACGGGGCGATATCGAGAAAAGCGAAAACGTGGTCATCTTCGAAAAGTTTGAACGAAGGGATATGCCCGGCAACAATCTTGCAGAAGACACAATCGGGGTCAGTCATGTCCAGTCCTCCTTATAACCAGCGGCTTCGTGGTATATTAGAGCACAGAAGGCGAAAGGGATAAAGCTCAAACCCTTACCAGCCCCCGTTCCTTAATTGGCGCCAACGCTCACGTAACCGCGCCTGCTTCTCCGCACGCGACAGCCCGCGGACAGCCCCCACCATTTCCGCGATGGAAAAAGGATCGGATGCCACAACAGGGCCATGAGTCCGCTTTGAGGGCGGGACCCCTTCATGCGTTGCCGGTGGCGACGTGAAGGCAGGACTCCCCACGAAGGGAAAAGCCTCAGACACCCGTCGCCACAGTTCCGGCTCGCTGAACGAGGTCACCGCTACGCCGTGTTGCGCGAGCAGGCGGCTTGCCAACAGGCTCAGCATCACGGTGTCCGCCACACAGTACCGTTCAAGCGTGCGCTTGGCACAGGCGTCTCCCCGTTCCGACCACTCTCGCCACAAATCAACCGCCTCGGCGCCTCCCAAGCCCGCCAAATCAGGCGGGCGGCACAACCCGAGCCCCACTTCGATGTGCTTAAGCCCCCCCCGCCATCCGAGGTGATGACAGAGCCAGCGGAGGTCGACATGGGCACAGGGCAAATCCGGGATGTGGAACCGGTCCAGCACACGCGGCACATCGAACCCCGTTCCGTTAAACGAGACCAGCACCTTGACGTGCTCCAGCAGATCGAGAAAATCCTCCATGTTCTCTCCAGCCAAAAAACGCAGGGGCGTTCCCCGGTGGAAACAGCAGATCAGGGTCACGGTGCTGCCGACATCAAGACCGCTTGTCTCAATGTCGAAATAGGAGGCGTCCCCGAACCAGTGCGCCAGCACGCGCCACTGCTCCAGCGGCGGGAAATGCGAAGCGAAATAGGTGGCCTGATCGGCCTCCAGCGCCCGCAAACTCTGCTCGCAAGCCCGGCAGATTTCACCCCATGCGGACGCGTCGATTCCCGCCGCAGGGCGGGCCGCGTTCAGAATCTCGCTCCAGCACCCGCACCCCTCTTGCCGCAGCCGTTGCTCGCGTTGCGGCCCGACATGTGGCAGATGCCTCAGCCCCTGCTGCAAAACCATTCCCTGAGCGCTCAAAACGACCTCGCGTGTGCGACCCCCGTGACAACACGCCTCACGGCTCGTCCGCCCCGTGTGCCGCACGCTTTTTCTTGAATGCCTGAAACGCCGCAACCGTCGCGTTTTTCATCCGCGCACGGTAGTCGCCGTACGTCAGCGGCACGCCCTCACCCTGTTCCGTCTTCTTGACCTCGCAGTGAAACAGCGTATGCGTCGCCAGTTCGCTTGTAAACAAAACGCCGCACGTCAACCACGCGGCCCGGTTTTTCAGAACGGGCAAACCGTCCTGCAGCTCGTACGGCACGTGCCCCCATTTCTCGACCGCACGCGAGGATTGAAACCCGAACAGCGCCACCACAAACGGATCCACATCCTCGCGCAGCACGGACACGCTGAACTGACCCGTTGCCTTGATGCACGCGTTGGTCAGCGTTTGGCGCTGACTGCACAGGATCACGGTCGCCGGAAACGCGGTCGCCTGAATGAAGGCATCCACGATACAGCCCGCCAACCCCTCCCCGTTCCGCGCGCCGACCACGTACAAGCCGCACGAAATCGAAAACAACGCTTTGTCATCCATTCTCTACACCCCCTCATGCCGGCAGCACGGGCAAACGGAAAACATGCGAATCCTCCTCAACCGCCCTCAACACCTCAGGCTCGCAGAACCCGTACTTCTCGCGCAAAACCCGTACGGCATCTTCCAAAAAGGAATCCGGCGTTGACGCGCCGCTCGTGAGTCCCACAACGCTCTCCCCTTCCCATGCCACCTCCGACAACTGTTCCAACCCGCTGACGAGAAAGCCCCGCGCGCCACCTGCCTGCGCCGTCTCGACAAGCCGCTGACTGTTCGAACTGTTCACAGATCCCAACACCAGCACCAATCCGCATATTTTCGCCAGCTCACCGACCGCCCGCTGCCGGTTGCGCGTCGCATAACAGACATCGGTGCTCTCCGGTAACCGCAACAACGGAAAGCGCCGATGCAGCACCTTCATCACCGCCTCCACCTGCACAGTGCCCAGCGTCGTCTGCGTCACCACCGCCACCGGCGCACCGGCCGGCACCTCGAGTTCCTCAGCCTCCTGCGCATTCTCAACAATCCGGACATGCCCCGGCGCCTCGCCCGCGACCCCCACCACCTCTTCATGCCGCCGGTGGCCGATACAGACCACACACGCGCCCTGCGCCGCAAAACGCAACACCTCGCTGTGGACTTTGGTCACAAAGGGACAGGTCGCATCAATGACGCGCAGGTTCCGCGTCTCCGCTTGCCGCCGCACTTCGGGCGACACCCCATGCGCGGAGAAAAGCAAGAGCCCCCCTGCCGGCACACGGGCGGGGTCGCTGACAAAAATCATTCCGCGCGCGGTCAACCGCGACACAACCTGCCGGTTATGGACAATCTCGTTCAGGCAATAGACGGGTTCGCCGCAATACCGGTCCAAGGCCTTTTCGGCCGTCTCCACCGCACGCGCGACACCCGAACAGAACCCATGCGGATAGACGACAACCAAACGCTTCGGCACCGTCATACGCCCTCACTTCCGAGGCTCTCCCGCTCCAAGTCTGCCAAGATCTGTTCGGCCGGCGTCAGGAATTTTTTACTCTTGTTGCATGCGTCACACGCGGGCACCACATTCCCTTTCGCGCTTGTCCCCCCGCGCGCGACCGGCACCACGTGATCCATCGTCAGCGCCTCCGGGCCGACATGTTTTCCGCAATAATGGCACACGCCCGCCTGAACCTGCCGCTGCCACCAAACACTTTTCCGCAAGGAGCGCGCCTTCTCGCGCTCACGCGCCACATGCCGACTGTCTTTTCTGATATCAACCCACTCAGCCATAACGTGCGGACAGCTTTTATGCCTGTCCCCTCCTGTCACTTTCTCAGCGCCATCAGCCGCCGGGCGTGATTTTCCTCCGCCACCGCCAACGCAAGAAACGTCTCGCGCAACCTGGGGATCTGGCTTTGCCGTGCCAGCGTCCGGTAGAACACCGCCATCACGCGTTCATGCTCAATGGCATGTTCGACCTCCTTCGGCGCGCCCGCGGCATCATGCATCAGGTCCTCCAGCGGGGGCAGCTCCTTCGCCATGTCGGGCGTCACCAGAATATCGTTCTCCGCACCCGCCCCGATTGCGCTCAGCATCGCCTGATGGTGCCACTGCTCTTCGGCCGCCAACCGTTGAAAGACCGCCTTTTCGTCGGGATCCAATGAGCGCACCGCCAACGCCTCGTAATCATCAAACGCCGCCTTTTCGAAAACAGCCGCCTGCCGGATCACAAATTTTCCCACCCATCCCGTGATCCCCGAGAGCCCCTGCGCCGGGACCGGTTCAGTCACCGCCTTGGGCAAGAGCACCTCCCGCAACATCAGGCTGCCAAAAATCAGGAAAAGGATTCCACCCGCGCATTTGATGTACCGCTCGTCGGGAACAAACTTCCGGACCAGGTCACCCGCCAGCACGCCGATCGCCGTCGAAACCGCAAGCGCAAAAACCCCCGCCGCGAACACCGTCCATTTCGACGACGAAGCAGCAGACTGGCTCATCACCGCCAACTGCGTCTTATCGCCCAATTCGGCCAGAAAAATCAACGCGAACGTACTGAAAAAAAGCGGCCAATTCACAACATCCTCCTTGATCATACCGCTTCAGTATACACTTTCCCCGATCTCCAGTGCCACCGCCAACTTGGATAAATCACGGGGCGGGTGCATCCCGTTTCCTTGACAGAATCCCACACGTCGTCTATGACGCTCACCCAAATCGCTATCGGTATCGGGATCGGGATCGGCGCCTTTATGCCATACGTCACAGTTTTCTTGCGATCCTCATACTCGTTCGATCCCGACACCTGATCCTCATGGGGCAGTATGAGGGACGCCTGCCGCGCGGCGCGCTGGCAGACATTCCGCGTGGCATAACAAAACGTACGCTTTTGTGAAAAGGAGAAAAGTCGGGGACGGAGGACACGAAGAAGAGGCGAGTCATTAAAAAACTTCGTGCTCCTCGTGCCTTCGTGGTGCAACAAAAGGAGGGTCATGGCGTGGATGTCACCCACCACCCTGAAACGCAGCAACGGCTTCTCATCAAAGCCAAGCGCCCGGCAACCATCTTCACTCTTGATTACTTCTTCAGCCAAATCTCGATCACCGGAACTTCAACACCAGGCTTCAACATCGGCGTGACCAACCCGCCGATTAGGTGGGTGTCGCCAGACTGTGAGTGTGAATGAGGCGGCGGCCGAATCGCAATCTCCGAGCCGTCGTGCAAGAACTGTGCGTATTCAACGCGGTCTAGCCATGGAACCGGCAGGAATCCCATCGGGTAATCATAAAGGTGGATATAGACACGGTTTGTTTCAGGATTGTAGGTGACCGATGTGCCGTTCGGGGCGGCAATACCTTCCGGAGCCACCGTGCAACCATAAATTGAACGGGCATTCCAGTGCATCCACTTCGCGAAACCGGCAAGACGCTCCTTGGCACGCTCATCGAACTCGCCCCGAGCCGTCGGCCCCACATTCATGATCAGATTACCACCCTTCGAGACTGTTTCGGATAAAAGTTCAATAAGTTGCGGACCGCTCTTCCAGGTCATCTCGTCGCGGTAATATCCCCACGATCCGGAGAAGGTCTGGCATGTCTCCCAAGGCACCTTCTTGCCGCGCACCGTCGGCCACGCCGCAGCCTTGAACTGCTCGGGCGTAACGAAATCCCAACCGTCGTCCGTATCCATCAAATCAAGACGGTTGTCGATGATGATGCCGGGCTGGAGCTTGCGGGTGTGCTTCACGAGATTGACTGCATCCCAGCTCTTGTAGGTCTTGCCCCAGTTCGGGTGCGCCGGATTCTTGACGGTGTAATCGAACCAGATGATGTCGATCTTGCCGTAGTTGGTCAGCAACTCGTCGATCTGGTCCCACATATATTTGCGGTAGCGGTTCCAGTCGCGCCCCTTGTTGAGCTCGGCGAACTTCTCGTCCGAATACTGCCGCGGATCCTTCGGGCGGAGAGGATGCGTCACGTCAATCAGATAATCGGGATGATGCCAGTCCTTGATCGAGAAGTAGAAACCGATTTTGAGTCCCTCGGCGCGGAATGCGTCGACATACTCACGCACGAGGTCACGTCCGAAATCGGTCTTGGTGATTTTGTAGTCGGTCGTCGCGGTGTCCCACATGCAGAAGCCCTCGTGATGTTTCGCGGTGAGGACGGCATACTTCATACCGGCGGCCTTGGCAAGACGCGCCCACTCCTTCGCATCGAAGAGGTCGGGATTGAACCGCGGCAGATACTTCGAGTCGTACGTCTTGTCATCGATGTACTCGCGGCTCTTAACCCACTCGTGACGGGCGGGAACGGCGTAGAGCCCGAAGTGGATAAACATTCCGAAGCGGTCGTTCCGCCACCACGCCATGCGCGCATCGCGCTGCTCCGGTGTCTCGTCAGTGATCTTCTGCGGCAATTCCGGATATTCCGCGCCGGCCAACGCGGAGAGCGAACAGGCGACAACCGCCGCGAACAACATTTTATTCATACTACTTTCACCTTTCTTTTCATTGTCATATCGACTTTTTTTACCGTTATTATTGATACTACTACCACGTATAAAATGCCAGCAGATTTTGCAATTTTGCAGTTCACATTTTAGATTCGCGCACTTTGCGCCTTCGCGTGAGACATCTTCTCTCCCGTTCTTCCTTGAGCGTTGAGCGTTTCCCCCCAACTAACGCACGAATGCACTAATCCACTAATGCACTCCCCGCCTCTCCCCGCCTTCTATGAGAACCAACCCGTCAAATTCCGGCGACAGCGCGCCGGAACTACAGGGATCGACTGGCCACTGCTCACTGTCCGCTGGTCACTGACACCGTCGGCGGACGGCTCCAGCGCGTCGTTCGCAGTAACCACCAACGCGGGCTTCGCCCGCAACCCAACAGCCTAACAGCCTAACAGTCTAACAGCCTAACAGCCTAACAGTCTAACAGCCTAACAGCCTGCCCCCCCCCATTTTCGCCTCGAAACGGCCCCCGTTATCCATTATCCTTACGGCATGAATTCGACGCGCTCACCCTTCCTCACGCTGACTCTGGTCGCCATGACGGTTTTTCTTGTGTTTCAGCTCAGGGAAAACAAACGGCGTTGGCAAACCCAACTGGACGCCTTGGCCGCACTCACGAACCGCGCGGAACGTGTTTCGCAAACGCTGCCGACTGAGACAAACTGCGTGAACACCTCCGAGGCTGAGGCCATCACCGTTTACAAACGCGTCTCACCCTCGGTCGTCGCCGTCGCCAACCGCGGCCTTGTGAGGAGCGGTTTCTTTGGTTTCCAACTTTATGAGGTGCCGCAAGGGGCCGGCTCCGGGTTCGTATGGGATAAAAAAGGCCACATCGTCAGCAATTATCACGTGGTCCACCAGGCGAACACCCTGACCGTCACCTTCCCGGATGGCGCCCGGTATAGTGCCACGCTCGTCGGCGTCGCCCCAGACTACGACCTCGCCGTGCTGAAAATCGACGCGCCGCCCGACAAGCTCATCCCGATCACCGTTGCCGGATCGCGTGACCTCCAGGTCGGCCAGCAGGTCTACGCGATCGGCAATCCGTTCGGACTCGACACGACCCTTTCGGCCGGCATCGTCAGCGCGCTCGGGCGCACCATCACATCGATGACCGACCGCAAAATCTACGACGTGATCCAGACCGACGCGGCCATCAACCCGGGCAACTCGGGAGGCCCGCTGCTGAAAGCCTGCGGCCGCCTCATCGGCGTCAACACCGCCATCCTCAGCCCCAGCGGCGCCTATGCCGGCATCGGGTTCGCGGTCCCATCCGACACCGTGTCGCGTGTGGTGCCACAGCTCATCGAGAAAGGCCGGGTCACCCGCGCCGGTCTCGGCGTGCAGTTTCTGCCCGACCACGTCACCGCCCGGGCAGACATCGAGGGTGTCGCCGTCTATGCCGTCTTGGACCAAACCCCCGCCGCCCGCGAGGGCCTGGAGGGCATCGGCATCAACCGTCTCGGGGATTTGATTTTCGGCGATGTCATCACCGCGGTGGACGGCACGCCCGTACGCACCATCGAAGCCCTTCAAGCCATCCTCGACCCGCGCAAACCCGGCGACCGCGTCACGCTCACCGTCGCGCGCGCCGACAAGACGCGCGAACTTGCCATCACCCTCATCGAGGAACGTTAGTGCCTTTTAAATCGACAAGAGTGATATAAAACAAGTTGTTGCACCACGAAGGCACGAAGAACTCGAAGTTTTTTAATGACTCGCCTCTTCTTCGTGTCCTTCGTGACTTCGTGGTGAGAATTTCGGGTTGCGGGCTCTGCCCGCGTTTGCTACAACCGGCAGAATTCTAGCCTGTCCGCGCCCGGTTAAAGAAAATCGGATGGCCAATTCAAAGGTGTTTTTAGTATACACTGAAGGTGTACAGATGTAACATTTCAGGAATTAATAACTTTGGGGAAGAGCGGAGGATCAGTCAGGCGTATGAGAACGCGTGATTTATGGGGATGCGCCGGAGCAGGGCTTCTGGCAATGGCATTGCTGGAAGGCTGCCTGACGCAAAAGGCGTTATACGACGACGTACGGGAGACGCGCGATGAGGCGTACGAGTCGTGGCTGCGTATCCGCGAGAGCGGTGACATCCCCATCCCTGCCGAAAACCTGACGATGGACGAATCGGTCCGCATCGCCTTGCTTTACAACAAATCACTTCAGGCAAAAATCCAAGAGCGCGAAGTTGCGCGCGGACAGTTGGTCTCGGCCTATCAGCTCGCGCTGCCGCGGGTGGACGCGTCGGCGGCGACTTCCTCCGGCACCGGCGACGCCGATAGCGCCAAGCTTGTTTTGCGGCAGCCGGTTTTCCGGGCTGGCGGCATTACGGCCGGCCTGAGGGCCGCCAAACTCTACGCCTTCTGGTCGGACGAGAGCGTGCGCAACACGGTTCAGACGGTGATCAAACAGGTGACAACGGATTATTACGCGGCACTGCTGGCGGATAACCTGTGCCAAGTCAACCGCGATGCCGTGACTTCAGCCGAGGCGCATCTGAACGACGTGCGCATCAAACGCGTGAACGGCGTGGCCTCCAAATACGACGAGCTGCGGGCGCAGGTGGACGTGGCGAACTTCCGCGCCGAGCTGATCCGTCAGGAGAACAATCTTGTGCTTGCCAAAACCAGCTTGCTGCGCACGTTGGGAACGGCGACCGATGCGCAGATTCATCTTTCGGACCATTTGAAACATGTGCCGGTGGAGGTGTCTTTGGAAGAGGCGATTAAGGTTGCCTATAAGAACCGTCCCGATCTCTACATGGCCGAACTGAACATCCGCATGCAGCGCGAAAACGTGCGCGTGCTCCAAAGCACCTACCTGCCGGAGATCGACCTGACGTTGAGCACCGGCACCGACCGTGAGCGCGACGGCGACGACGAGTGGTCCGGCACCCAGCGTGCGGCGCTGGAAATGAACTGGAATCTCTTCGACGGGTTGGGGCGTGAAGGGGAGCGGATCGCCGCCAAAGCGCGTCTGAAACAGCGCGAAATCGACCTCAAGAGTGTCGAGGAGGATGTGTTTCTGGACGTCCGGCAGGCCCTGCTCAACCTGAAGAACGCGGATGAGTATGTCGAATCGCAGCGGCTCAACCTGCAGCACGCCGAGGAAGGGCTGCGGCTGGCCATGACCGGTTACCGCGAGGGCGTCAACACCGAGGTCGAGATCGTCGACGCGCGCTCGGCTTTGACCGAGGCGCGCGGCAATTATTACAAGGCCTTGTTCGATCACAGCATGGCCCGTTTGTCGCTGGATCAGGCGAGAGGGCTTCTGGGGAAGGATCTGGAGAAGAAATGAAAAAGGTTCTGAAAGGCCTCTTTTATCTCGCGGTCATGGCGGGCATTGCCGCCGGGGCGAGGTACGGATACCGGGTTGCGGAGAAAAAAGCCAAACCTCCTGTAGCGGAAAAAGGGCAAAAGGCGGTGCCTGTGCGGACGGCGGAGGTGCAGGCGGGCGGCATAACGAACGCGATCAAGCTGACGGGAGCGCTAGAAGCCACACGTACCGTCGACGTGATGCCGAAGATTGCCGGGAGGCTGGAGACGCTGTCACTGGAGGATGGCACGCCGGTTCTGGAAGGGTTGGCCGTCACCAACCGGCAGGTACTCGCGGTCATCGACCACCGCGACATCCAGGCACAGTTGGCGCAGGCAAAAGCCGCAGTCGAAACCGCGCGAACAGCGATCGATACCGCCAAGGTGGTCCTGAAAGACCGCGACCGTGAGCGCAAGCGCATGGAGAAGCTGTTTGCCGAGGGTTCAACCACCGAACAACAGCGCGATCTTGCCCGAACGGCCTACGAGCAGTCGGTCACGGGGCTCGCGCAAACCGAAGCGCAATTGGTGCAGGCGCAGGCCGCGGTCGAAGTGATCGGGGTGAATCTCACGGAAGCGTTCATCCATGCCCCGATGGACGGTGTCGTGAGCGCCAAATATGTCGATCCCGGCGCAATGGTCAACGCGACGACACGGATCGTGCAGATCATCCCGATGGGGGAACTGAAATTCCTGATCGCGATACCGGGACCGTATCTGCATCTGTTGACGACCGGCAAGACCGCCGTGAGCGTCTATTCCGATGCGGTTCCGGGAAGAACGTTCATGGGGCTGATCGCACGCATCTATCCGGCCGTTGATCCCGTGACGCGCACCGCCACCGTTGAGGTGCGCCTCAAGAACGAAAGGAACGCGGCAGGCGAATGGCTGCTGCGGCCCGGGCTTTATGCGGAAGGGCGCATCATCCTCGAGGCCAAGACCGGCGTGGTGACGTTGCCGGCGGATGTTGCCTTGCGGCGAGGCCCGCGTTTTTTGGCCTTCGTGGTGAAAAACGGCAAGGCCGAGACACGCGAACTGAAGGTCGGCGTGCGAGACAAAAACACGCTGGAGATCGTGGAAGGCTTGCGGGTGGGCGAACAGGTCGTCATCATGGGACAGCACCGGCTGACGGACGGTTTTCCCGTGCAGTTGGCGGACGCCGAAGGCAAACGGGGAGAGTAGACCATGCGGTTGCCGGAACTCGGAGTCAAGCGCCCTATTTTCACCCTCATGATCTTCATCGCCATCCTCGTTATGGGGCTGGTGTCGATGGTGCGTCTGCCGGTTGACCTCTTCCCTGAGGTTGAAACGCCGTCAGTGACGGTGATCACGCAATGGCCCGGCGCGAGCGTTGAGGATGTCGAAGGACGCGTCACGCGCGTGATCGAGAACCAGCTCAGCATCGTCAACAATCTGGACGAGGTGACGAGCCGCACGCGGGAGGGCATTTCGGCCATCACGTGCATGTTCGAGTGGGGCTCGGATCTGGAAGAGGCCGCGAACGACATCCGCGACCGCCTCAGCATTGCCCGCCGTTATCTGCCCGACGATATCGAAGAGCCGATCATCTACAAATTCAACAGCTCATCCATGCCGGTGCTCACCTATGCCGCCACGGCCACAGAGTCTTGGGAAAAGCTCTTTGACATTGTGGAAGACGATCTGGGTGACGCGCTGAAACGCCTGCCGGGCGTCGGCGCGGTTCAGGTCTACGGCGGGTTGCACAGGCAGATCAACATCGACATCGACCCGTTGAAACTTTCGGGCTACGGACTGACGCTCGGGCAGATCGAGGAAACCATCGCCAACGAAAACCTGACCCTGCCGGCCGGCAACATCAAAAGCGGAATCATCGACTACACGGTTCGCGTGCCGGGTGAGTATGAGGATCCGGATGAGGCCAAAGACATCGTCGTCAAGCGCAACGAGAACGGCGGTGCGGTTTACCTGCGTGATGTCGCAGAGGTGTCCGACGGGTTCGAAGAACCGACGCGCCTGTCGGGGGCAAATGGAAGGCAGAGCGTGATCTTCGTGGTGCAAAAGCGCTCAGGGGCTAACACGATGAAAGTGTGCAAGTCGGTCGCCGCCGCGGTAAAGGAGTACCAGCAGTTTCTGCCCCAGGACGTGAAGATGGTCAACCTCATGGACACGAGCGACTTCATCCGTCAGTCCCTGCGGAATGTGACCGAAACCCTGATGTGGGGCGGGCTGTTTGTCACGCTGACCACCTTCTTTTTCCTGCGGACCATCCGGGCATCGCTGGTGATCGTCCTGACGATCCCGTTTTCACTGATCATCGCATTCTTTTTCATGTTCATCCGGGGCTGGACCATCAACATCATTTCGCTCGCCTCGCTCTCGGTGGCGATCGGCATGGTGGTCGACAACGCGGTAGTCGTGTTGGAGAATATCGACAGCTATACGCGCCGCGGGGTGAAACTGCGCGAAGCGTCGATGTACGCGGCGGGCGAAGTGGGGCTGGCGATTGCGGCGAGCACACTGACGACCGTGGCGGTATTCGTTCCGCTTGTTTTTGTGACCGGCATGACGGGCATTTATTTCGGGCAGTTGGGGGGGATCATCACGGTGACGCTCATGGCCAGCCTTTTCTGCTCGCTGTTGCTGACGCCGATGCTCGCGTCGCACATCCTGAAAGAAGACCGTGAACGGATCGGGGGAGGCTGGTTGGGTCGCGTCCTCTATCGTACCAGCGAACGGTTGTTTGACTGGATCGAGGAGAGCTACGGGCGTCTGCTCGGCTGGGCGCTACGCTGGCGGGGTTTGGTCTGCATGGCGGCGTTCGCGGCATTCTGTTTCTCGCTCGCGCTTTTCCCGCTGATCGGCTCCGAGTTCTCCCCCGACACCGATTCGGGCGATTTGACGGTTTATTTCGAGTTGGGGCTGGGAACGCGCGTCGAAGAGACGAGCCGGATCGGTGAAGAGGTCCGCGCCCTGGGAGTGTCGATGTTCGGAAAAGAAAACATCGTGAACTCGCGATGGCGCTGCGGCGATTCCAAATTCGGCGCGAGTAAGCAAGGCACGCACATGGGCAGAGTCGAGTTCAAGTTCATTCCCATGGACAAGCGCGACTTCAGCGCGCGCGACGCGGGACGGCGTCTGATCGACGCGTTACGTTCACGTCCCGAATTCGTCAAAACCCACATGAGCACCCTCAACCGGGCGATGGGGAGGTTCAGCGGCAGCGGCAAGCCGATCGTGATCGAAATCATGGGACACGATCTGAAAGAGACGCGCCGGGTGGCGGCAGAAATCAAGGCACTCTGCGACCGCACGCAGGGCGCAAAGGATGCGAGCGTCAGCATGGACGACGGCAAACCCGAACTGATCGTGAAGGTTGACCGGCTGAAGGCCGCGACGCTGGGGCTGAACGTGTCGGACGTGGTGGAAACGGTGCGGACGCTTTTCTACGGCAAGGAAGCCTCCGATTTCCGGGAAGGCGAAAACGAGTACTGGATCTTCATGCGGCTGAAAGAGTCCCGGCGCGGCGAGTTGGCGGACATTCTCGATTCCGAAGTGGTGTTGCCCAACGGGCGGCGCGTACGCATGGACTCGATCGCGGAGGTGGTTCAGGAACTCGGGCCGCTCGACATCGAGCGCAAGGATCAGGAGCGCATGGTGAAGGTCGAGGTGGACTATTTCGGGCGCTCCATCGGCGACGTGACGGCGAGTATCAAGGAAGGCATCGAAAAAGAGATCGTGCTGCCAGAGGCCACGCACATCACCTATGGCGGCATGGTCAAGGAACAGGCCGAGGCTTTCGCGGACCTCATCGGGCTGACGGTGCTCGGGCTGGTGCTCGTGTACATGGTGATGGCGGCTCAATTCGAGTCGCTGGTTTATCCGTTCGTGATTTTCCTCGCCCTGCCGTTCGCCTTCTCGGGTGTGCTGCTCTCCCTGTACGGGTTCGGCATGACCTTCAACATGTTCAGTTTCATCGGCATCATCCTGCTCGTCGGAACAGGCGTGAACAATGGCATCGTGCTGGTGGACTACATCAACACGCTGCGGGCTCGCGGCGAGAATATGGCCGACGCGATCCGGCAGAGCGGAAAGCAGCGGTTGCGCCCCGTATTGATTACCACACTCACCACAGTTTTTGGTATGATGCCTCTCGCGTTAGCGGGCGGCGAGGGTTCGGAAACGTGGAAGCCGATGGGTGTGACGGTCATTGGCGGCCTGACGTTTTCAACCATTGTCACACTGATTCTCGTGCCGGTGCTTTACAGTCTGTTCAGCCGCAACGTGCGGCGGAAACAGGCCCACCTGCTGCCGGACGGGTTTCCGCATACAGAAAGGTAGGAGTATCCATGAAGAGAGCAGTACTGACGGCATGCGCCGTTCTGATGATTCCCGTGATTTCGGGGTTGGCTCAAGCGCAGAAACCGGCGGCGAAACCGCCGGCGGCACCAAAGCCCGAGCCCGTTGTCTCGGCCGCAGAAGCGGCGCAACTGGAAGCGATAGTCGGCAACGCGCTGCATGCGAAACCCGCCAAACCCCGCAAGGTGTTGGTGTTCAGCAGATGCGAAGGCTACAGGCATAGTGAAGGCATTGTCTACGGGAACAAGGCGCTGGAGATCGCGGCAGCAAAAACCGGCGCGTTCCAAGCGGACTTTTCGACCGACTATGCGTCGCTGACGGACAAAGAAAACCTGTTTAAATACGATGCGCTTGTCCTGAACAACACGACCAACCTGAAGGCCACGAAGAATCCGGCCATGGTGCCGAACCTGATCGAGTTCGTCAAAAGCGGCCGCGGCCTTTGCGTGATCCACGCGGGCGCGGACAACTTTTACGACGCCCCCGATGCGGCCGAGATGGTGGGCGGGCTGTTCTTCGGCCACCCGTGGGGCGCCGGCGGGACTTGGGCGTTCAAACTGGATGACCCGTCGAGCCCTGTGAATCAGGCGTTTGAAGGCAAGGGCTTCAAATGCGGGGAAGAGGTCTATCAGCAGAAGTCTCCCTTTTACGACCGCTCCAAACTGCATGTGCTGGTCTCGCTCGACCTGTCGGACGCGAAAACCGCCTCCGTCAAAGGCCTCAAGCGCGAGGACAAGGATTTCGCGGTGAGCTGGATCCGCCCGTACGGCGCAGGACGCGTGTTCTACACCTCCTTCGGCCATGACAAACGCGCATTTGTCGAGAAGGCGCGCCTGAGGCACATCCTCGACGGCTTGCAATACACGCTCGGTGACCTGAAGGCCGACGACAAACCGGTCGCGAAGTGAAGGTAAGGCTGACAGCCGGAAGGCTGTTAGCGCGATCCCCCATTCCCTAACCGGCGAACAGCCTTCAGCCTAAATGTATATGAAAACGACGCGCAGGAGATTCTTAAGTTTGCTCGGCACCGCGTCCGGGTGCGCCGCCTTGAACATCGTGCCCCAGCGCGTACTGGGGCGGGATGCGCCGGGCGGCAAGATTATCATGGGCATGATCGGGGTCGGCGGAAGGGGCACCGTCAATCTCGAGGCCTTCCTCAATCTGAACGACGTGGTTGTTCGGGCCGTGTGCGATGTGGACCGGGACAAGATGGAGGCCGCAAAAGCGCGGGTCGACCGGCATTACGGGAATTGCGGTTGCGGCACCGTGAAAGATTACCGCGAACTCTGCGCACGCGCCGACATCGACGCCGTGATGATCGCCACGCCCAACCACTCGCACGCAGCTATCGGCATCGCCGCCGCACAGGCGGGCAAGGACATCTATGGCGAGACCCCCTTCTCGCACACGCTGGAAGAGGGCCGCGCCCTGTTGCGCGCGGTGACGGAGCACCAATGCGTGTGGCAAGCCGGAAGCTGGCAACGCTCACAACGCCATTTCCGCAAGGCGGTCGCAGCGGTGCGGGACGGGCGGCTGGGCACCGTCGCGCGGATTGAAGTCGGCCTGCCCGGAGGCGGGCGGGGGCCTGCCGCGCACCCCGCCCCTATCCCCCCGCCGCCGACGCTGGATTGGAAGGCATGGCTGGGAACCGCGCCGGCGCGCGCGTATCAGGGTGTCTGCGATTTCCATTGGCGCTGGGTGAGCGCATGGGGAGGCGGCATGCTTGCGGATTGGATCGGGCACCACGGCGACATCGCGCTGTGGGGAGCCGGGCGCAACGACGCACCCGTGTCCGTCGCGGGGAGCGGCATCTATCCGCAGGACGGCATCTTTGACACCGCCACCGCCTTCAGCTTCCGGTGCGTATACCGCGAAGGGATGGAACTGGTGGTCGCGGATGGCGGACGGCTTGAGAAAGGCGTCGGAGTGCGTTGGATCGGGCGGGATGGCGCATGGGTATGGGTCACGCGCGGAGCGCTGCAGGCGTCGGCTCCGGAAATCCTTACTGAATTGGACGACATGGTGCTGGGTTCGCAGGCGGGGCATCACCGTAATTTCATTGACTGTGTCAAGACTCGGCTCCTCCCCCTCGGGTCGGCGGAATCGGCTCATTGCGCCGCGAGTTTGGGACATCTGGGTGAAACCGCGATGCGCGGTTGATGAGGATGCAGGGGCAGTCCCCTGTGGTTACCCGAACAGAGGTTCTGAGATGAAGATGGTCATGGCCGTTTATAACATCGGCGTGGATGAAGAGATCATGGAGGCCATGGAAGAGATGGGCGTGACCTGTTTTACGAAAATGCCGCGCGTGGTGGGCAAGGGCAAGACGACGGGGCCACGGCTCGATAACCCGGTGTGGCCGGGAGCCAATACCATGGCGCTTTTTATACTTCCCGACGGGCGCGCATCCGATGTGATGCGGGCGTTCGAACACCTGCGTGCGACCATCGGGAGGAAGGCAGGCGTCAAGGCGTTTCTGCTGAACGTGGAACAGCAGACCGCATGACCACATGACCGGTCTGCAAATCTTTGCTTTATTGTCGAAAACAGATCGGGTACAGTCATTACATATAAATTGGTAAGAAAGGTGTGGGGATCATGAGCGGAGCGCAAAAAGCCGAGATCGGCGACAGGATGGTGAAGCGGTTCCCCTTATATCTTCGCGTGCTGCGGGAAATGGCGGAAAGAGGCGAAAAGTTCGCTTCAGGAGCCGTCGTGGCGAAAGTGTTGTCGCTGGATCCGATTGTCGTGAGAAAGGATCTTTCTAAAACGGGTGTGCGCGGCACACCCAGGGTAGGATTCCCACTGGCGGAGATCGTTTCCGCGATTGAGCGGTTCCTCGGATGGAATGCCCGGACCGAGGCCGTGCTGGCGGGTGCGGGACGTTTGGGGTCGGCACTGTTGGGCTACCCGGGGTTTCAGAACCAAGGATTCAAGATTGTGGCGGCGTTTGACGCGAACCCGAAACGGCGGGGTAAGATCGCGGGAATCCCCGTCTACCCTGCAGATCAGATCGCGGAAACCGTCCGCAAGCTCAACGTGTCGCTCGGCATCCTGACCGTTCCCGCGGGACAGGCTCAGCCCGTGGCGGACGCGATGATGGCAGGCGGCATACGCGGCATTTGGAATTTCACCCCGGCGCAGTTATCCGTACCGGCCGACGTGATCGTGAAACGCGAAGACCTCGCCGCCGGCCTCGCCGTGCTGTCGCACCGGCTCAAACATGGGGAAAAGTCGCCATGAGAGTCGGCATGGATGTGCTGCACAGGCGGCACTTCGATTTGCTGCGGGGGAAGCGGGTTGGGGTGTTAAGCCATCAGGCGGCTCTCACCGCCGACGGAGCCACATCGGCGCAACTGTTGCGGCACGCCTTAGGTAAAAGGCTGGTGGCCCTCTATGGCCCGGAGCACGGTTTTTTCGGGCAGTCCGGCGCAGGTGAACAAACCCACACACGCCTGCATCCCGACTGGGGCATTCCCGTCTACTCGTTGTATGGCGAGAGGCGCAAACCCTCGCAGGAGATGTTGTCGGATGTGGACGCGGTGGTCTGCGACCTGCAAGATCTCGGCGTGCGGTGCTATACCTACCTGGCCACGCTCCGGAACATGCTCGAGGCGTGCGTGGAGGCAGGAGTCGAAGTGCTTGTCACAGACCGCCCGATCCCGCTCGCACAGACGGTCGATGGCCCCATGCCCGAACCGTCCCTGATGAGTTTCGTGGCGCCCTGCCCCGTACCGCTGGTGTATGGCATGACACCGGCCGAGAGCGCCTCGTGGATGAAAACCATGCTCTACCCGGAGGCGCGCCTGACAGTGGTCCCGATGGAGGGATGGCAAAGGAAAGATGCGGCATGGGACGGGACACGCCCCGCTTTCATGCCGCCTTCGCCGGGAATCAAGACTTGGGAAAGCGCCGCAACCTATGCGGCCACCGTGTTTGCCGAGGCGTTACCCGGCATCGACTGCGGACGAGGCACCAATCTGGCGTTCCGCGTGTTGGGCGCGCCGTGGTTACATGCGGAAAAATTCTGCGAACGCATGACGCGGCATCATCTCGCGGGGGTGTCCTTCCACCCCTGCCGCTACATGGTGGCATCCGGGGGATATGCGGGACGGGAACTCGACGGCATCCGGTTGACGGTGACGCAAGCGGCACGCTTCAAACCGGCAGAAGTCTCACTGGCCCTTCTGCGGGCACTGGCGGAACACTATGGCCAGCCGCGCGTGTGGCACCATAAAGGCGCACGCGCGAAGTGGTTTGACCTGCTTTACGGAACATCGGAAACGCGCAAGCAGCTGCAGGCCGGAAAACCGTTGGACGCCATCGCTGCCGTCTGGTCGCGGGAACGGCGGGGGTTCGCCGCCGCGCGCGCGGCCGCCTTGTTGTACGCCTAGCGCGTCCCCGTCAGAAAAAACGGCGTCGGGCAAGGACGATCACAACGATCAGGGAAATCAAGACCGATACCCCCATCAGAATCGCAAAGGCATGCTCGTACCCCCCCATCGGCAGCTTCACGTTCATGCCATAGATGCTGGCGACCAGCGTGGGCAACATGAGCACAATCGTGATGGACGTCAAATACTTCATCACGTTATTGAGGTTGTTCGAAATAATCGAAGCGAAGGTATCGAGGGTGCCCGTAAGGATGTTGCTGTGAATGGTGGCCATTTCCAAGGCCTGGCGGTACTCGACGGCCACATCTTCTAGGACATCGAGATCTTTGTCGGGGATATCGAGCTGGCGCGTGTGCTCGATCCGGCCGATCAGGATGTCGTTGGCTTTGAGCGAGGTCGTAAAGTAGACCAAGCTTTTCTCAATGTTCAGCAAGCGCATCAACGCTTCATTCGAGATCGACTCGTGCAGGTCTTGCTCCACCATGTCGGCGCGCTGGCGAATATCGCGCAGGTAACGCAGGTAGAGAATGGCGGAATGCCAGAGAAGCTGAAAGGTGAAACGGAACTGATCTTCGGGAGGGCACACGCGGCGGATCTGATCCAGAAACGTGCTGGTCACAGGCGTTTGCCGGTTGCAGATCGTGACGACGTTGTCTTGGGTGAGAACGATACCGAGCGGCAACGTATGGAAAGGGATGAGGTTTTCGTGCGGCTCGTGGTAAGGGACATGCACAATCAGCATCGTGACCCCCTCATCGATTTCGAGGCGGGGACGCTCGTCCTTATCGAGGGGATCCGTTAAGAATTCGCGGGGAACATGGGTCAGTTCTTGAACCCTGGAGATCTCGTCCGTAGAGGGATCGGACAGATTGACCCAACAGGCACCGGTCAGCGTGGGCACTTCTTTTAAGCCGCCGCCCTCCCAGTGATAAATGGTAACCATGACCGCCTCCTTTTCCCGCTAAACGGCTGTAGTTTGTACTCTTATAGACCGCGTGATGCAAGCGGTTTCTAACAAAGAGCGGGGAAAAAGACACGCGGGCCTTTCCCGCAGAAATCGCGGGAAAAGCCCATCCCATACCGGCTACCGCGCGTAATCCTTGACCAGTTTGACCTGGGCGCGGTCGGGTGCGGTGCAAGAGAACGTGACACGGTTGCGGCCGGAAACGAGCATCGGCACCTTTTCATCCAGTCTGCCCTCGGCAACCTTGGCGCGTTTGGCGTCAAGCACAACCCAGTTGCGGCGGTCGCGGCAGAGCAAACGCTGGCCGTCTTTGAGCGTGACCGGGAAACGCAAGGCTCGGTCACCCACGGTCAGCACCGGCGAGGTCATCGCGCCGCAGAGTTCGATTTCCAGCGCCGCTTTCTCACCGGGGCGCACCGCCACCTCCCATGAGGCGTGGTCAACATCGTTGGAGGCGAGGAACAGGCGCGTCATCTCATACTCGCGTTCAAGATGCTTCCAGCCGATCTTGCGCCGGCGGTTAGGCGTGCCGAACGGCGAGCCGAAAACGTTGAACGTGACCTCGGCGCGGGTGTGCGAGCCCTGCGTCCGCTCGCTGTCGAAACGCACCGCATTGCCGCCGGCGCGCAACGGGGGCAACGAGGCAAGCCGCAGACGCGCAAGCGGATCGCCTTTTTCATTGTAGTGCGTGCAAAGCCCGTCGGGCTCGATTTCCGCGAAGTCGCCGGAGGCGAGTGTGAGCGGCAACGTGAGAGGCTGGCCGTTGAGCGTGAGCACGGGATTTTTGAGCAGGGAGGACCGGGCCGGCAGCGCCATGACCGGGCTGACCGTGACGTCAACAGTTTTTCCTGGCGGCAAATCGTTGAGGTAGAAAGAGACCCGCGAGATGTGCGCCATGTCGAGCGGTGTGCGGTAAACGGCATGCGAACCGAGGCCCCCGTATGGCCAGACATAGTTGTGCATGCGTTCCGTGTCGCGTTCGCGGGCCAGCAGTTCGACGTAGCGCCAGCCGGTGAAGTCCAGCGTGACGTAGTGATCTGAGAACGCCCCCATAAACTCGCGCGGACACCCGACCTGAAGGTTGAGCAAAGCGCCCGAGCCATCGCCCTTCACCCACATGCCGAACGCGCCGGTGCCGCTCAGGTTCCGGTAGGGCGCGGGGAAGGCCTGGACCGCGCGCGCCCATGCTCCGGTCGAAGACGCGCCGCGGTTTTCCGCCCTCAGCCGCAGGTTACGGGCACCGCCTTGTGTTCCCTCCTTCACCTCCTCCAAGCGGAGTTGAACCGCAGAGGCGGCCGAGACGGTGAACGCCGCGAACTCGTCCGGACTGACCAACGGCTTGCCCGCCGGGCCGCCGGCCGGCGCGGCGGCGTACAGCGCTTCAACACGCACGCACACGGGCTGCGGCGCATCCGCGTTCGCAACCTGCCAACCCGACGAACCGTCATCCGGGCCGGTAACACGGTGCGTGGACATGGTGACGGGTGTAAACTGCCAGACGCCGTCGCGGGTCTGCCGCAGGCGGAACTCGTCGCCGGGCACGGCGATGCGGGCCACCGTCTGGGTGTCGAAGTAGCGTGCCAGGCGAAGGTGCTCGTACCAGCCGAGCAGCGTGAACTGCCTTTCCAAATGATAAGGGAGCGGCGAACGATTGACATCCACCCCTTGAATCGACATGGCGGCGTCTAGACCCAAGTTTTTACTGGCGAAATACTCCATCTCGTCTAAATGATGACCCCGCGCGAACGGCGCTGCCATACGCGGCGCCCACCACCCCATCTGCGGGCCGAGCAGGTCGGAGTCGCGGTAGCGCGAACATGCCACGACGTGGTCGTCCTGAAAGCGCTTCGGCGCCCAGACGGGATGATCCCAAGTGCCGAGGCGCGAATGGAACCACCAGTTGTGCTCCCCGTAACAGCTTCCCTCGATCAGAGGGTGAGCCTCGAGCTGCCTGAAGATTTTGTGGCGCATGGTGTCGATGCCATACCGGCTCATCATGCCTTCGGAGCCGTCGAAATAGAGCTGGTCGAGATTGCAGGTCTTGAAAACGCGCCCGATGCACGCCGCAAGCTCGTCGGCGAGCGGAGAGTCAGGCTGCGGGTAAAACGCCATGTAGCGCTGCTGGAGGTAATCCGCCTGCTCCCCGGCAGCATGGGCCGCGGGACGCGTCTTGAACGCGCCGCGCTTGCATTTCAGAAAGGCGTAAGGCTGCTCGCGCGAAATTTCGGCGTATTGGATGATCTCGGAGCCGATCCGGATCGCGTTGCCGTTGCCCGAATAGGTGAACACCACGTCGTGACGCCCGGAGGGCTTCTCGTTCACGTAGAGCACGGTGTCGGTGGGCGAAAACGCGCGGGCCAGCGTGTAGGTGTTGAAAGGAATAAGGTGCGGACTGGCTTCCGGTGTCACCCAGGCGTCGCGCGTGTCGATGCAGGCCGTGAGCGTATGGATTCCCGCACGGAGTCCGGCCGCATGGATCTGATCGACCGAGTCCTTCATGTCGGCGATGCCGCGCGGAAAGTAATTCGTCCGGATGCCGTAATGGCCGAGGTTTTGCCACCAGCCGTGCAGGTGAATGGTGGAGAAACCGCCGCGCCGGGCGATCTCGATCCAGTCGTCGGTCGAGGGGTAATAAAGGTCGGCGAACAGGTAGGAGCCGCGGGTTTCCTCCGCCTCCAGGGACCACGGCCCCCCCAGCTTGGAATACGGCACGCCCGACTGTTCGGCCATGGTGCGCAACATCCGGGGCATGGCGGCTTTCGGTCCGGCCGCGAGCCCCGCGCGCCAACCGGTCAGCCCGTATTTCGCGGTGGTCCAGGCGAGCAGGTCATTTTTTCCCCGGATGGCCAGCTCTACCGGCAGGTCGTAACCGCGCAGGCAGACCGCGTCGCCGTCGTCCGAGAGCATGTTGGCCATGGTGCCGCGGTACTTGGTGACGGCCACGGGCAACGCGCAGAAGGTGAAGGCTTCGACATTGGTGACGGTCAGTGCGCGCACGGTGAAATCGAAATACTCGCGGCGCGGCTCGATGTCAACCACGGCCGAGCCATACCCGCTCGGGAAATCAAACGTGAGGCGGTTCCCGGTTCGCGCGGCGCGGCGCGCCGAAATCACGCGTCCGTCGGCGAGCCGGACGGAAACGAGCGGATGGGAATCCGCAAGGAGTTCCCGTCCGCTGGCCCGTGAACGGAGCGACACGGCTTTTCCCTGGGTGTCGATCTGAAACGTGGCGTGTTTGTTTTTAAAGGTCGCGGCAAGCGGCAGCGGGTGCTTGGAGCGGTCCACAAGCGTGTACCCGGCGCTCGCGCGGTTGGTGGCCGCCGCCAGCGCAGCCACCTCGCGTTCGGGCAGAGCGCGTCCAAAGATCCGCAGATCATCAAGCAACCCGTTATGGCAGACGGGGCTGCTCCATCCGCCGAGTTCCATGTCGTGGACCTCGAGCGGATAGGGCCAGGACGTACGGCTGACCGGCTTGCCATTCACGTAGGCCGTGAGGTTCGGCATGTCAAACGTGACGCACAGGTGGGTCCACTGGCGATGCGGCAGCGCCGTGAGCAGG
>JAQVSS010000212.1 GCA_028700415.1 Kiritimatiellia bacterium
CTTCAAAGTCCGCCTGCCCGGTCCCCTGGCGCACCACAAGTGTGCCTGGCGAAAAAGACAGGCTGGGTGCCTTGTTGTCGATGCAGCCGATGGTCACATACGAGTAAAAGGTCAGGCCAACCGCGTCACGGGCAGTCAGCTGGTAGCTGCCGTTCGCGGCGACGGACAGCTCGATCCAGTCGCACTCGTTCCGGTCTGCTTCATCGCCGCTGTAGCGGCTGGGGTCGAGCAGGCCGTCCTGGTTCTTATCGACCGGCGCGGCGACCTGGTATGTGGTTCCGTTGAAAACGAGTTCGCCGGCCTCGCTCATGGTCGCGTAGAAAGCAAGCGGTCCCGCCGTACTGCTTGAGCCGTCAGGCGGAATGCCGGAGACGACGATGTCCGGCGGGATGTCGTCGATCCCGGTCACGGTTACGGTCTCCGTCTCGCTGTTGCCGGCGGCGTCGACAAAGCGGTAGGTATAGGTGCCGTTGCGGATGATCTCTTGTTCGATGACATCTGTTTCACGGTACAGCCGCCCGGATTCGCCGCAGTCGAGGGCGTAGACCGGTTCAGAAAAGTCAGAAAAGCGGACCATGACGGACAGAACCTTGCTGCCGTCTGTGGGCTGGTCATTCGACGTGATCCACCAGGGGCCGTAATAGTCGATCAGGTTCCGGCCCAGCGAAGCTTCGTCTGTCCCGAGCGCCTTGTACCCGACCAGGCCGTTCTGCCCCGTCATGACCAGCCGGATGCTGAGGTTGTCGAGAAAACGGACCTGGGCGCTGTTCGCGTCGTAGGACAGCTCGAGGTAGTAATGGTGCCAGGACTGCGGATCCTGGTAGCCGGTTCCATCCCAGACCTGCCAGCCGACCTGGGCGATCGGGGTGTTGAAGGTCAGCCCCACGGTGACGGGATCACGGGAGATTTGCGGCGGCAAATGGCGAACCGCCTGGCCGGACGGATCGATCAGGCAAGGCGACCACCAGTCGACCGACGCCGCCGGCACCGTTCCGTCGAGATCCGTTACGGTCGCGGTCAAATGGCCGCGCACGCCAAGGACATCCTTGATCAGGAACTGCTGGGTCATGTTGGCGGTGAAGTCGAAAACATACTGGCCAAAATACGGCGAAGCCGGATCCGTCACTCGGGCCAGCCCGGCAGGATCGATCACGCTGACCGTCCCCGCCGCGTTGTCCGGGTCCGTGTTGTCCGACAAGGCGATGTATGCCCGGCGGCCGGTCACGCCGCCTGGAACAGCGGCGATCGGGACATAGGTGAAGCGGCCGGTCGGCGCCTCGCTGTCCACGTGGCGCGTCTCGATCGGCAGGATCGAGCGATTGTTGTTCTGGTCGATGATGACCAGCGTGAACGCCGTGTTGGCGCGCACGATCAGGTCGTCGCCGCTGATCTCCACACCGGGCACCGAACCCGTCGGGCTGGAAAGAAAGGTCATTCCGGACAGTTCGTCCGCCGTCAGGCTGATGCCCGGCCGGATCAGCAGCCGGGTCAGGCTGTCGTCGCGGATGGTAAAATCAAGCATCCAGGCGGCCGTCAGCTGAATCGGGCTCTTCTGGCCGATGACCGTATCCAGAAGGCCCGCCAGCGTACCGGCCGGAGCCAGGTCTTCGCGGGAAGCAAAGGTCTCGTATTGGAAACCGTCCGACGGCCCGTCGTAGGCGTACAGGTTCAGGCTGTAGTCCGGCGCGGTCGTGTCCACGACCGGTTCAGCCAGGATCTCGACCGGCAAGGTGACCGTGATGGGTACTCCCGCGTTGCCGGCCAGGTCGGCATATTCGAAGGTGTAGCTGGTCAGTCCGCCATAGGCGAACACGATGGAGGCCGCTTTGCTGTTGATACCCGTGACCGGTTCCGCGCACACGAGCCAGGCCTCAACCTGGCGGCTGGTCGCCGTCACGCCGGATGGCGGTTCAGAAGACGCAAATTCATGGTAGAACCAGCGGACGGCAGCCGCCGGCACGGTGCGGTCGATCTGGCTGACCGCGATTTCGCGAACCTTGGCCGTACTGCCGGCCGGTTGGACCTGGACTGGGATCTGACCGTTCTGGTCCATGACGACCGTCACGGACGACCGGTCGGCGGATACGGCTTGCGATATCGCACCGGGGATCGCGTCCGGCAGGCTCAGTTCGGTTCCGGATACGGCCGCGGTGATTTCGGCGGTGACCGAACCGGATGTGGCCGTCGATGGGGTCAGGACGACATCGAGGCCATACGCACCGAACGCGCTGACCGCGATGGTCTCCTCGCGGCCGGTTCCGAACAGGTCAACGTATTCAATCGTCTGGGTGCCGTCAGAAAAGATCGGCAGGTCCTGCCACTGGCTGCCGAAGGTCTGCGGACTGCCGTCAGCATTTGACGGGCGGCCGCCGGCGGGTGTCTCCAGGACTACCGGGGCCGTGAAATTCAGCCGCACCCGGTCATCCACCAGCACCGCGCCGCTGCAGTGCGTCGCCTGGGTCGTCACCTGGCCGCTGAAGGTCAGCGGCACGCTGCTGTTGCCGGCCTGATCGACGGCCGCGACGGTCAGTGTGCGCTCTGTCGGGCCGGCTGCGGCCGGGTCGTGCTTGAAAACGCCCTGGGCCGTCACCGTCTTTTTAAAACCAGTCCCGTCGGCGCTGATCCGGCTGTCGGTGGCAAAGATGCCGCCGTAGCCGTCCGACGGCGCCTGCCAGATACCGCCGCTATTTTGTTCCGGGACGATTGTCTCGGCATAGCCCAGCAGGACGCCATATGCTTCCGGGAAAATAAGGTTCAGTTTTTCACTTGCCAGTTCAGCAGCCGACGGCCCCCGGATCTCGGCCGTAAAGTAAAACGCCTGGCCATCGATCGTGCTGCTCGTTAAGGTCAGGTCGGGGCTGGTGTTGTCAATCCAGTTGATCGTAACCTTCTGGCGGGCATAGTTACCGGCCGGATCGCCGACGAGTAGGGTGTAAGCCGCGTTTTTCGTCAGCTCGATCCCTTCCGGCGGGACGATCGCGTTGACACCGGCGGAAGAAGACACGATGCGGACTTGTCCGGATCCTCCCGTCGCGTCGCTGGCAAAGAGCCGCACAGCGGGCACCGGCCGGCTGCCGTCCGAATCGAGACGGATATCCAGCTCGGGCGGCTTGGTGTCTTCATAGATGACAAAAGAGCGAATCCCGGATGCCAGGCCGTTGGATCCGACCGTCTGGTAGCGGATGATGTTGTCCTGGCCGCTAAGCAGGTAAATGGAGTCGTTGTGATGCGCTTCGACCAGGGCCGTGTCTGCCGTCCAGGCCAGGTGATAATACCATTCGATCACATCTGTACCGCTTAGCCATGGGCTGTTCATAGCATTCCAGTCGGCGTTGGCCTTCGTTGTCGCCTCGTCGACACCCGGCGTGGCGTTCCATACCTTGATCGATTGGAGCCCGGTCTTGAACAGACGTCCGACATCATCCTCCTGGTCGTAGAAGTAGAACGAAACCGGCCGGCTGTAGCGGCGGAAATGGATGTAGTGCGGCAGCGAAACGTCCGGCAGCATGCTGCTTCCCACCTGCAGCTCGCGGGTGGTCGCATCGCAGTCGATGACAACCTGATCCAGCAGCCCGCTGTCAAAGTAATCGGTCCTGAGCGAATCCAGGCTGGTATCGCCGACCGGGCTGGAATCCAGGAAGATCGCTGCATAGAAAGCCTCGTCAACCCGTCCGGATCCCTTGGCCGCCAGAGAGACATAGAGGAAATACTGGCCGGAACGGATCGCCGCATTGGCCGGAACCGTGACGGTCTGGCTAAGCGCGGCACTCAGCGGGAACCGGCAGATGAACCCATGGTCAGCCGAGGTGCCGGTTGTCTCGAAGATAAAGGGCGGCCCGCTGGAGTAGTTCGGTCTGATGGTTGTCATGTCGGCGACATCGGCGTCCGCGTCCGGCGACCGGTACAGGTAGAGGGCAGCATAGGTGCCGGGGCTGGAAAAGTCGATGTCCTCGAGCTGCCAGTCCGGCAGCAGGCGATTGGCCAGATCGATTCGGAATTCAGCGTTGTCGATCGAGGTCTTGATGATCGCGCCGTCATCGGGACCGTCGTAGCTGAACCAGTCAGCAGCCAGCGCGACATCGCTGAGCGCTGCAATCGAGGCCTGGTGGATATCCGGACCGGTACCGGAAAAATCAGGGTACGCAGGATCCGACGCGGGCGGCTGTATGGCGCCGTTCTGGGTCAGGACAACAGGATTGCCGGCCGCGCGCAACGTCCAGGTCTGGCTGTCGACGACCGCCCCGGCGGGGATCGTGCTGATGTTGTGAAAATTGCTCGCATGGCCCTGCCGGTCTTCCAGCGGCTGCGTGCAGGCTGCGTCGTAATAGAAGGTGTTGTCGCTTTTGCGGTAATAAGCCGCTTCCAGGAACAGGTTGCCGTCGTTTCGGCTGTTCAGGTCATAGACGCCGGGGCTGACCTCGCTGGTTTGGCTGCCCGTGATGCCGGTTGCGGTAATGAGCGTGACCTTGATCTCGCCATAGTAGTTGCCGTTCATGATCGCCAGCAATCGGTTCGATTCGGGCGATGACGGATCGCCGATCACGACCGTGCGGTCGTTGGAAAAGCCGTAGCGCACCACAGACTGCGAGCCGTCGTAAAAGGTGTATGTCTCGTTCTCGATGACGTCGGCGTAGCGCCACAGGCCGCCGAAGGTCCCGATCCGAGTGGATTGGGCGTCTGAGAGGATGTCGGGATGGAAGAAGTTGGGATCGTACACGCCTGATTCGGAAGCGGTCATGGCCGAGTCGATCGTGCGGATGAAATACTGGCTGCCGTCACCTTGCGGATCCTCGATCAGGAGCATCGCCGTGGCGCCGTTGGTTGTCGTTCCCGTGACCTGGGGGACCGATACCGTAAACGCCGGTTCAGCCAAGATGTCTGTGCTGCAGGCGACATCGACGGCCGGAAAGGTCAAGTCCCGGCTGACGCTGAACGGGCCATACATCCCGGTGTTGGGCGTCACGCTTAAGTCCGCCGCACGAATGTAGAGGTCATAGGCGTGGACCTGGCCGGCGGCCAGATTGTCCTTTGTCAGGCTGAGCGGCACAGACAAGGCCGCGTCGCCTGCCGTCAGGTAGCGGATCCAGTTATTGGCGTCCGGCGCCAGGCCGGACGCAACCCACTGGTAATCGATGCTGGCGGTATCGACCTTGCTGGGATCGGTCAACGTCAGCTCGGCCGTGATCGATCCGGTCCGATTCTCCCCGTCGTAGCTGGAGCTCGAACCCGTCTGGCTGCAGGCCGGCGCGAAGCGGTCGGCCACATAGTCGAGTTCAAAGGTTTGTTCGGTCTGGTTTCCGGCCAGATCCCGCGCCCTGACCCGGAGCACCGGGTAAAACAGGTCATAGGCAAACGAGTCCAGCAATCGGATGTGCAGATACAGGTCGTCGTTGCTTTGCGATGTGGTTATTTCGCTATACAGGTAGCTGGAACCACTTCCGGTCGCAGCCGCGCTGAACGTCTCGCTGCCGGTCAAGCCCGCCTGGCGGGTGACACAATATTCGAACGGATCCGCCTGAGCCGGATTTCCGATCAGATACAGGCTGAAGCTGCCCTGGGGCTGCGGTGTGCCGTTGATGCCGCTGGCGTACTGGGGCGCCAGCCTGGAGAGATCCTGAACTTTGAACGAGAAGCAAAAGCGCGTCGGGCTACCGTCCTGGAGCGGTGTATAGCGCCCCGCGTCGGCGGTCAATGTCGTGCTGACAGAAGGCCCTTCGCTGTCCAGGTAGAACGCCGAACTCGGCAGCAACCGTTCGCCGCTGGCCAGGCCCGTGACCGGCGCCAGGGCGTTGCCGCAAAGGTCGGCCGCGCCGTTGGCAAACTGGATGCTCTCAAGGGCGACCCGCAAAAACTGTCCGTCCCGGTACAGCAGCGGCCGCATGGATTCGGTGATCAGCAGCGGCTTGAAGGTGATGCGCGTCGCCGCGACGCCGTTGACGCCGTACGCTTCGTCCAGACGGCTGTCCGCCTGAACGGTGACCGGCACCGATAAATCCTGGATGTTGATTGTCGCCGTGATGCCGTCAAGGGACGCCAGGTCCAGTTTTTCCGTGAACCAGGCGGAAAATGTCAGTTTGCTGCCGGGCCCAACCCGTCCGTTGACTGATCCGTCCGCCTGAAGCTGGATATCGCGCACCTGGGGGGGTGTGGTGTCTAAAATGGCCGGATTTTGGATACCGGGGAAGGCGGATTCGGCCACATCGCAGGAATTCCCCGCCAGGTCGGTGACCAGGGACTTGCTGGTGAGCAGTTTCTGCCGTTCCTCGGCTGTGAATAAGCTAAACGCACTTTCCCCCAGTTCCTGCCCGTTGGCACCCAGGATCCTGAGCGGCCAGCTGCCGCCTGTCAGGATGCTGGTCAGCGTTCCGCCGGCCAGGGTGGTGTAGATTCCGGAGATGCCCGTGATCTTGTGGTTGGTCGTTTTTGTTTCGCTTCCGCCGCTGGTTTTGAAGGCAGCGGGGACCGTCAGGAGAAAATCCAGTTGCTTGTTCTTGAGGGCCACCAGGTCCGCCCAACCCTCAAGCCCCTCGACTTCCTGGTTGTTGGCCAGATCGGACAGCTTGAGCTTGAGACGGACATCGGCGTGTGTGTTGCGGTTGTCGGCAAAGCGGATATACTCGTTGAAGTTGACATGGATATAAACCAGGTCGCCGGCCTTGAAAGTCGTATCGGCAACGCCGGTGTCGACAGGCAGACCGGCGGCATTCATGGTTCCGGCTGTGACGGTGACCGAAAGAACCTTCGGGCCCTTTTTATCCGCCAGCGCGACACTGACATGGCTGGTGGCGGCATCGCCGCAAATGGTGCAGCCGGAGGTGAAAAGACCCAGTTTGAAGTATGTGGCATCGTATGCCGGGCTGACCGCATGGGAGAAATCACCGGAGCCCATCCCGTCGCCATAGTCGTAAAAGCCAGTCACCGGCTGATCCCAGCTGTTGTAACCGACCAGTTCCTCGTAGGCCTGGACGAGACGCGTGTGCTGATAGCCGAGCTTCTTGGCCGGTCCTTCGTGCTTGAAGCTGGAATGCAAATGGTTGTAGAGTGTCGCGCGGTAATTGACATACAAACCGCCGGATTTGCGCACGTCGTTCAGGACTGGTACGGTCTCAAGGCCGGTGTCGTAGTCGTAGCCGACGTACCATGTTTTGTTCATGCTGGGGCGAAGATAGCTGGTGTTGTAGTCGACCCCGAATACGGGGGCGATGTTGAAGCTGGACGCAGTCTTGACAAACTGGCTGTAAAACAGTTTGCTATCGCATAAAGCCGTGTTCAGGACGCCATGCTCCAGCTTGCGGGGCGAATAAGCGACGCTTGTCGCCGCGGCTTGAACCGATCCGGTTCCCATCGGCGGCAGCATCGTGACGAGCAGGCAGACGATGAGGAACAGGAACAAACCCTGGAATAACGGCTTGGGTTTGACGAAAAGCTTCATACGCACATCCTCCTGAACAACGAATCAACACGGTCTGCCTGAAC
>JAQVSS010000213.1 GCA_028700415.1 Kiritimatiellia bacterium
CTGGACGATCTCGCCGTCGCGCACCATCAGCTGCAGCAGGTCGTGCAGCCGTTTGATCTGCTTACCCCGGAACCCCAGCGTGCGGCAGATATCCTTTGCCGTCCACGCGTGTTCCGGCTCAGATTCAAACAAGTATTGAATCGCGATTTTTTCTTTATTATTTTCTTTCATTGGTGCGTATTTTACCGCACCCGCCCCGTGAAAGTCTTTAACAAAAGTGCCACGGCCCGTTAAGCCTTGACCGGCTCAAGCCGCTCGAGGCCGCGCATGTAGGGGCGGATCGCCTCGGGCAGAAGCACCGAGCCGTCGGCCTGCTGGCACTGCTCCAGGATCGCGATCATCAGGCGCGGCAGCGCCACGCCCGAGCCGTTGAGCGTGTGCACGAGGCGCGTCTTGCCGTTCGCGTCGCGATAGCGGCAGTTCAGGCGGCGGGCCTGGAAATCCTCGAAGTTCGAGCAGGAGGAAACCTCCAGCCAAGCCTGCTGGCCCGGAGCCCACAGCTCGATGTCGTAACACTTGGCCGCCGCAAAGCTGATGTCTCCCGAGCAGAGTTCGAGGATGCGGTAGTGCAGGCCGAGGCCTTTGAGCACGTCCTCGGCGTTCGTCACCAGCGACTCCAGTTCGGCGTACGAGGTTTCCGGCTCCACGAATTTCACCATCTCCACCTTGTCGAACTGGTGCACGCGCAGGATGCCGCGCGTCTCTTTGCCGGCCGAGCCCGCCTCGCGGCGGAAGCAGGGCGTGTAGGCGGTGAGATAGACCGGCAGCGGGCGGTCGATGATCTCGTCGCGGAAATAGTTGGTGACCGGCACTTCGGCCGTGGGGATCAGCCAGAAATCGTCGATTTCGCAGTGGTACATGTCCTCGGCCATTTTCGGGAGCTGTCCCGTGCCGCGCATGGAGGCGGTGTTCACGACGAACGGCGGCAGCATCTCGGTGTAGCCGTGGCGCTCGGTATGCATGTCGAGCATGTACTGGATCAGCGCGCGCTGGAGTTTCGAGCCTTTCCCCAGCAGCAGCGGGAAGCCCGAGCCCGTGAGCTTCACGCCGCGCGGCAGGTCGAAAATCCCGAGCTTCTCGCCCAGCGCGATGTGGTCGAGCGGTTTGAAAGCAAACGTCTTCGCGACACCCTCGACCTTGGCCACGCGGTTGGCCGAGGCGTCGGGGCCCGTGGGGATGGTCTTGCACGGCACGTTGGGGATCATCAGCATGGTCTTCTCCAACGCCTCCTCCACGCCGCGGATCTGGGCGTCGAGCTCCGTGATCTGATCGCCGATGGCGCGCACGTCGGCCTGCACCGCCGCCGTGTCCTGCCCCGCCTTCTTGAGCGCGCCGATCTCTTTCGAGCGCGCGTTGCGCAAAGTTTTCAGCTCGTCGGTCTTCGTGACCAGCGCCCGCCTTTGCGCATCCAAGTCCCGCGCCCGCTCTGCCGACTCCAAAGGCGCCCCCCGGCGGTGCAGCCCCTCGGCGACTTCATCGAAATTCTCACGGATCCGTTTGATGTCTAACATGGGAAACCTCGCTGTTTTGAAGAAGGGATATTATCCCATCCCTCCCCTCCCGCGCAAGCTTATGCCTGCCGCCGCCACATCAGCCAGAGGGCGATGCTCTTGCCGTCGATCAGCTCGCCCGCGCACGGCACCCTCGCCCTGCGCCCAGCCATACCGGGTTTCAAACGAGGCCACGTCTACCCCAGGGCACGCACTGAGGCCAGTCCCATCGCGGGCGGACTCCCGATGTTATCAGGCGCTGTCGCCAGGCCCGGACCACAACCTAATCTTAATCCTGATCGTAATCCTAATCTCTCTGTCCCTGTGCCATAAAACATTGAACGCACCATTTCGAAGGTCGGCGTTAGGCGTTAGGCGTTTGCGGGATCACTCGTCCTTGAGGCCCAAGGTTTGACCCGCGTAGCGTACGAAGACGCCGCGCCAGTCGTCCAGATACCGCGTGAGAACCGTGCGGCCCAAGCCTTCATAGTCGCCGCAACGATACAGCGCCGAGGCGGCAAAGAGTTCGACTAGAGCCTTGGAAAACTGGGACGCCTGCGTGCCCGCGTTGTCCGTGCCGGCGTTGTTGTGCCCTTGCACGCCGGGCTTCTTCAGAAACGCGGCCAGGACCGGGGCGGCCTTCGGGTCGCCGATACGGCCCAAGGCGCCCGTCAGGCTGCGTAGCGTGTTGAACCCCGTCGCGGCGTCGCAGGACGCCAGCCGTTCGAGCAGTGCCTCGGTCGCGCGGGGATCGCGCGGGATCGCAAGACACCACGCGGCGCCGTCCAGTTCGGGCACCTTCAGAAAGCCGTCCCAGGCATAGGCTTCCGGCACGGGCATCGGCAAGGTCTTCACATGCTGAGCCAGCAGGGGAACCCCTTCGCTGTCGCCCAACAGGCACAGCGCCTTCGCCTTGTCGGGCGTCGGGTCCTGCGCGAACGCGGCGCGGAGCGCCGGAAGCGCGCGGGGCCCGCCCAGCGCGAGGGTCAGGAGATTCGCGCGCCGGCCCGGGTCCTGCGCGGCAGCCTCCAGCGCCGCCGCCGAAACCGGCGGCGTGTCGCGCGCGATCTCGGCGAAACGCTCCGCCGGCAGGCAGTCGACCTCCACCAGATGTTTCTGCAGCGCGCGGAGGTCCACGGCGCGCGTCGGGCTCTTGTTTTGGACGCACAGCGCCGCGGCGTAACCGACCGCATAGCCCTGGTTCAGCATGTCCGGATTCATCCGCGCCAGGGCCTGGACATCGTGCGTGCAGGAGAAACAGCGGCCCGCCACATAGAGGCCCTCCACGCCGGCGGGAATACAGGCGCGCAGCGGCACATACACAACGGCGTCCTCTTTCACTTTCTTCGTCGAAATCATCAGGCCCGCAAAGGAGTCGTCGCTCGTGTAATAGCCGTGGGGATCGAAGGCGCAGGAGATCACGCCGATCACATCGGCGTAGGTGCGGCCCGAGTTCACGTCGCGCTCGTTGACCCGGTAGTCGCCGACGATGCGCCGCGTCTCGCGGATCTGCGCGATGGGGATGCTGGCCGCCTTCTTGACGTGTTCGGCGACCAGCACGCGGTGCAGCGTGGCGCCCGCGACATCCATGGGGTCGAACGCCATGGAGTTCGGATAGTGGCCGATGAACGAAGTCTCTTCGAGGCACAGGTCGCCGTCGTTGAGGTAGTCGGCCTTCGCGCCGGCCATCACGCAGATATCGCCGTCGCCGCTGGCGTCGATCACGATCTGTCCCAAGGCGACGCCGCGCCCCAGCCAGGTCGCGACCTCGACACCGCGCACCGCGTTCCCGCTCATCACGGCGCCCACGGCGAGCGAGTGGTACCAGATGTCGACGCCCGCCTCGTTCAACATTTCAGGATACGCGAGCCGTCGCCGCTTCTGCCACTCTTGGTTGAAGCCCCTGCGGTAGCCGCGCCAGAAGCCGGTGATCCCCAGTGCCACGTTGCCGCCGATGAAGCCCGCCTGCTCGACCAGCAGAACGCGCCGCCCGGCGCGTCCCGCCGCGATCGCCGCGGCATGCCCCGCCGGGCCGCCGCCCACAACGACGATGTCGTACTCGCCCCAGACCGGCACGGCGCCGACCGGCTGGCGCACCGTCGCGGCCTTGGCCGTGCGGTACGGCCGCTCGCGGCCTGCGAGCTCGCGGATCGCGAGGCCGTCGCGCACCGCGCCACTGACCGCCTTAAAGGATATCTCCGCAGCCTTCGGCAGGGCCGCTTTCGCCGCGACGGCATGAAAGTGCGCTCCCAACAGGCACCCAAGGTCCGTTAGGCGCACCGGCTGCATCAGCTTCTCCGCCACGGCGGGTGCGTCCGTCACAGAAGAGCCCAGAATGAACAGGTTGTCGACGCCTTTGACCCGGAACATCCCGGGCTGCGGGTTCGCCAGATCCAACGCCTGCGCCATCGCCAGCGCGTTTGGCATGTGGAAATCCATGCTGTGCGCGAAGTTCGTGCTGATCACCACATTCCACGTTTCACGCAAGGCCTGCTCGGCTTTGTTGAGGCGCGCCCAGGTCAGCTCCGGCATGGGGACGTCACGCGTCACCGGCGTGAACCGCTTGGTCATTCTGTCCGCCTGCGGCCTGGAGACCGTCAGCGTTTTCGCGGTCCACGGTGAGCGTTCAGCCCCGGCGTCGTCCGCGACGCGGGAAGCCTGCGAGACGTCGAGCACCGTCTTGGCGATGATCGCCTGGACGCCCGCCTTGTTCGCGGTCGCGATGCCGCAGAGCGCGCCCCGCGCGTCGACCAGGACCCCCGCATAGCGCGAGTTGTCGAGGAACGTCACGCGGGCCTCGCGCAGCGACGCGCTCGCGGTCTTCGAGAACACCGCCGGGTCCGGCACGGCGAACAGCCGCTTGGCCAGCTCGGACTGCGGCACAGGACCAACGGACAGGTCGCGTTTGGCTTTGGCGACATACTCGTCGCCGAGAAAGGTGTAATCGCTGATGACGATGACGCGCGCGCCGGCCTTGCCGGCCGCGTAGGCAGCGCCCAGCCCGCCCTCGCCGCTGCCCACTACCACAAGGTCCACGGTGTCGATGACGGGAAGCGTCCGTTCCGGCAACCTCACGAAGCGCTGCTGCGCCTCCGCTTGCACGGAAATCGTGAAAAGTGAACACAGCAAGAGAGCGAAAAGCCGTCGTTTCATTACGTCCTTCCGGGGGTTCATTCTGTTCCGCATTTGGCTGGCAATATGGCCTGTTCTGTTTGGCTCATGCCTCACGCACCTTATTTTTTATTACGTTCTTTTTTGACGGTCAACACGCGGCGTCGTCTTTTGCGGCTTCACCCGACTCGCGGCCGAAAGCGGCCACGCGTTCAGTACGCCGACCACCACCCCCGACAACAAAACACCCATCCCTCCCCTCCCGCGCAAGCTTATGCCTGCTGCCGTCGCCGCCACATCAGCCAGAGGGCGATGCTCTTGCCGTCGATCAGCTCGCCCGCGTCGAGTGCCGCGTCGATCTCCTCCGCCGTCATCACCGCGGGCTCGAGGTTCTCATCGAAATCGGGGCGCTGCGGCCGGGGTTCTTGCGACAGCCTCGCATAATAAAGGTGCAGGCGCTCTTCCGAATAGCCGGGGCACGGCACAATCACGCCGACCTTCTCCAGCGACTCGACCGTATAGCCGCTCTCCTCCTCCATTTCGCGGCGCGCCCCCTCTTCGGGCGATTCACCCTCCTCGAGGCATCCGGCCACGATCTCCAGCAGCGTCGCCTCGATTGCCCGCCGGTATTGGCGGATCAGCACAAACTTGCCGTCCGGCCGCTGCCCGAGGATCACGGCGGCGCCGCGGTGCCTCACGATCTCCCGCGTCGAACGCCGCCCGTTGGGAAGCTCGATCTCCGCCACGTCGATCGTCAGCGCCCGTCCCTCGAAAACCCGTTTCACTCCCAACGTCCGCTCTGTCAGATCCATGCTTACCCCTTTTTCCCGGTTTCAAGATGCGGCTAGTTTAGACCGGTCAGGGAGTCCGGTGAAATAAAAAACCGGTTTTTTTAAAAACCGGTTGACTTTTATCCCGATAACGTGTTGAGTATGAGTGATTTGTTGGACGTATTGCCTTCTGACGGACTGAACGCGTGAATGTACTGTTAAAAATCATTACCCGGACGACTCTGGTCACGGCTTTCCTGTGTGTCATTGTGGCTGGGTTGGTGATCATCCCGCCCAAACTGGCGCAACTGCGCCGCCTGGAACAGCAACGCAATGAGATGCTGCGCCGGATCGACCACAAGAACAACGAGATCAAAGTCCTGAAAGACAAGCAGCAGCGTTTCAAGGCTGAACCCGAATTTGTCGAACACATCGCGCGCGAAAACAAACGCGTGCGCCCGGGAGAGCTGGTTTTTGTGTTCGACTCGGAAGACGCGAAGTAAGTTGCTCCGTTCCGGCTGTTATTCGTACACCAGCCACGCCGTGGCTGTGCAGGGTTTGTCCGCCTTCACGCGCAGCCAGTAGGCGCGCGCGTCATCCAGCGCCGTCTGCACCGCCTGACGAGGTTCCACGCGAAACGTCTCGTACGCCCGCCACACGTCCGCGCCGGTGATGTCCAGCTCCACGGTCACGTTCACCGCCTCCGCGCCTGTGTGCGAAAGCGTCAGCCGTTTCCGGTCAAAGCCAGTCATCAGATAGGCGTCCGAAGGCTCGCCCGCCTTGACCGGCGTGTCTTTCCACGGCCCGCCCTGGCCGCGCGGTTTGCCGATGGCCCAGAGGTCGTCGGCCACCCCGACCCACACCGCCGCCTGGCCGTCCCCGGAGCGGATGATGTGTTCCGACGCGGCCGCTCCGGCCTCAACGCCCGAGAGCACCAGCATCCCCCGGTAGGAGCAGTAGTCGTGAATGCGTCCGCCGTGGGTGGTCACCGCGCGGACCTTGGCGAAGCCTCCCGCGTTCTCCGCCGGCAGTTCGTAGAAAGTGCCGCACACGTTCAACACATCCCGCTCCGTACACACCTCGCGGCAGAGCCGCTCCGCGCCCCAGAGCCCCGGCTTATCGTACGCCGCGTCCGCTTTGGGAAAGCGCCAACGCCGCCCCGCGTCATCCGTAATGACCGCCGAAGCCGCGTCAACAGCCAGCCCGGTGCCCTTCATCGGGTAACGTTTCTGCGCGTAAGCCATCCCGTCCGGCCCGTCCACGCGCGCCAGCTTCAGCGCGGCGTCCAACTCGTAAAAACCCACATCCTTCACTCCCCCGGGGCCGGCGTTCACCGCGGCCAGCCCCAGCGAGCGTTTATCCGCGCCCCGGGCGTAGACGATGCCGCCCAGGCCGCCGGTCGTTCTCAGCGTCGCGAGACCCGCGAAACGCGCGTCCGCGGACGGCTGACGCCTATCGGGGTTGGCATACTGGAAACAGGCGTACACGTCCGACGCATCGGCCTGCGGAACGAGGCGCACCCACGCGCCGCGTTCGGCCGCAGAGAAGGTCACCAGCGTCAACCGGCCCGGCGCGGCGTCGGTCTCGCGCAACGCCGCCCATGTGCCGTCGCCTGCGCGGTCCACCTCGATCTTAAAGCGCAGCGCCGCGCTGCCGCCGTGCACCAGCGCGAGCGAACGGGCGGCGTAACCCGAGAAGAGGTAAGGTTCGCTCGCCACACCGGCCTTGACCGCTTCGCCCGACCAGAGCGCGCCGCGCCCGATGACCGGCCCGAGCGCGTCCAGCCGCGCGGGATCGACGAACCAGAGATTGGAATTCGATTGACCCGGCCCGCCGGCCGTGCCCTTGGCGCGGCGCTTGTTCAGGAACTCCGACTTTGCGCTGTCGTCGCAGCCCAGCACGACCTTATTGCCCCACCGGCAGAAGTCGCCCACGACCTTGATGTAGTTCGAGCGCGGCGAGAGGCCGGCCGACTGTTTGAACGAGAAGGTTCTCGGGAAATGCAAGAAGGTTCCGTGCATCGTCATCAGCAGATCGTTTTCGCCGATCTCGCGGATGCGCGGCCACTCGGTGTTCCAGCCGTGCG
>JAQVSS010000214.1 GCA_028700415.1 Kiritimatiellia bacterium
ACGTCACATGATGTTACAACCATGCGTAATGATGTATACCGCAGAGACGAAATTTGGTTTGTTGCTCGTGATCAAAACGGCGCATCTCAACTCTATTCGCTGATCGAATTTCGTGACGAGAAAGGGATTGTCCCACGTCCCGACGCAGCCTACAACAAACAATACCTTGCTGGACGGTATGGAGCAGATCCGTATCTGAGAACCATTTTCAGATGGATAGGAGAAGAAGATGAGCCGAAAGCCTCTGAAGAGAAGTGAAATTCTTCGACGTGCCCGAAAGGCAGAGCGCCGGCAAAGTATCCGTTTGATGTTACCATATAAATATATTATATTTTGTGAAGGGACGAAGACTGAGCCGAATTATTTTCGACAAATTAAAACGATCATCGAACACAAATACCGGGATCGGTTATTGATAGAACAACATCGGCAGATTGACATAGACATTATCGGTACCGGCAGGTCGACGTCTTCATTACTTAACTTCGCCCTTGATTATATAAGCAAGCAAAAAACCAAGTACGATTATGTTTGGCTCATTTTTGACAATGATGATTTTCCGCAGGCGGACTTCGACAATACGATTACGAAAGTCAAAGCACTAGCAAAAGATGGATGTGGAGATGAACCCCGATGGCATTGTGGTTGGTCAAACCAATGCATCGAACTGTGGTTTTTGCTCCATTTTGAGTTTTATCATGTTGCCCATCACAGAGATCACTATATCGATAAACTCAGTGCTATCTTTGCTGACAAGGGGTTAGGCGAATACAAAAAAAACGCACCAGGCATCTTTCAGCTTCTCTGTTTGCATGGTAGTTTGCCAAATGCAATCAGAAATGCAAAAAGGCTGTTTGGGTATCACGCAAATCAGACGCCTTCGCATAGCGATCCTGCTACCTCGGTTTTTTTGTTGCTTGATGACTTATTGCCATATATCGAAGAGGCTTTGGACGGTGGGTGCTGTTGATCCGATGCGTCAACCTCCCGGAGCATAGAGCAGCATATTTTTCCAGTCCCTTAAGCTGCAATTTTTCCCGGCTATTGCACATATGGCCAGGTGTTTCGCGCTATAATGGTGGCATGACGCGCGCGAGACGCACGATCGTGGCCGTGCCGGCCGCCTGTTGCGGCGCGTGAGGGAGAGATGGTGTGATCATAAACAAGCGAAAGGTCCAGCTGCAGAACATTCCGCTTCTAGATAAAATCGGTTACGGCGTCAATGACATGGGCATCGGCGTCATTTACCAAGTCGTCGCAGCCTACCTGGTCTTCTATGCGACCTCGATCCTGATGATCCCGGGCAGTCTGGTCGGCTTGGTCGTCAGCATCAGCGTGATCTGGGACGGCGTAACGGATCCTTTCATGGGCTACCTGTCCGATCAGACCAAGACCCGCCATTTCGGGCGGCGCCATCCGTACATCATCATCGGCGGACTGGGCACCGCGGCGGTCAATTTGCTGCTCTGGACGATCCATCCCGAGCTCAGCCTGATCGTCAAATTCGTCTGGCTGTTTGCCGTCATCATCCTGCTCAAAACCTTCACGACCATCTGTTCGACACCATACACCGCATTGGGGGCGGAACTGTCGGTCGATTATCATGAGCGAACCCTCATCCAGGGCATCCGCACGATCTTTTTCCTGTCCGGTTTTCTGCTGGCGACAGTCGGCGGCATGGCGTTGTTTTTTACTGAAACCGCTCTCTATCCGCAAGGGCAGCTCAATCCAGCTGCATACCGGGAGATCGGGGTCGCCGCCTCCGTCCTGGTTTTCCTGTGCAGCGCGATCACGGTTCTGGCGACCCGTAAATACATCCGTGTCCTGCCGCAGGAAAACGGCTCGGCCCAAACCATCCTGCCGGGCGCGCGCAGTCTGACCGGCCGTCTCAGGGATGCCCTGAACAACAAGCCGTTCCGCTGTGTGGTCGTCGGCTACCTGTTCACGAATGTCGCCACCGCCTTTGCCAGCACCCTCGGACTGCACGTCTTCACCTATACCTTCGGCATGGACAACCAGGCGATCGCCATCATTTTCGGTTCGCTGTTTATCGTCAGCATCCTCTCCCAGCCGGCCTGGGTCGTCATCACGCGCCGCATCGACAAGCGGCCGGCCGTCATTTTGGGCATCGGCCTGGCGTCGGCCGGCTGCGTGCTGCTTTTGCTGCTGGTTTTTCTCCGGGAGTCGGTCGGCAGCAACGCGCTGGCCATGCTGCCCTTTTCGATTCTGACCGGCTTTGGCATCGGCGGGCTGTCGTCGATCCCGGCGTCCATGGTCGCCGACACAATTGACCTGGAAGAGGCAGAATCCGGGATTCGCTCAGAAGGGGTCTTCTACGGGTCGATGACGTTGGTTTACAAAATTGCCCAGTCCGCCGCAATCCTGGTGCTGGGCATCCTTTTGGATGTCATAGGCTTTGATGCCAGCCTGGCCGAACAAAGCAGGACCACCGTGCTGGCCCTGGGCCTGATGTTGTCCGTTGGCGGCCTGCTCAGTTTCCAGATGGCCCGGCTGGCATACCGGCACTACACCCTGACCCAGGCCAAGCTGATGCAGATCCGCAGCCAGATGACGGCTGAATCGGACGAAGATGCGACTTATTGATGAGAAGTCCCAAACCTGCGGCGGCCATTGGCCGCATAACGAAGCGTAGCCGTCCATGTTCATGGACGGCTACGCTTTATTTGCACGGATAAGGGTTTTTCCGATCTTCAGGCGTCCAGCCAGCCTTTGTCCCGGGCGAATCTCTGCGCCACGGCTGCCGGATCCTCTTTGTCGACCGAGACCTGCCGGTTCAACTCCTGCATGGTCGCGGTATCGATCTGCCCGGCGAAGGCGTCGACAACGGCCTTGACCTCGGGGTATTGCGTCACGATGTCATTGCGCAGGACGAGGATGCCGTTATAGGGCGGGTTGAAGTTCTTGTCGTCCTCGAGAACCACCAGGTCCATGGCCACGAGCTGGCCGTCGGTCGTGTAGCAATTGACCGCGTCCACCTCGTCGTTGGCGTACGCCTGGTAAATCAGGCCGAGATCCATCGGGATGACTTCCTTGTACTCGAAACCGTAAGTCGCGACATACTCGTTGTAGCCCTGTCCCGGGTAATTGAGCCATGTCTGGTCGACAGCCAGCTTCATCTCCGGGGCAAAAGCCGCCATATCGCTTTGCGTGCTGACATCGTTCTCTTCGGCCCACTGGCGCGCAACGGCGATGCCATAGGTGTTGTTGTAGCCCCAGGGTTCGGCGCAGTACATGTCGTGCTGCTCATCCATCAGGTCGCGTGTGATTTTGTAGACGGTTCGCGGGTCGCGGTTTTCCTCTGTCATCGTCTGCTCGAGCAAGCCGAGGAAGAAGGTGCCTGTGAACCCGGTGAACGCCTGCAGGTCGTTGCTCTTGGTCGACTGGAAACCGGCCATCGCGGAACCCAGGCTGCGGACATGCTCGACGTTGTGGTCGGTTTTGGCCTCGACGACGGCCTTAAAGATTTCCGCCAGGATTTCGACCTCAGCGTAGCCCTGCGAACCGATCTTGATCGTGATCGCCTTGTCGGTGCTGCCAGAACAGCCGGCGAGCAGGCTGCCCAGCAGGGCCAGGGCGAGCAGGAGGGTCAGTAAACGGTTTTTCATTGTTTTTTTCATGAGTGATTCAATCCTTTCTTGTTGTCCTTACAAAGACGTCTGTTCTGTCTTACTGCTGATGGCCAGGCCGATCGCCGATAGCCAGGCCGCGCGGCGTGACCTTGCGCTCGAAGCGCCCCAGCAGGTAGTCGGTCAGCAAAGCCAGCAAAGCCGAAGGCACCGCGCCGACCAAAAGCAGCTCTTCCCGGAAGAAGTTCAGGCCGCGGACAATGAACTGGCCGAGGCCGCCGGCCCCGATGTAGGCGGCCAGCGTGCCGGTGCCGATGCAGATGACCGCGGCGGTCCGGATGCCGCCCATAATGACCGAGAACGCCAGGGGCATCTCGATCATGCGCAGGCGCTGCCACCCGGTCATGCCCATGCCGAGCGCCGCTTCCTTGAGAAAGGGGTCGACGTTCTTGATACCAACCACGGTGTTGCGCAAAATCGGCAGCAGCGAATAGAGGAACAGCGCGACGATGGCCGGCCGGGTGCCGATGCCCAAGCCAAGGACAATCAGCAGGGTCAATAGCGCCAGGCTGGGAATGGTCTGCAGGATGTTGACGATGGTCAAAAAAACCTTTTCCAGCACGGCGTGACGCGTTGCGAGGATACCGAGCGGAACGGCGACGACGATGGCCAGTAACACCGGGATCAGGACCAGGTTGAAGACATGCTGACCCAGCGCGGTCAGAAATTCGTCGGGGTTGTCGCTGATCACCTTGACCACGCGTGCGAACACCGAGCTTTTACTGGTCATCTGGATCGGGAAGAGAGCTGTTGCGGCGCCAAGTAGGTTCATCATCGGACCTGCACCTCCTTTGCGCGATCTGAGGCGCTGCCTTCCGGCTGCGCTTCAGGGTTGCTCCACAGGACGTCCGACAGCACGTTAACCAGGCTGGCGCGCGTAATCAGGCCTTTGAGCTTGTTGTGGTCGTCGATGACCGGCAGGTAGCCGACGCCTGTCCGTGCCATCTCAAGCACAGCCTCGCGCACGGTGTTGCCGATATGGATCGTGGTCGGGTCTTTGCTCATCACATCGCCGATCCTGCCGCCTTTGGCCAGATTCTGCTGCAGGTCCTTGATCGTGACGATGCCGCTCAGGATCTTGTCGTGCGATACGACCAGCAAGCTGTCGACCCGGCGTTTGCGCATCCGCTCCAGCCCCTCGGCCAGACCGCGGTTGATCTCGATCGTGACCGGGTCGGGGATCATGCTCTCCTCAACCAGGACCTCGTCCGGTGAACGCAACGTGCGGTCCAATCCGATGAAATTGACGACATAGTCATCGGCCGGGTTGCGCAGCATATCCTCAGGCGACGCCGCCTGGACCAGCTTGCCGTCGCGCATCAGGACAATGGTGTCGGCCATTTTCAGGGCTTCGTCCATATCATGGGTGACAAACAGGATGGTTTTATGCAGCTGGGTCTGCAGGTTTTTGAACTCGTTCTGAAGCTGGTCGCGGGTAATGGGGTCCAGCGCGCCGAACGGCTCGTCCATCAGGATCGTCTCCGGATCGGCCGCCAGGGCCCGCAGGACACCGATCCGCTGCTGCTGCCCGCCGGACAGCTCATTGGGATAGCGGTTCATATAGATGGCCGGCTCCATGTCGACCAGTGACAGCAGTTCTTCCGCGCGGCTTAGCATCCGGCTCTTGGACCAGCCCAGCAGCTGTCCGACGACGGTAATGTTCTCAGAAATGGTCATGTTGGGAAACAAACCGATCTGCTGAATGACATATCCAATGCCGCGCCGCAGCTGGACGGGGTCCTGCTTGAGCACGTTTTCGCCGTTGACGATGATCTTGCCACTGGTCGGCTCGATGATGCGGTTGACCATTTTCAGTGTGGTCGTCTTGCCGCAGCCAGACGCGCCGATCAGGGTCACCAGGTTTCCCTGTTCAACGTCCAGGTTCAGCCGGTCTACGACAACATTGCTGCCGTAGTGCTTGCAGACGTTTTCAAATTGTATCAAGTAATAGGCCTCCTTAAGACTTGCATGATGTTTTTTTGTTTTAAGACAAACAACTCAATTCTATAACACAAGTTGTCGGTTGTCAAATGGCACTGACGCGCCGATCGGCGGGAGCTGTCCATAATCTGCGAATTATGCTATAGTCGTAAACAGCAATTCAATTAGTCGTGGTGATCGGAATGAGTGAAAAAGCTTATACACCTGTCTACGCCCAAATTTCCTTGGATCTGGCGGCCAAGATTGCGTCCGGGAAACTGGCCGAAGGCGAGAAGATCTCGGGCCGTTCGGGCTTGGCCGGTTTGTACCATGTCTCGCCGGAGACCATCCGCCGCGCCATTCAATTGCTTGAAGATATCGATATCGTGCGGACCCGGGCCGGCAGCGGCATCTTTGTCGTATCCCGCGAGCAGGCCCTGGCGTATGTCAAACGGCACCAGGCCATGACCGGGTTTCGCGAAATCCGCGACGAAATCAACCAACTGGTTCGGCAGAAAGAGGACATCGAGGCGCGCATCAAGCACTTGATCGTTCAACTGGAGGATCAGGCCAGCCGCCTGCAGAACATCCTGCCGCTCTACCCTTACGAAGTCCGGGTTCCCGATGATTCGCCTTTCATTGGGGTGCGTGTCGATGACAGCAAGTTTTGGCAGAATACCGGCGGTACGATCATCGCGATCAAGCGCGGCGATGTGATCACCCATTCGCCCGGTCCGTACGCGATTTTCCGGGCCGGGGACATCCTGCTTGTCACCGGCGATAACGGTGTCGACCTGAGATGCGAGGACTTCCTCAGAAAAAAAGTTAACGGCAAAACATGAAAAATCTGACAGGAAAAATACAAAACGCTGTTTATCAGAATATCCAGCGCAAAGGCTTTGTCGCCCCGGTGGATGTGCTGATGGATATCGGTGTTCTGGAGAAAAACGATTACGAGGCGTGGCGCCAGGGTCGGGTTCCCTACCTCGAAAAAGTATGCCGCGTCAATTTGCATAAGCTCTCCGACATCATGCGCGCGTTGCGAATCTGCGCCGCGAAGGGCGCGCTCAAACCCTCGCGGACCTTTTACCACCCATACGGAAAGGACCGAAAGAACAAGCTTCGCTTCAGCAAGTCCGGCAACGAACAGATCGAAGCAGCCTATGCCACGCACTTTGTCGACACCCAAAAGGCAAACCAGCTGAAGAGCAAAACGGTTCAGGAAGCAGATGAACAACAGGATCGCCAGCAGGCGCAACCGGATTCAAGATAAAATATCCGCCGCGCGGCCAGCGCGATACAATCCAGGCCGCTGTCCGACATCGATCTTTCGGGAAAGCCACAACGGTCCTTAACCGTCAAAGGGCCTTAGCATCCCGTCAGACGGGAATGACCGGCAAGGTCAGATGTGAGGGCGTATCCGCACTGTGGAAAATGGTTTGGCGGGCGATGCGCCGTTCGGCATCCTGCCCCTGCGCATGGCCGGTGTTCGGGTTGCGGTCCCACAAGGGGAAATTGCTGCTGGAGACCTCCAGCCGGATTCTGTGCCCCCGCAAAAAGACGTTGCTGGTCGGCAGCAGCTCGATCGTGTATTCATAGATCCGGCCGCTTTCCAAAAGTTTTGGCTCTGCGTAGATCGATTGGCGAAAACGGGCGCGGATGTTGCCCTCGGTGATGTTGATCGCCCGACCGTCCGGGTAGACATCGGTTAATTTCGTGGTCCAGTCGGTGTCCGGTGCGTCGGTAGCCGCATAAAGGTGGAGGACGACCGGTCCGGTCAGTTCCAGGTCTTCGTCCAGGTAATCCGTCGTATAGGTTAGCACGTCCGATCGGCTTTGCACCTG
>JAQVSS010000215.1 GCA_028700415.1 Kiritimatiellia bacterium
AAGGAACTCACCATCGACGGCGTGCTGGTCGAAGGAGGTGACTACAGCGGCGCGTCCGGCTTGAAGCAGATCACCGGCGGCGGCACGCTCATCGTCCCGCAGGTCAAGGTGGAAACCAAGTCGGTTACTTGGAACGCCGACGCCCTGCCGGACGAGAACGTCGACACCTTCGAAAACTGGGCGAGCGGATTCGCACTTTCCGATCTCACGTCCCGCGGACTCCAACCGCTTTTCGCCAGTGCCGGCACGCAGGCGGTTTTCAATGTCAAAACCGATTTCAAGGGCGTGAAGTTCGGATTGCCTTCGTCAGCGGAAACTAAGTCCTTCACGCTCAAGGGCGGAAGCGGCGCCACCATGACGCTCAGAGAGCTCGGCATCGTCATGGAAGAGCCAGGTGGCGGCGATCTCTACCGTTATACGATTGATGTGCCGACGGAGCTTAAGGGCTCGACGATGACGTGGGCGCTTGCGGCGAGTAACGCGACGCTTTCGGTCGAAAAGCCGATGTCAGGCACGACAGGCATCACCAAGACTGGCGGGGCGACGCTGGAACTCCGCTCGCCGAATCCGGATTTCGCCGGCGCGTTCAATTTCAACGCCGGCAAACTGGAGGTCCACGCCGTGACGAATGCGCTCGGATCCGCGGTATCGGCCGCCGCTGCGGACATCAACGGCGTCGGCGGGGCGGTCGCCACGTTCCGCGGCGCCACAGTGGATCGTGCGATAACCGTCCGCTGCGGCACCTCCATCGACTCGACCAAATTCATGTTCGCGGACGGGACAACCAACGTTCTCAACGGCGCTCTGTCGTTCCTCCTGGCGTCCGGGACGAAGGGTGTCGGCGGATTCCGGGTCGGATCCGGCGCCGAACTCGTCACCACCGGTACGGTGCTCAGCGACGTCGCCGGGATGACCGGCGGCGGCACGTGGATCTGCCGCGGACCGTTCAGCATCTACAATTTCCTGCTCGGCAGCGGCACGGTCATTCTGGAGACCACGTCCTTAAACCGCGGCGACGGCGTGCAGCCGGCAATGCGTATTTACCAGCCGGACAGTTGCATCTGCTGCACGATTCCGAACCAGCTCAACGAAGACTGGAATTCGCTCGACATCGACAACGGCACCTTCGACCTGAACGGCTGCGACCAGAAGTTCGGCGGTCTCAAGGTCAACGACGCGAACACCATTGGCGGCAGTATCTACAGCGCGGCGCCGGCGACGCTCACGATCCACGGCAACGGCTGCAACGACAGCGATTTCTTCCTGACCAAGCCCGACATCGCCGGCGCGGTCTCGCTCAGGTGTCCGCTCCACTCGGGGCGGACCTTCACAGTCGACCGCGCGGTCTCGACCATCGGATCGCTTACCGTACCGGCCGGCACCTTCGTCTTCACCGCGAACGGCAGTTGGCTCAACGGCACAAACGTGGTCGTGGAGGGAACCGGCGTCCTCAAGCTGAATCGCTCGAAGACGCTCAACCGCGCGGCGGTGATCCGCGTCAAGGACACGGGCTCCATCAATCTTGCTTCCGGCGTCGACCAGCAGTGCTCCGAGCTCTGGCTCGGCGGCAACAAATGCGATTATGGCACCTGGGGGAGTGCGTCGTCCGGTGCGCAACACACGAGCCCCATGCTCACCGGTGGCGGCATCCTCACCATTCGTCCGAAAGGCATGACGCTTCTGCTTCTTTGATCGCCGGTGCCGACGTACTGTTGACAAAAAGGTTTTACGGGAAAAAAAATACATGCGAGTTTCCGCGTTCATGCTGACGGCGGCGCTTGCGCTTTCCGTTTCCGGCGAGTCACTGGTGTTGTCATTCGTGGAGAAACTTATGAAAAAAATGGTGTTCGCCGGTTTCATGGCGCTCGCATGGGCGGGAATGGTCGGGGCGGACGCGCCGACGTCGACGGTGTTCACGAATGGTGAAACAGTGGTGTTTCTCGGCGATTCGATCACGCAGCAGGCTCATTTTATCCGGTTCATCACGGATTTCTACCTCACGCGCTATCCCGAACGCGCGATCCGCTGGGTCAACGCCGGTATCGCCGGCAATTCGATGGACGGCGGAAAAAACTGTGTCTCGAACGACGTCGCGCCTTACGCCCCCACCACCGTCGCGGTCATGTACGGCATGAACGACGCCGCGGCGGCCGGCCCCTATCACGAAGGTTATCCGGACGGGAAGGAACGCGAAAAACAGCTCAACGTCGCGAAGCATTATGTCAGGAACACGTCCCGGCTCGCCGAACGCCTCCGGGAACACGTCCCTCAGGCGAAACTTCTTTTCCTCACACCCTCCATCTACGAATCGGCGAGGCCCGATGCGAAGGGGCGGCCGGTGAACCCCGGCTGGAACGGCACGCTCGGGCTCTATTCGGAATTCCTCCGCGCCGCAGCCGCGACGGGTGCCTGGGAAGTGGCGGACATCCATTCGCCCATGACGGCGTTCAACCGCGCGCAACAGGAGATTAACCCCAAGTTCTCGGCCGTTTCGCCGGATGACCGCGTGCATCCGAACGTGGGCGGCGGATTTTTCATGGCAGGGAGTTTCCTGAAAGCCCAAGGCGTTTCGCCGGTCGTTTCGGACATCACGCTCGACGCGGCAGCGGTAACAACCGTCCGCGCGGAGAACGCGGAGGTCTCGGCGCTGAAGAAGACGGCCGACGGGTACGTGTTCACGGTTCTCGAAAAGGCCCTGCCTTTTCCCGTCGCAAAGGACGCGGGGACGATCGCTTGCCGCATCCCGTTCAGGTCCGAGCTGAACCGTGAACGTTTCCGGGTGAAGGGGCTCGCGAAGGGGCTCTGGACACTTGCGATCGACGGGGAAGAGGTGTATACGGCTTCGTCAGGGGAATTCGGGTTCGGCGTCGACCTGGGGAGGAACGACGCGACACCCCAGATGCGCCAGGCCTCGAAGGTGACGGCGCTTAACAGGGAACGTCACGCCTGCGAGGCGGAGCTCCGCGCGTGGGCGTCCGTCCGCTGGTGGCTCGCGCTCACGCGCCGGGTTGCTGACCCCGACGACATGGAGCAGGTTAAGGACTGGGCCTCGAAGAACGACCTCACCGCCGGCTGGTACCAGAAAAACGTGCTCTCCTACATCGGGAACTGGCCGAAGCGTGCGGAAACGCGGGCGAAGATCGACGCGATGGACCGCGAACTCGATGCGCTCCGCAAACCGGTGCCGCACGTCTGGACGCTGCGCCTGAGAAAGGAAGGCGAAGTGCTGCTCAAGGCCCGCGACCTTTCGCCCGCGGAGGGTCAGATCCAGATCCAGAGCGAGGGGCACGGCGTCGAAATCCGCCGCATCACCATCAAGCCGTTGTGAAAACCGGAACAGACTTTGCCGAAAAATGCCTTGCGCCCGCGCTTGACGTTTTTAAGGGAATCGTGCATATTTCCGCCCAATACAAGAAAGGAACGCCAATGAACCGAATGATGACCGCCGGAACGAAACTCTTTTGCGCCTTTGCGCTCGCCGTCTGCGCCGCGGGGTGCGCGCTTTTTGATTCGGGTTACGCCCCGGCCAAAGGGGACGTGACCGTCGAAAACTCCCGTTTCAAGCTGATCCTCGGCGCGGACTGCGCGGTGAAAAGCCTTGTGGTGAAACAGACGGGCGAGGAATGCGCTGCCCCCGGCGACAGCATCGCGCTCTTTTCCGTGACCCAGGACCGCCCGTTCAACAATGAGATCAAACTCATTTATCCGAACACGCGCACAACGTATCAGGCCAACAGCGTGCGCAGGGATGGTAACACGCTCATCGTCGGGTTTGAAATCACGCCGTACGAAGCGGTGGTCGAGTTGACGGAAGCGCCTGATTACGTCGCGTTCACCCTCAAAGACTGGATCGTCGAACCCGCCGATTACGGTTCCCTCCGCTTCACGCCCCCGCCGGTCCGCGAATTCCGCGTGGTGCAGCTCCCCGTCAAAAACCGCAAATATTTCGGCCAGTGGCTGAACGTGAGCTGGGACGACGACGCGGCCGTGGCCGTGGTCGGCGCCATGCCCCAAACACAGATCGCACATGAGCGCCGCAACGGGTTCAGGATACTCGCCGCTGACGCGGCCAGAGACATCAAACTGCGCGGCACGTGCGCGGCCCTCGTCGCGGCGCCGGCGTCTGCTTTTCTCGATTGCATGGATTCCGTCGAACAGGATTACAAGCTCCCGCGCGGCGTGCAGAGCCGCCGTTCGGCCGCGATCAATTCCTCGATTTACTGGTCTTCCGACGTGCGGCCTTCCACGGTGGACGAACACATCAAATACGCGAAGATGGGCGGTTTCCGCATGATGCTGATCTATTATCCCGCGATCGTCAAGGGATCGGGCGGAGACGGGGGCTACGGCGGCATCGGCGAATACGCGTTCCGCGACGACTACCCGAACGGTGTTGCTGATCTCTCGGCGATGCTCAACAAAATCAAGGCGGCCGGCATCACCCCCGGCCTCCATGTGCTGCACACGTTCATCGGCTTCAAGAGCCCTTACGTGACGCCCGTGGCGGATCACCGGCTGAACCTCACGCGCCGGTTCACGCTCGCGAAGCCTCTCGGCGAGGCCGACACGACGGTTTACGTGGAGGAGAACCCCGAAGATTCCGTGATGTGCGACGGGTGCCGGCTCCTCCAGTTCGGCGGCGAACTCGTTTCCTATGAGGGCTACACGACCGAGCGCCCCTACCGCTTCACCGGCTGCAAGCGCGGCGCCCTCAAGACAAACGTGACCGCGCACCCGCTCGGGCAGATCGGCGGTCTCCTGGACGTCTGCGAATTCGGCGCGCGAAGCGTCTACATCGACCAGAACAGCGACCTGCAGGACGAGATCGCCGAAAAGATCGCCCGCATCTACAACGCCGGTTTCTGTTTCGCCTACTTTGACGGCTCGGAAGGCGTGAACGTGCCGCAGGGCTTCCACGTGCCGAACGCCCAGTACCGCGTCTGGAAAAAATTCACCCCCGAACCGCTTTTCACGGAAGGCGCGGCGAAGGCGCATTTCTCCTGGCACCACCTGAGCGGCGCGAACGCGTTCGACATCTTCCTCCCCGAACAATTCAAGGAGATGATCCGCGAGTTCCCCGCCATGGAAGCGCCGCTCATGCGGCAGGATTTCAGCCGCATCAACTTCGGCTGGTGGGGCTTCTGGACGCCGAACGAGCGGCAAACGAAACTCGGCACGCAGCCGGACATGTTCGAATACGGCACGAGCCGCGCCGCCGCCTGGGACTGCCCCGTGACGCTGCAGACGAGCCTCGACAAGTTCAGGAAACACCCGCGCATGGCCGATATCTTCGAAGTGATGCGCCGCTGGGAAGACGTGCGCGCGAAAAACTGGCTCACGCCCGCTCAGAAGGAAACGCTCAAGAAGCTCGACCAGGAACACATCCTCCTCGTGAACGAGAAGAAGGATTACGAACTGGTCCCCTATTGCGAAATCCCGAACGTGGCGGGCGGAAACATCCGCGCCTTCCAGTTCGACCGCAACGGTTCCCGTTACGTCGTGTACTGGCATGTGTCGGGAAGCGGCACCCTCTCCCTGCCGCTCGCTTCAGGCGATTTCGAACTGGTGAACGAGCTCGGCGGCGAAAAAACCTCGGTCGCCTGTGAAGGCGGCAAGTCGCTTCTTCCCGCAGACAACCGGCGCTATCTGAAGACCTCGCTCTCCAGCGACGCGGTGAGGAAAGCCTTCGCCGACGCCGGGCTGAAATGAAGGGGTTCACGAGAAATCCCGTTTCGCCGTTCCGTCCGCTCTTCGCCGCATGGTGCGTTTCAGCCGCCGTGTACGCCGGCGGGGTGACTGCGGACGCGGCGGGCGGGAAGCCCGCCGTCATTTGCGCGGCTGAGGAGATGCCGGAATATCCCCCGCCCCGCGTCGATATGTCGAACCCGGACGAAGCCCGCAAGTTCTACGTCGACACGATGGAGCGGCTTGCGGACTTTTCCTTCGTGCCGCCGCGCCTAAACCAGGATCCGCCGCCGAAATACGCCTATACGAACCTCGATTACGCGATGAACGGCACGGTCGTCCTGACGCCCGGCGGACGCCTCTGGGCAGGTTGGCTTTCCGGCGGTGACGATCCGAACGGGTTCTTCGTTTCCAACCGTTCCGATGACGGCGGCGGGACATGGAGCGAGCCCCTGCTCGTGATCGACGGCCACGACGCGTGCCTGCCCGTGCCGCGCTTTACGCTGTGCGCGGATTACTGGTGCGATCCTGACGGCAGGCTGCATCTCTTTCACGACCAGACAATGGGCGGTTATGCGATTCCCGGCGCGCGGGGCTGCACCACGTCGGACAGCCGCCGCGGCGTATGGGAATCGGTCTGCGCGGACCCTGACGCGCCGCGTCCGCACTGGTCGAAGCCGCGCCGGATTTCGGACGGTAACTGTCTCAACAAGCCGATCGTCCTCGCGAACAGCGACTGGCTCCTGCCGATCGCCCGCGGTATCCACGCCGGCGCCCCGTTCGCGGACGCTTTCCGCGACATATGCGAGCGCGTGAAGGGCGCCTGGTGGCTCGGCTCCTCCGACAAGGGTAAGACCTGGAAGATGCGGGGCGGCTGCCGCTTTCCGGATTCCACCTGGTTTGAGCACATGGCCTACCAGATGCGGGACGGTCGCCTGCGCATGTTCGCCCGCACGCGGAAGGGAATCATGGAATCGTATTCGTCCGACAACGGCTACACATGGACGACGCCGGCCTTCCCGGACGGCATCCGGCATCCGCTGTCGCGTTTTTTCGTGCGGCGGCTCGCGTCCGGCAACGTCCTTTTCGTGAAGCACGGCCTCAAGATCGACGACGACAACAAGGGGCAGCGCTGCAACCTTACGGCCTGGCTCTCCCGCGACGACGGAAAGACCTGGGTGGGCGGCCTGGTATTGGAGCCGGCCACCTGCTCATATCCCGACGGCGTCGAGGGTTCCGATGGGACGATTTACGTCACCTACGACCACGAGCGCGACCGGGCGGCGGAAATCCGGATGGCCCGTTTCACGGAAGAGGACGTTCTCGCTGGGAAGCTCATCTCTCCGCGCGGAAAACTCGGCATTCTGGTCTTCAAGGGTCAAAAACGCAATCGTCCATAACGCCACGGATTGTTGGAGTCAAGATATCAATATCTGCCGCTCATTTACCACCGACGGGGCATGCCTGAAATTGTTGGTTTTTCGGGGTTTCGGTTTCGGGTTTGACTCTTTTTCCCAACCTCCGCATAATGGCTGTAATTATGGGTGTCAAATGGTTTTCGGGTTAACTCTATTGGAGCGCAATTGAATACGGAAGGACTTTTACGATGAAGAAATTAATCTTTACTCTTTCAGCCGTCTCTGTCGCGGTTTTTGCCTATTCCGAAACCCTTGTCGCGGTGACGAACACGCCAGGCTA
>JAQVSS010000216.1 GCA_028700415.1 Kiritimatiellia bacterium
CTCGGGGTTGCGGGTCGGGAGCGGTTGCAGTACTGGAAGTTGCTGGTTTGGACGTTGTTCCGTCGCCCCAGACTCTTACCCGATGCGATCATGCTTGCTATCTACGGTTATCACTTCCGCAAGGTCTGTGACCGGCATGTCCTGTAGCCGGACGGCTCTCCGGCGACTCGGAATCTTTCCGATCCTGTTTGCGGGTAGGGTTATACCCCATAGCCAAGGGGTGCGCCTTCACGCATGATGCTTTCTGTTATCGAACGTCATTTGAAAGAACACCATGCGGCCGCTTGTGAAAAATTGGCAATCCCGGATGTCCAGACACGCGCACGTGCGCCTAATCGCGGGCGAGCCGCCTTTGCGTGCCGAGCTGTTCAGTGTCGACCAATTAACGCGGCATGCCAAAGCGCTCGCAATCAGTCACAGGATCGTCAACCGGCGGGGCTCCAACCGTCTTTTGGCCAGATTGGGACGGAACGAGGACATTCTCAGGGACTTCAACCGCTCGACTCTCGCCGACAATCCGGCCCAACACATCACGCCTGCCGCCGAATGGCTTCTCGATAATTTCTATCTGATCGAAGAGCAGATTCAACTGGCCAAGCGGCATCTGCCCCGTGTCTACAGCCGAGAGTTGCCCCGTCTGCTGAACGGTCCATCGGCCAGGCTGCCCCGTGTTTATGACATCGTGCTCGAATTGATCTCGCATGTGGATGCCCAGATTGAGGCGGGGCCGCTCAGTGCTTTCATCGCCGCTTACCAGACGACGGTATCTTTGAAACTGGGGGAGCTGTGGGCGATTCCCATCATGTTGCGCTTGGGGTTAATCGAGAACCTTCAACGCGTCACCACCCGGCTGGTCATCGCCCGGGAAGATCGTGCGCTTGCGGATCTGTGGGTGGAGCGCTTGCAGGATATGGCGGAGGCGAACAACCCGTCGCGCCTTGTTGTGGTGGTGGCGGACATGGCGAAATCCGATCTGCCGCTTTCCAGCGCATTCGTGTCGGCGTTTTGCCAGCATTTGTCGCGGCACAGTCCCGTGCTGCATCTCGCGCGCACATGGCTCGAGCAGCGGCTCGTTGAACAAGGGTTGACGATCGAACAGCTGATCCAACTGGAGAGCCAGGATCAGGCCGCCGACCAGGTTTCCGTCAGCCACAGCATTGCCAGTCTTCGTTTCCTGAGCGCCATGGACTGGAAGGAGTTCGTGGAAACCCTGAGCCGGGTCGAGGAGACATTACGCGCCGACCCGGCCGACGTATACCGCGTGATGGATTTTGCAACCCGGGACCGCTATCGCCATGCGGTCGAGTTCTTTGCCAGAAACAGTCAACGCTCGGAAGTCGAAATCGCGCAGCGGGCGATCCAACTGGCTGCCGACAGCGCCCGGCAAAAGGGGCGCGCAGACCGGACCTCCCATGTGGGCTTCTATCTGATTGACAAAGGCCAGCCCTTGCTGGTGCGTCTGGCCCATATGCGGTGGCCCTGGCGAATGTTCATCGAACGGCGCATTCGCCGTTTTCCCCTGGCGTTTTATGCGGGCGGCATCGGCGTGCTCACGTGTCTTGCGACGTTCGGCTTTATGCGGCAGGCTTTGACGCTCGGGGTGCAGGGATGGAGACTTGTTTCCCTCACCTTTGTTTTTCTCCTTGGCGTCAGCCAACCCGCTGTGGCGCTGATGAACTGGTTGTCCATGCTGCTGGTGCCCCCTCGGCGTCTTCCCCGTTTGGACACCTCTTCCGGCATCGCGCCGGATTGCCGCACGATGGTTGTCGTTCCCACCATGCTTACGAGCTTGGAAGCCATCGATCGTCTCATCGAGACCTTGGAGATCCATTATCTCGCGAATCGGGATCAGCATCTTCACTTCGCCTTGCTGACGGATTTTCTGGACGCCGCAGAGGAAAACCTGCCGGGCGATCGCGGGCTGCTTCAACGGGTGCGGGCCGGCCTCGAGATGTTAAACCGCAAATATTCGTCCGAGAGGTCAGACCTCTTTTTCCTGTTTCACCGGCCGCGCCTCTGGAATGCCGGAGAAGGCCGGTGGATGGGATACGAACGCAAGCGCGGAAAACTCGTGGCGTTTAACACGTTGTTGCGGAGTGGCAACCGGAATTGCTTTTCCGAGATCGTTGGGGCAATTTCCGTTCTTCCTTTAATCAAGTATGTCATCACGCTCGACACCGACACCCAATTACCGCGCGATACCGCCCGGCAACTTGTGGGCACGATGGCCCATCCTTTGAACCGCCCGGTGTTCGATGCGGCACGCGGGATTGTCACCGACGGCTACGGTATTCTGCAACCGCGCGTGGGCGTGGGTCTGCCGGGCGCGCGGCGCTCTTGGTTCGTCCGGCTTTTTGCCGGAGACACGGGCATTGACCCTTATACGCGGGAAGTGTCCGATGCCTATCAGGACATTTTCCGTGAAGGCTCGTTCATTGGCAAAGGGATTTATGATGTGGACGCCTTTCAGCGCGCCGCAGACGGACGTTTTCCGGAGAACACCATTCTTAGCCATGACTTGCTGGAAGCGTGTCATGCCCGTTCCGGTCTCGTAAGCGACGTGGCATTCTACGAAGAATTCCCTTCCCGGTACAATGTGGATATGGGTCGGCGGCACCGTTGGATCCGAGGCGATTGGCAGATCATGCAATGGCTCCGGTCACGGGTTCCCGGACCGGATGCCCGTTGCACGGCCAATCCGCTCTCCGTGTTGTCGCAGTGGAAGATTTTCGACAACCTGAGGCGCAGTCTTGTTCCCGTCGCCCTGCTGCTCCTTATATGGGGCGCTTGGCTTTTCCTTCCCGAATTCGGCGGACTCGGTTCCCTGCTGGTGCTTTCGCTCATCACGCTCCCCGGCCTGTTGTCGCTGTTGGTCAATACAGTCCGTAAACCGTCGGACTTACCGTGGATGATGCATGCGAGGGAAGTGACCGCATCGTGTGGACGGCAACTCGGCCAGATCTTGCTCGCCATGGCTTTCCTGCCCTATCATGCGTTCATCAGTTCAGACGCGATCGGGAGGACGCTGCTGCGGCTGTTGGTGACGCACAAACGGCTCCTCGAGTGGCAAACGTCGAGTGATGCCGAACACACAAAGACGACAGAACTCACCGGTTTTTTTGCCGCCATGTGGATCGCTCCGGTTGTCGCACTGACGGCCGGACTTTATCTGGCCACACAGCAACTTGATCAACTGTTAGCGGCCTTGCCGCTTCTCGGGCTCTGGCTATCCGCGCCGTGGATCGCCTGGTGGATCAGCCAGCCCATTCAATCCCGTGTGCCGGATTTGACGGCGGGACAAGTGATGTTCCTGCGGCACACCGCCCGTAAAACGTGGTATTACTTCGAAACCTTTGTCACCGCGCAGGAAAACTGGCTGGCACCGGATAATTTTCAAGAAGTTCCTGCGCCCAAAATCGCTTCGCGGACTTCGCCCACAAATATGGGCCTGTCGTTACTCGCCAATCTGGCCGCTTGCGATTTTGGATATCTTTCGGTGGGCGGCTTGATCCGGCGCACGCAAGACACCCTCGCCACCATGCAACGGCTTGAACGGCATCACGGCCACTTCTTCAACTGGTATGAAACGAGGACGCTTCGTCCGCTCCTCCCGCTCTATGTCTCCAGTGTGGACAGCGGCAACCTTTCGGGACATTTGCTGACACTCGGCTCAGGTCTGAGGGAACAGGCAGATGAAAAATCGTATGCGCCGCAGCTTTTCTCGGGTCTGCGCGACACGGTAGGGATCCTCAGAGAGTCAGCCCTCGAAAATGTTGCCTTGGTAAAGCTCGAAGCGGAACTGGCGCTCAACCCTTCCGGTCTGAATGCGGCGTTTTCCTTGTTACAAAAGGTAACCGATCAAGCGGCCCTGCTCGCCGGCGAGTTGACAAACAAAGAGGAAGGACTCAAAGGGTGGGTTCTGACGCTGAAGCAGAATTGCGAGGATCACCTTTCAGATATGCTTTTTCTCGCGCCGTGGTTGGCCTTGCAGCCCCCTCGCCGGTACAGCCAACTCGAAGCGGGTCAAACGTCTCCTCCCTCTGCCGCGGAAGAAAACCAGAGCCGACCCGCGTCAGCGGCTACACGGCTCAAAGAAAAGCTCTTCCGTCTCGATGAGGCCCTCACCTTGCGAAAGCTCTCGAAATGTGAGAAATTGCTCGTCCCATCAATCTGCGCTGCCTTACATGACCTTTCCGCAGAACCCGCACAATCTCAGAAAGAAGAAAAAAAATACCTCACTGAACTCGCACGCTGCTTGCATGAGGCGAGTGACCATGCCCGTCAGCGCCTGCTCAGATTGAGAGCCTTGGCCAAGCAATGCGACGAACTGGCGGAGGCCGATTTCACGTTCTTGTTCGATCCGGCAAGGAAACTGTTTTTCACAGGCTTCAATGTCACCGAACACCGGAGTGACGCCAGTTTCTATGATTTGTTGGCCTCTGAAGCGCGCCTGTGCAGCTACGTCGCCATCGCTTTAGGGCATGTTCCGCAGGATCACTGGTTCTTGCTGAGCCGTCTGCTTGTCGCTTCCCGGGGCGAGCCGACACTGGTTTCGTGGAGCGGCTCCATGTTCGAGTACCTGATGCCGCTGCTCGTCATGCCGAACTACGAGAACACGTTGCTCGATCACACCTGCAAAGCAGCCGTGCGACAGCAAATCGAATATGGAACGCTGAGCGGTGTGCCGTGGGGTATTTCCGAATCGGGGTACAACCGGACCGATGTTCACTTGAACTATCAATACAGGGCCTTCGGCGTGCCGGGCCTTGGCTTGAAAAGAGGTTTGTCCGAGGACTTGGTGGTCGCCCCTTACGCCACCGTAATGGCGTTGATGATCTCGCCGCGCAAAGCGTGTGAAAACTTGCGGCGCCTGACGGCCGAAGGGCGTTCAGGCGCCTACGGATTCTACGAAGCGGCGGACTACACGCCCGCGCATCTGCCGCCGGACGAGACAAGCGTGACGATCCGGTCTTTCATGGCACATCATCAAGGGATGAGTCTGCTGGCTCTGGACAATCTTTTGCGGGATTTCCCCATGCAACGGCGCTTCATGGCCTGCCCGCTGCTCAAGGCTGCGGAATTGCTGTTGCAAGAGCGCGTGCCCAAGACCGCCGCGAGTGTTTTCGCCCAAGATTCCGCCCCCGAGGCTGTGCGGGCGCTCTCCGGCGAAAGCGTCATGCGCATTTTCACGAACCCCACGCCGCCGGCACCCGAGGTTCATCTTTTGTCCAACGGCCGATATCATGTCGCCATCAGCAGCGCCGGCGGCGGCTACAGCCGCTGGCGCGATCTGGCGGTTACCCGCTGGCGCGAAGACGCCACGCGCGATTGCTGGGGAACGTTCGTTTATCTGCGCGATCTGGCGACGGGGGACTTCTGGTCCACCGCTTACCAGCCCACCCTGCGTGAAACGAAGGGCTACGAAGCCATCTTTACGCAGGCGCGCGCGGAGTTTCGGCAACGTCATGTCGGCCTCGACATCCACACCGAGATCAGCGTGTCTCCCGAAGATGACGTGGAGTTGCGGCGCATCACGATCACCAATCGCACACCCGATGCGCGCGTCATCGAGTTGACTAGCTATGCGGAAGTTGCCCTCGCGACTCAGGCTGAGGACGAGTCCCATCCCGTTTTCAGCAATCTTTTCGTGCAAACCGAATTCGCGCCGTCATCCTCCGCCATTCTCTGCACCCGCCGTGCCCGCTCACAGGAAGAAAGGCCGCCGTGGTTGCTGCATCTCATGATGGTTCAAGAGGGTGAACAGGGCGAAGTCTCCTGCGAAACCGACCGGTTCCGGTTTATCGGGCGCGGCGGAACCCTGGCCTTCCCTGCCGCGATGCAGAACATGAAACCCTTGTCCAATACCGTCGGTTCCGTTCTTGACCCCATCGTTTCGCTGCGGCGCACGGTTGCCATACCGCCTCACGGATCAGCCGCCATTGATCTCATTCTGGGAGTGACCGAAAACCGGGAAGCCGCGCTGGCGCATGTGGAAAAATATCAAAGCCTCCGCATGGCTGACCGCGCCTTCGATCTGGCGTGGACCCATAGCCAGGTGACGTTGCACCAGCTCAATGCCACAGAGGCTGAAGCCCAGCTCTATGGCCGGCTGGCCAGCGCGTTGATTTATGCCGACCCCGCCCGTCGGGCTAATCCCAATGTGCTGCGGAACAACCGGCGCGGTCAAAGCGGCCTTTGGAGTTACGGTATTTCGGGCGACGCGCCGCTCGTCCTGCTCCGCATCAGCGACACGGAAAAGATCGAGCTCGTTCGTCAACTGATCCGGGCGCACTCCTACTGGCGCATGAAAGGCCTGACCGTCGATTTGGTTATTTTGAGCGAGGACGTGTCGGTGTACCACCAGTCCTTGCATGAACAAATCACTGGCCTGATCGCATCGGGGATTGAGGCGCAAATGCTGGATAAGCCGGGAGGAATCTTTGTCCGGCGCCTGGAGCAGATTCCCAATGACGACCGCGTGCTGCTGCAAGCCACCGCCCGAGTCGTGCTGGACGACGAGAAGGGCACTTTGGCTGAACAACTGGACCACCGAAGCGTTCTGGAACGTTCGATACCCGCCCTCGAACCCACGCGTTCAGGCGTTGAAGAAGAGCCTGCGCCGCTCCCGCCGCGCGATCTGATTTTCACGAATGGCTTTGGCGGATTCACCCGCGACGGCCATGAATATATCATCACCCTCCAGCCCGGCCAGATGACGCCGATGCCGTGGGTCAATGTGCTGGCCAACCCCACTTTCGGGACGGTTGTTTCTGAGAGCGGCTCGGCCTACACCTGGCTGGAAAACGCTCATGAATTCCGGCTGACGCCTTGGAATAATGATCCCGTTCAGGACGTCACCGGCGAGGCTTTCTATATCCGCGATGAGCTGACCGGGCAGTTTTGGTCGCCCACGCCATTGCCCGCACGAGGCACAGCGCCCACGGTCATCCGGCATGGCTTCGGCTACACCGTGTTCGAGCATGCCGAAAACGGCATTGTCTCGGAACTGTGGGTCTATGTGGCGGTGGACGCGCCAGTGAAGTTCATGGTCTTGAAAGTGCGCAACGCCTCGGGGCGTCCGCGCCGCGTGTCGGTCACAGGTTACTGGGAATGGGTGTTGGGCGACGTGAGAAACAAAAGCCTGCTGCATGTGCAGACCGAAGTGGAGCTCAAGACGGGCGCGTTACTGGCCCGCAACAATTACAACATCGAATTCCCGGGGCGCATTGCCTTCCTCGACGTGAGCGATGCGACGCGCACGGTCACCGGAGACCGCAAAGAGTTTATCGGCAGAAACGGAAACTTGTCGAACCCCGCGGCCATGAAGCGCTCGCGCCTTTCCGGAAAGGTCGGCGCGGGTCTGGATCCCTGCGGCGCGGT
>JAQVSS010000217.1 GCA_028700415.1 Kiritimatiellia bacterium
CGTTCGGCAGCGACGCGGTCAAGGCGGGCGTGGCGGACAGCAAGTTCAAGAAGTACCCGGATTTCGGCACCAAGCTCACCGGGCACATCATGCTCACCGACCACAACGACGAGACCTGGTACCGCACGATCAGAATCCGCGAGCTTCCCGCAAAGTAGCGCGAAATGGGGATGCAACGGAAACGGTCACACATGTAAGAAGTAACAAGGAAAGGGAGAGGCCTTTATGAACGAGAACGCAATGCAACCGTCGGCAGGGAAGAAGCCGTTTACGCGCAGGTCGTTTCTGCAGCGCTCGGCCGGAGCGGCGTTGGGTATGGGCGCGTGGACGGCGCTCAGCGCGGACCGGGTGGTCGGCGCCAACGAGCGGGTGAACGTCGCCCTCATCGGGTGTGGCGGGCGCGGGAGTTTCGTCCTGCGCGTGATGATCGAAGACGCCGGGGCGAACTGCGTCTGCCTGTGCGACCTGAGCGACAAGCGGCTGGAGAAGATGTGGGAGTTCATTCAGCCGGTGCAGCCGAACAAGCCTCGCTTCGAGAAGGATTTCCACAAGGTGTTCGCGTCCAAAGACGTCGATGCCGTGATCATCGCGACGCCCGACAACTGGCACGCGCCGCTGACGATCATGGCGTGTCAGGCGGGGAAAGACGTCTACGTTGAAAAGCCCCACTCCCACTGCATGTGGGAAAGCGGCAAGATGGTGGAGGCGGCCGCCAAATACAAGCGCATTGTGCAGGTCGGCACGCAGAACCGCTCGACCGAGTACAACCTGCAGGCGCGCGAAGTCGTGCGGAGCGGCAAGCTCGGCAAGATCGGGCTGGTCAAGGTCTTCAACCTCAAGAACGGCTCGCCCTTCAGACTGGGCGCGCCGGGCACGCAGCCGGAAGGCTTCGACTGGGACCGCTGGCTGGGCCGGGCCGCGTGGCGCCCCTATCACCAGAGGATTTGGCAGGGCGGCTGGCACTGGAACTGGGACTACTGCGGCGGCGATCTGACGGACGATTCCATTCACCAGCTCGACCTCGCGCTGATGGTGATGGGCGATCCCGGTCTGCCCACGAGCGTGCGGGCGCTCGGGGGACGCTACATTCACAAGGGTGACGACGCCGAGGTGCCGGACGTGCTGAACATCGCGTGGGACTTTAGCTCATTCGCGATGACGTTCGACATGACCCAGTACCCGGTGTACATGGAGAAGAGCACCGACGCGCTCCGCAAAAAGAAAAATCTCGTCCCCGACTGGACGCAGAACGCCACGCGCATCGAGTTCTACGGGCAAGACATGCTCATGATCCTGGGGCGGCACGGCGGCGGTTTCGTCGTCGAGAAGGCGAGCAGCCAAATCGTTGAAAAGGTCTACGGCACGCCGGGAGACCGGGTTCACTACCTCAACTTCATTGAGTGCGTGAAGAACCGCAAACAGCCCAATGCGGACGTCGCGATCGCGCACGCCAGCAACCTCGTCGCGCACATGGGCAACATCGCCCACCGCGTCGGCAACGTCTCGATGAAGTACGATGCCAAGGCCGGCGCGTTCGACAATCCCGCCGCCAGCGCGATGTTCAAGGACACCTATCGGAAAGGGTACGAGATTCCCGACAACGTCTAGCCGCGGGACCGCCGCCGATGAAAAAGAGGGACCCCATAAAAAAAGTGAGGTTACTTGACGTGGCGCGTGTGGCGGGCGTCTCGCCGGGCGTTGTCAGCCAGGTTTTGGGCAAGGGGAGGAGCAATTCGCGCGCGAGCGCGCAAACGGCGGCGCGCATTTTGAAGGTCGCCCGCGAGCTGAATTTCAGCCCGGATCCGAGTGCCCGTCGCCTCCGCGGCGCCCGGTCGAACCTGTACGGCGTGCTCGTGGCGTCGGCGGGTGACCCTCTTGTTTCTTTTCTGGTGGAGCACTTGGATATCGAGGCGATGAAGGGCGGGTGCCACACCCTGATCTGCAACACCATCGGCAACACGGCGCTGGCGCCCGACCAGTTCGATTACCATGTGCGCGAGCTGCTGCATCAGGGCGTGGACGGCGTGTTCTGCGCGGTGCACGAGTGGTTTGGCGGCAACCGGCGCGAGCTGGTGCGGCTCCATCCCAACACGGTGTTTTACGATGATCCGGGCATCCCGGGGACCTGCCACGTGTCGATCGACCGCGAGGCGGCGGGACGCCTGGCTGTCCGGCATTTGTTTGAGCGCGGGTGCAAGCGGATCGGGATCGCGTTGCGGGGGCTTTCGCGGCCCAAACAGGCGGCGCGGCTCAAAGGTTACAGGGCCGAGATGTCCGCGTGCGGGCTCGGCACGGACAATGCCCTTGTTTTCAATGGCGAGGATTTCCGCTCGGCGATACCGGTGTGCGACGAGCGCGGCGAGAGATGGGATTTTCCCTGCGTGATCGGGATCAGGGTTGTCGATGCGCTCGTGCGAGACGGCGGCGCGGACGGGATCGTCGCGCCGGACGACTTCTGGGCCAGCGTGATTATCCGTCAGTTGCGGGCGCGGGGTATCCGGGTGCCGGGCGACGTGGCTGTCGTGGGGTACCTCAACCACTATTTGTCGGACTGGATCGACCCCCCTTTGACAACCATCGGCCGCTGTCCGGATGAGGCGGCCCGGCGGATGGTGCGGATGATGGAGCAGATGGTCAAGGCGGGACCGCTTCCGGAAGGAGAGCGCGCGGTGCTGATCCAGCCGAAACTGATCGTGCGCCAGTCCGCCTAACCCCGAGAGATTTTTTTAAAAACGGGATTGACCTAACGTTAGGTCATCGTGTAATTTTGTTCCCGAACCCTCGGAAAGGAATATGCGATGAAGAACCAGCCGATCAAATCCGTGTCCGTTGTCGTTTCCTTGGTCCTGTGGAGTCTGGCTGGAGGGGCGCAAACGGCGCCGCGCGTGGCCATGCCTGGGATTCAGGCGTCCAACGCATTTTGGGTTGCCGCTGCCGAGCTGGGCTTGGCGGTGGACACGCGGGCGGAGCCGGACCCCGCAAGTTGCGACGCACTGGTGCTGTGCGCGCCGGCTTACCCCAAGGTCACGCCCCTGTGCGCGGACGCGCAACGCGCCATGGAGCGGTTTCTGGCGGCCGGCAAAGCGGTTTATGTCGAATATGCGCCTTTGCCCGGGCTGATGGGGGGGGCGCGGACGAACGCCGTTTTCGGGCGGCTGCTGGTCACGACCCCGTTGTTGCAGGCGGACGGGCTTGCGCCGCTCACGATTCTTGAGGAGCACGCTTCGTGCTATCTGCCGCCGTTGGGAACCGGAGGCAGCGTGTGGCTCAGCTATGCCCACGTGGCCGGGGTGGACCGGGCGGTCTTCGGTGCGCCGGCGGAGACCGTTCCGGCCGTGTTCGAACGCGCCCAAGGCGCAGGGCGGCTGCTGGCCGCCACGACCGCGCTGAGCAACTGGGAACGCGGGCGCTATCGGCCGACAGCGGCGTGGCAGGCTCTTTTGCGTGCCGTGCTTGTGGGGCTGCTGCCGGCCCAGAAGGCCGCGGCTGTCCGCCAATCTTATGTGGGGCTTCAGGTGTGGACGGAACCGCGAGGGTGGGTTGCGCCCGGCGGGGCCGTGCGCGTGCAGGTGCGGGCGACGCCGGGCAGCACGGTCCGGGTGACTGGCGCGTCGGGAGCGGTGGAACTGCACGCCCTGACCAACGGGCTGTTCGCGTCTGGGCCGTTCACGCCGCCGCCCGGTCCGCACAGGTGGCAGGTTCAGGCCCGGCGGGGCGAGGCCCTCCGCGAGGCGACGCTGGAGTTGGCGGTCTCGCCGCGCGCGGAGCGCTACCGGGAAACGGTGGCGCGGAATCTGCGCTGGTTTGAGCGCGCGAAGATGCTCATCGCGCCGGACGGCAGCAAGGGCGTGCGCGAGGGGTTCGGCTCTCAGGTCAACCCCGACGGGAAACCCCGCGTGGCCGGCTGCGTGCGCGTCGACTGTGTCAGCGAGTGCGCCCTCGCGTTCCGGACCTACGGTCTGCTGACCGGGGACGACACGTGGCTGCAGCGCGGCAACCGCATGTTGGAGTACACCAGCCGCGCCTTCCAGTGCACCTCGCGCGACTGCTGGTATTTCGGCCACTGGCAATCGCGCAACGAGTTCCGGGACGACGGCAGCACGGTCTATGTTTTCAACGACGACTCCGGCGCGGGCACGCTCTTCTCCCTGCTGGGCTATGCGAGCACCGGCGAGGCCGCGCAGCTGCGGGCCGGGCTGCGAGGAGTCGAGTATTTCGCGCACGTGGCCTCCGAAAAAACCGGCTTCTTCGGGTGGATGATGCACCGCGACTATAAGGGATCGGGACGGATGGGGACACCATGGCCGAAGATGAGGGCCATGAACCAGTCCAGCGACAAGCCCCATGTGGTGAACCTGCCCCAGGCCAGTCTGCTGGCGGCCTACCTCCTTACCGGCGAGCCGCGGTATTTGGAGATCGCGGAGCGCGGTTTGCGGACACTCATGACCATCTATCCGAAGTGGCCGATCCAGACCAGCCGGACGTGCGAGCATTCCCGGATGCTCTTGCCATTGACCCTTTTGCTGAAGGCTTCGCCGACCGCTGAGCACCGCGCCTGGCTCGACACCATCGTGGGATACCTGGCCGGAAAGCAGGCGCCCTGCGGCGCGCTGATCGAGTGGGACGGGATCAATCCCACCAGCAACGCGTCCCACGGGACCGCCGAGACCAGCATCTTCCAGCAGAACGGCGACCCGATCAGCGACCAGCTTTACAACAGCGGCTTTGCCGTGTTTCACTTGGGGTTGGCCTACCGGGTCACAGGGGATGAGCGCATCGGGCAAATTTACCGGCGCTTGGGCGATTACCTTTCCCGCATTCAGATGAGCGACCCCGACCCGCTTTATGACGGCACGTGGCTGCGGGCGTTCGACTATAGCCGCTGGGAATACTTCGGGAGTAGCGCGGACATCGGTTGGGGCCCGTATTGCGTGGAAACCGGCTGGCAGTGCGCCCCGCTCATCATGGGGCTGATGCTCGAGATGGCGCCGGTCCGGCCGGGGGAAGTCCTCTCCCTGCCGCAGAAGCCCGACGCGCGGCTCAAGCCAGCAGTGGAGGCGGCGCGGCAAGAGGCCGACGCGGTTGAGGCCACGCTGACACGCGCCCAGCCGGCCGGCGCGATTCCTCAAAAAAAATAACCGCCGCGCACTGAAAAGGAAGGGCATGAACACGGACACGGTGAGGAGATCGCAGGCAGAACCTGTTTTCCGGGAGACGCTGAAGGCAACCTACCGCGACGGGCTGCTGAACGACACGGTGCCGTTCTGGTTTCCCCGTTCCGTGGACAGAGAGTGCGGCGGCTTCTTCACGTCGTTCGACCGGGACGGCACGCTGATCGATTCCGACAAGTCGGTCTGGTTCCAGGGCCGCTTCACGTGGATGCTGTGCACGCTCTACAACACGGTCGAGCGGCGCCCCGAGTGGCTCGCTTACGCGAAGGGCGGGATTGATTTTCTTGACAAGCATTGTTTCGACACGGACGGGCGCATGTTCTTCTCCGTCACGCGCGAGGGTCGGCCCGTCAGGAAGCGCCAGCGCTACATTTTCTCCGAAGCGTTCGCCGTGATCGCGTATGCCGCCTACGGCACCGCCTCCGGCGATGCGACGTATACGCGAAAGGCCCTGGACCTGTTCAAGCGGGTGTTGCATGCGCTTGAGACGCCGGGTGTGCTGCTGCCCAAGACGGACCAGCAGACGCGCCCCATGAAGGGGTTGGCGGTTCCGATGATCCTGACCGTCACCGCCCAGGAGCTGCGCAAGGCGACGTGCGATCCGCTTTGCGGCGAAGTGATCGACCGCTGTCTTGCGGAAGTCGAGCGCGATTTCCTCAAGCCGGAGTTCCGGTGCGTGCTGGAGGCCGTCGGCCCCGAGGGTGAGTTCTATGACACGTGGGACGGGCGCATGGTCAACCCAGGGCATTCCATCGAACTCGGTTGGTTCATCCTCGAAGAGGCGCGCCTCCGCGGCGGCGACGGCCGCCTGATCGCGTTGGGCACGAAGATTATCGACTGGTCGTTCGGCCTCGGCTGGGACAAGCAGTGCGGCGGACTCTTTTATTTCCGCGACGCGAAGGGCTTGCCCTGCACGGAATACTGGCACGACATGAAATTCTGGTGGCCGCACTGCGAGGCGCTCATCGCGATGCTGCTGGCTTACCGTCTGACCGGCGAGGCCAAATACGCCGACTGGCACCGGCAGACGCACGAGTGGACGTTTGCGCATTTTCCCGACGCGGAGTTCGGCGAGTGGTACGGGTACCTGCACCGCGACGGAAGCGTCTCGACCCCCATCAAAGGGAACCTGTGGAAAGGCTTTTTCCACATTCCCCGCATGCAGTGGAAATGTTGGCAGGCGCTTGAGGAGATGTCTAAAAAAAACGAAGGAGCGGGTAAAACGGAATAAGGGTCTGCAAAAAGGAGGGTACGGTTATGATGGGCAGGGCAAACAAGCGCGTCGCGTTTTTGGCGGCACTCGTCACGGGTTGTGTGGGAGTCTGGCAGTGCTTCGCCGGCACCATGGAGATCCGGTTCCCCGGATATGACAGGGATGAAACGCTCGCCGACTTTCCCGCGCTGGTCGTGCTGAACGAAGGGGACGCCGGTTTCTCCTACGACGGGTTCCTGTCGCCCCTCGGCTATGACCTGCGTTTCAGCAACGCCACGGAGACCGCGGAACTGGACTATGAGATTGAGTCCTGGGATCCGGAAGGGATCTCCCACGTCTGGGTGCGGATTCCCGAGTTCACGTCCAACGTCATGATCCGCGCTTATTGGGGCAACCCCGCCGCGGCGGGGCAGCCCGCCTCCTGCACGAACGGCGCGGTGTGGTCCTCGCCTTACAAGGGCGTCTGGCATCTCTCGCCGAGTCTGGCCGACTCGACGGTCTACGCGAACAACGGCTACCACCCCACCAACGCGACTCTCGATGTCGAAGGTCCCGTCGGCCGCGCGCGCCAGACCGGAACGGGGAGGAACATCAGGATGTCCGGCGCGTCCACGCACCTGGCTTTGACGAACACCTTCACCTACTCTTTCTGGTCGAAGGCCAGTTACCCCACTGCTGGCGGCGGGTACATCTACCAGTTTCAATCGTCAGGCAGCGGGGGGCAGATCGGCCTGATCTGCGGGTATTCCCAGAACACGCTCCAGTTTTACATTGGAAACAATTACACGAATTATGATGGGACCGGGCACCCGGGGGCGGTGTCGGCGATCACGGTACAGGACGGCGGGTGGCACCACTATGCCTACTCCTACGACGGTGCCGTGTGGAGGGGGTTCCGGGACGGCGCGCCGGTTTTCAGCAGGGACAT
>JAQVSS010000218.1 GCA_028700415.1 Kiritimatiellia bacterium
GGGTATCGCGCGGGTCAAGGTTATGGCGTATGCCGAGTAGGAGTTCGCCAGTCCCGCGAGTGCTGCCGATGCGTTGCTAAGTGCGTAGGTCAAGAAGTTCGGGCTGGCATCCGCGACAAACGCGGTGGCTGTGGCAGTCGGTTCGGCGTGCGCGGACGGGGGGTGTGAATATTAAACGTCGTTGATTAAATTTTTGTGCCGCCGAAAGTGTGCCTATCTGCCCCGGCGGTCTTTTTTAGGATTTTGTGTTGTAGAGTTTCGGTAGGGGAAAGTTACATTTAGGGGGAGTGTTACCAAACTGTTACCAAATTTACGGTTGAAACAGTACGAAACAGGGGGAAATGGAAATCGTCGTAAAAACCTGATGCAATACAAATATCGTAAAAAACCCAATAAAAACGCATATTTCAAGAGGTTTTGAGTGGAGCCAGCAATCGGGTTCGAACCGATGACCTCATGATTACAAATCAAGTGCTCTACCAACTGAGCTATGCTGGCAACGGGAAAACATGCCCGCCTCTTGCCAAAAGGCCTGTAAAATAAACGGTGCCATCTTACGACAACGCATCCGCCCGTATCAAGTCGAAACGCTCCCGTCTTCACGCCTGCCGATTTTCATCTGTTTCTCATGCGTCCCTCACGGAAGTCTTACGCGCGTCTGGAATCCTGTGTTCCATTCACACGGGGAATAAGGCGAAGATGCCGCCCTCTGTGTGAGGAGAAAAGGAGTACACATGCGAAACACATGGATCTGTGCAGGTTTGACGGCGTTGGTGGTGCCTGCGTTGGCGCAGGGCGGGGCGGCGGAAACGGAGAAAAAGACGGGGCTGGACTTCGATGCCGGGGCGGATGTGCGCGCCCGTTACGAGTTCAAAGACACCTGGATGAACAAGAACAGCACCACCGTCAACCCGGCGTCCGAGGATTACTACCGGTTGCGCACCCGCGTGTGGGGCAAAGCCACTTACGGCGAGGAACTGGGCGCATACCTCCGTCTGGGGAACGAATTCCGCGGCTACCGCAACAGCCCCGACAATGACAAGAACGAGTTCCCGGATGAATGGTTCATCGACAACCTCTACATCGACGTCAACAACATCGGTGACCGGGTCGATCTGCGTGTCGGGCGGCAAGAAATCAAAGAGGGCGCGGGGCGCGTGATCAGCGACGGCACTCCCGGCGACGGTTCACGTTCGGCTTACTTTAACGCCATTCTGGCAAAGGTCAAGATGCTGGAGAAGAGCGATGTCGACCTGATGGGCACGTGGAATACCTATGAAGATGAACTGGCGATGGGCAACCCGCATGACGTCTACGATCTGACCAAAATCAGGAGCGGCAGCCCGTATTCCAAAATGGACGAGAAGGGACTGATGGCCTACCTCCACTACAACGAGATCCGGAATTTCCCGATGGAGTTCTACTGGATCTGGAAAGGTGAGAGCCGCTTCTACGACACGGGCACACGTTATCCCGGCCGCGACTTCCACACGGTCGGCACGCGCTTGTCGCCGAAGTTTAACGAGAAGCTGTCGGGTGAACTCGAGGCGGCCGTGCAGTTCGGCAACGTGGACGGCGGGGAGGGTATGCAGCGCCGCGACATTTTCGCATACATGGGGTATGCGGGGCTGACCTACGCCGAGAAAGAGGTGTTCGGCAAACCCAGGCTGACGGGTGCGCTGCTCTATTTCTCGGGCGACGAGGACAGCTATTACAAGACGAAGGACGGCAGCACAGATAACGGCTGGAACCCGGTTTTCAACCGCACCGATTCGCTCAGTCAGATCTGTGCGGGCATGTATGATCAATTCCGCTGGTCGAACCTGATCTACCCCCACCTCGAAGCGTCTGTCGAACCGTATAAAAAAAACACCGTCAAACTTCAGACCGGCCCGATGTTCGCGGCAGAGAAGGACAACAACGCGACGGACAGCTATCGCGGTTACTTCACTCAACTCCGTTACGACTTCCCGATTGTCAGCAAGATTCTCGGCCAGCGCGGCGAGGTGACGGGCGCGGTGGTGGGCGAAGCGATGTTCTTAGGAGACTATTACAACACCGCGGGCGCAGGTGACACGGCCACCTGGGTGCGGTTCGAGCTGAACGGCAAATTCTAACCGGCTTCTAACGGAAGCGTCACGTTTGCCTAACGTGAAGGTGGTTCACTACACATCAAGCGGACAGGTTACCCGCTCATCAAACAGGAGGTAGAGAATGAGAGTTTCGTTATTCGTGGCAGGACTGGTGGCCGGTTGCGCGGTCGCCCAGGCTCAGGACAAACTGGTGTTGGACGGCTCGACGACCGTCGGGCCGATCGCCAAGGCGTTCGCGGAGTCTTACATGCGGCAGAATCCGGGCGTTAACATTACGGTGAGCGAATCGGGCAGCGGCAATGGTGCCAAGGCGCTGTTGAACGGCACCTGCGGCATCGCCAACCTTTCGCGTGACCTGAAGGGCACGGAGAGGAAGGCGATGGAGGAAAAGGGAGTGAAGCCGGTCGCGCATGTGGTGGCGTATGACGCGCTGCCGGTGATCGTGCATCCCTCGAATAGAGTGAAAGGCCTGACAATCGAGCAGATCCGAAACATCTTTACGGGGGCCATCAGGAACTGGAAAGAAGTCGGTGGTGAGGACCGCGCGATTGTGGTGATCAGCCGCGACACCAACAGCGGCACGTTCGAGACGTTCAAGGAACTGGTGCTCGGCAAAGAGGCCAAGATCGTGGAGAGCGCGGAATACACGGGCAGCAATGGCGGCATCCGTCAGCGCGTGCAGATGACTAAGGGCGCGATCGGTTACGCGGGCCTGGGGTTCGTGGACAGATCGGTCAAGTCGCTTGAGATCAATGGCGTGGCGCCTTCGGTCGAGACGGTACTCGACAAGACGTATCCGATCTCGCGCGAGCTGTTCATGTTCACGAACGGCGAGCCGGCACCTGAAAGTTTGGCCGGTACGTTCATCGGAATGAGCCGGAGCGAAAAGGGCAGGGAGATCATCGGGGAGATCGGTTTCGTGCCGGTTCCCCCGAAACAATAGATGCGCTCACCGGATACTATGATCCTGTCTTCCGGCGAGCAAACTCGCCGGAAGCTGCTCAGCTTGGCTGGCCGTTCCTTTCTTTTTGCGGTCACGTCTGCGGCTGCGCTCGCGGTGCTGGCGATCATCTTTTTCATCGCGCGGGATGCCCTGCCGTTTTTCCGCGCGAGCGGGGTCGGCGAGTTCTTTTTTTCAAAAGCATGGTATCCGGCGCACGAGCCGCCCCAGTTTGGGGCTGCCGCAATTTTCGCCGGCAGTTTTCTAGTGACGGGCGCGGCGGTTGTGCTGGCGGTGCCGCCCGGCATTTTTGCGGCGCTGTGCATGAGCGATATTCTGCCGTTCAAGGTGAGTCAGGTGTTGAAACCGGTCATCGAAATGCTGGCGGCGATCCCCTCTGTCGTGTACGGGTTCTTTGCGCTGACGGTGGTCGCGCCTTTCTTGCAGGACTCGGGGCGTTGGCTGCCCGGCAACATCGAGATCGTGAGCGGGGTGAACGCGCTGACCGCGTCGGTCATTCTGGGCGTGATGGCACTGCCGACGATCGTGAGCGTGTCGGAGGATGCGCTGCAGGCGGCGGGACGCGAATTGCGCGAAGGCAGCTATGCGCTGGGAGCCACACGGGCCGAGACTTTGGTCAACGTGGTGATTCCCGCTTCCATGAGCGGGATTTGTTCGGCCGTCTTGCTGGGCATCATGCGGGCTTTGGGTGAGACCATGGTGGTCTGGATGGCGTCGGGCAATGCGGCGCAGATCCCGAAGCCGTGGTATAACCTGCTGCAACCGGTGCGCACGCTGACGGCGACGATCGCGGGCGATATGGGTGAGGCGGACCAGATGACCGGGTCGGCGCATTATCATGTGCTGTTTGCCATGGGTTTTTGTCTTTTGCTCTTCAGTTTCGTTTGCAATCTCGCCGGCGAATGGATGGTGGCGCGGCAGCGCAAACGTTTGAGGGGAGGCTGACCACATGCGGATGTTGACCCGGAAAATTCTGGACCGCGCGTTCACCGCCGGGGGCTATCTGGCCGTGGCGCTGATGACGCTGTTCCTTCTTTGGGTGCTCGTGCCGATCTTCGTCAAAGGGGCCGGCGCGTATGTGTTCGTGGGTACCGTCGAGTACCGGCGGATGATGCTGGGCGAGTTCGGACGCGGCAACGAGCAGCGTGTGGCGGCGGAATGGGCCGAAGTCCAGCGTGCGAGGGAGCCGGTTTACGAAGCCATAGCCGCCTTTGAGCGCGAACTGCCGGCCTTGCCCGTTGCGCGGCGCAAGGAGTTAAAACCCGCTTTTCAGGCGGTGCGCGAAGGTGTGGCGGTTCTGCTGGGACCGGCGCCCGGGAAGCCCCTGCCCGCGTTGACGCGCATGATCTATGGGCAGACGCGCTGGAGGCAGGCGCAGGACAAGGCGGCAAACATCCTCTTCGAAGAAACGTGGGACTATTCCGGCAACGGGAGCCAAAAAGTTCATGTGCCGCGGCAACCGCTGTTTGAGGGCACCGCGCTGGCGCCCGTCTTTCCCCTGTTGCGGAAGGAACTGCGCAGCCTGTTGCGTCCGCGCCTGACCTTTTATCCCCGTTTTTTGACCGACCCTTCGATCGATGCGCATTTTTTCGGCGGGATTGGCCCGGAGGTTCTGGGAACCGTTTATCTGGCGCTGGGGGCGATGCTGATCGCCGTGCCGCTGGGCATTGTCGCGGCGGTTTATTTTCAGGAATATGCCCGCGAGGGGCCGGTTCTGACGTTCCTGCGTTCCTGCGTGAACACGCTGGCGGGTGTGCCGAGCGTGGTGTTCGGGTTGTTCGGCCTCGCGTTTTTCATCAATACACTGCATGTCTCGCCGGGTAAAAGCGTCTTGGCGGGTGCGCTGACCTTGGCGCTCTTGGTGTTGCCGACCGTCATCCGTTCCTCCGAAGAGGCGATCGCCGCGGTGCCCCGCGCCTACAAGGAAGGGGCGTTGGCGCTGGGCGCGGGACAGTGGCGCACGGTCCTGACCGTGATTCTGCCCGCGGCTCTGCCGGGCATTCTCACCGGCATCGTGATCAGCATGGGACGCGCGGCGGGCGAGACTGCGCCGGTCGTTTTCACGGCGGCGGTGAGCGTCGGCAAATGGGTCACCCCTTCGGAAGTGCTGTCGCAGCCGACTCCCGCGCTCTCGTGGAACCTGTATAACCTGTGCACAGAGCATGAGGCGGTTGAGGAGATCCGGCATGTGCAATACGGCATGGCGGCAACGCTGGTACTGATCGTGCTGGCCCTGAATCTGGCCGCGATCCTGATCCGGGCGCGGGTGGCCAAACGGTTGAAAGTGTAGGAAAGACGATGGAAGACGCAAAACAGAAAACCAAAACGCATGCCGAAGCCAAAGGGTTCTCGGTCTTTTACCGCCAGTGCGAGGCCGTGAAGCGGGTGGATCTGGCCATACCTTTTGGGCTGGTGACGGCGATCATCGGGCCGAGCGGGTGCGGCAAGAGTACGTTTCTGCGGGCGATCAACCGCATGAACGACCTGATTCCCGGTTGCCATACGGACGGGGAGTTGCTTTTCGACGGGCAGAACGTATACGGCGGCGATGTGGATACCGCGGTGCTGCGGCGCAGGATCGGCATGGTGTTTCAGAAACCGAATCCCTTTCCGAAGTCCATCTACGACAATGTCGCTTACGGGCCGCGGTTGCACGGAAACCTGTCCAAGGCGGAACTGGACGAGCGCGTGGAGGAAAGCCTGGTTGGCGCCGCGTTGTGGGAAGAGGTCAAGGACCGGCTGAACAAGAACGCGCTGGGGCTTTCCGGTGGGCAGGCGCAACGGCTCTGCCTGGCTCGCGCGCTGGCCGTGAGGCCGGAGATGCTGTTGATGGACGAACCGACATCGGCCTTGGATCCCAAAGCGACGGCACGCATCGAGGAACTGATTATTCAGTTACGCGGGCGGTACACGATCGCGGTCGTCACGCACAACATGCAGCAGGCCGCGCGTGTTTCCGATATGACGGCTTTTTTTTACGAGGGCAATCTAGTAGAATTCGCCGCAACGGATGATCTCTTCACAAAGCCGCGGGAAAAACAGACCGAAAATTATATCACCGGGCGCTTCGGGTGATGAACGCATGGGGAGGAGGGTGACAGATGAACGTGATTTTTGCGCGCGAGAGTGAGTTGCTGAAAGAGGCCATCCTGCGGCTTGCGGGTGAGGTGGAGATGCGGCTGTCCGAAGTGCTCAAGGCGATGGAGCGGCGCGATAAAGAGGCGATGCAGATGTGGATGGACCGCGATGCGGAAATCGACGAACGCGAGGTTCAGATCGAGGAGGAGTGCCTCAAGATCCTGGCATTGCATCAGCCCGTGGCGCGCGATTTGCGCTTTGTCGTTGCGGTGCTCAAAATCAACAATGATCTGGAGCGGATCGGCGACATCGTCGTGAATGTCGCGGAGCGCGGGTTACGGCTGGCCGATTTTCCGGTGACCGACTTCCAGGGAAAGCTCATGCAGATGGGGCGGGTGGCGCGGGAGATGCTGAAGGAGAGTCTCGACGCGCTGATCAGCCTTGAAGTCCGGCAAGCCGCGGCGGTGATCACCCGCGACGATGAGTTGGACCGCATGAACGTGGAGGTCATTCAAGGTGTGATCGCGCGCGCGGCGCCGGCGAACACGGGTGCCATGACGGAGTCGCTGATTTTGACGCACAGTATCGCGCGCGATTTGGAACGGATCGGCGACCATGCGACCAACATCGCGGAGGACGTCGCTTATCTGGTCGACGGCACAATCATCCGTCACAAAGACGGTCTCTTGAAAGAGGAGCGGTGATGGCAAACGAGACCCTGCTGATTGTGGAAGACGAGGCGGATATCCGCGAATTGCTCCGGTACAACCTGGAGCGCGAGGGCTATAAGATCAGGGAATGCCGCTCAGCCGAGGAGGCCAAGAGTTCCCTCGCGCGGGCAGTCCCGGACCTGATCCTGCTTGACCTGATGCTGCCGGGAACAGACGGGTACGCATTCTGCCGGGCGGTCCGCGCGGACGAGCGGACCGCCAAGGTCCCGGTGGTCATGGTGACGGCGCGCGACGAGGATGCCGATGTGGTGGCTGGACTGGAGGTGGGGGCGGACGACTATGTGACCAAGCCGTTCAGCGCGCGAATCCTTTCGGCCCGCGTGCGTTCCGTGCTCCGTCGCGCCGCGGTTGAGCCGGATGACGGGAAGGACATTCTGACCCGCGGCCCGATCGAAATTGACCGCACGCATCATTCGGTCACAATCGAGGGCA
>JAQVSS010000219.1 GCA_028700415.1 Kiritimatiellia bacterium
CAGACCGTTTTTGGCGAACTGGACAAGATCGATGAGGTACAAGCGTTTCAGGAAGGTTCTGGAAAAGGCGGTTTTGTCGTGATCAAGGCTGAGAAGGAAAAATGACAACAGGCGCCTCACCCGTTTACCGAAATGGATCGGCAGCAGCGACCGGAAAATGCTGAAAAACCAGGGGAATCATGACAACGAACGCATTACGCACACTTTTTCAATTCTGGAACAGGCAGGATCGCGACTGGCGCGTCACGGTGGCACGGTCGTCCATGGAGCGGTTCAGCTACCAGATGATCTTCCCTTACCTTTCGATCTACATTATTGCATTGGGTGCCACGAAAACCCAGTTGGGGTTGGTCAACAGCATCGGCATGATGCTGGCAGGCTTGCTTGGACCGTTTACCGGCATTCTGATCGACCAGAACGGCCCTAAAAAAATCTATCTTTTTGGTATCGGGCTGCTGGTTTCGGCCTACCTCACCTATGCGCTGGCACCGAACTGGATCATCTGCATCATCGCCATGGGCATCTACTGGATCGGCAATGGCAGCGCCGGCCACAGCTGTGCGACGATCTGCGGCAACTGTCTCCACAACGAAGACAGGGCCCGGGGCATGATGCTGTGCGAAACGGCTGCGGCCGGACTGCTGGGCATCGCGGGACCCATGATCGCCGCTGTGCTGGTCGCGCAGTTTGGCGGCGTCAATGTCGCCGGGATCAGGCCGTTGTTCTATGTCGCCGCCACGATAGCCGCTTTTTCGTTCTTATTGGTACTAACCGAGCTATCCGGGCGTCAATGGACCTCGAGACGCATGGCCGGAAAGCACCTGTTTCATGACGGCATACAACTAATAAGGGGAAATCGCACCGCGCAAAAATGGCTGCTGATCGGCGCATTAAATCAAATCCCCTTTGGCATGATCTTGCCGTTCACCCAGGTTTTCGCCAAGGAAATCAAAGGTGCCAGCGGTTATATCCTGGGTGCGATGGTGACCGGCGCCGCGCTGACATCCATCGCGTTCGGCATACCGACGGGCGCCCTAGCCGACAAGATCGGCCGGAAAAAAACGCTCTACATCCTCATTCCGCTCTTCTGGGCAGCGAACCTGATCCTGGTCTGGGCACCCTCGCCGGCTTTCCTGGTCATTGCCGGCATCCTGCTGGGGTTTTTGCATCTGTCCGGACCGATCACCGGGGCGATGGAGATGGAGCTGTTTCCCGCTGAGCAAATGGGCCGATGGCTGGGCATGAATCGGCTGATCAAAGCCTTGTTCGGCGCCGCCATGGCGCTGCTTGGCGGCATCATCTGGGACGGGCTCGGTCCCCAGTATGTCTTTTGGATATATGTCGGCATCGATTTAATGATCAAAATGCCGCTCCTGGCCAGCATACCGGAAACACTGCGGCCATGACCCTCGCTTGGCAATCATCACGCGAAAATGTCAGTACAGCTTCCCGTCTTTTTTAAGCTGCTCTTCCTTTGCCGATCCCAATGCCGCGCCAAGGGCTATACCGATACCCGTACCGATGGCCAGGTAAGCTGAATTTTGAGCGGCCATGAGCGCCACCCCCAGGCCGCAGCCAATCGCGACGCCTATCGCCAGATAAGTCCCCACGTAATACCCTTTTTCAACAAGCCCGTACTTTTCGCGGACATGCTTCGTCAGGTTGTCGCAAATGGCCTGAACCGCCTTTTTCTTCGACAGGTCACCCGCCAGGTATTCCTTAAGCGCTGTGATGGCCTCTGTCAGCATCCCGGCTATGAGATCGTCCTCGATACCTCTGGCGACAAGCGCGTCGATCAGGCGCGCAAAGCGTGGCAGACGAAGCTGCTCGGCTGTCTTTGCGCCAACTTGTGACGCGAGGGCGACGAATGCATCCTTGTCAACCATGGCTTGTCCTCCTAGTCATATATGGCTTGTCCAGCTTGTTCTCTCATATCTTAACATCTTTTTTTGACGCCTACAGCGGGGTACATGTTGCGTCCAGGAACATGTGGTTCCTGGCGGCGTACCCGAAAGGCATCTCGGCATACGCAACGGGTGATGCGGGTGGTCCGTTAATAAGTGGTCCGTTCCATTGCGCTTTTTATGATCCATCCATGCTTTTGGACTGGCCCGCAGCATGGCGTGTGTGTCCGTTGCCTTGAACCTCTCGCGCAATAGTTGATTTGTCAACTATTCTGCGTTAAGATGTTTTTTAGCGGTTAAGAAGGCGGTTACAGAGGATGATAAGACACGATATCGGCGCTGTTTGGATGACCATGAAGGCCGTCTTGCGCTCCGCAAGGCAGATTGTCAACGTTGAACTGGCAGCACTTAACCTGACCGGGGCGGAGGGCGATATTCTTTTTCACCTTCTCGCGGAAAAAAGCGGGCTTTCGCAGGAGAATTTGGCCGAGAGGCTCGACATCGGCAAAGCTGCTGTCTCCAGAACCGTCCATGCGCTCGAAAACAAGGGCTATGTTCACCGCGAAAAGCTGACGGATGACGCGCGCACTTACCGGGTCACCGTGTCGGATACGGCAAAAATCGCTAGGAGCCAAATCCGGAAAGCCTACGAAACGGTTTACGAGGTCGCCCTGCGCGGCATCAGCGAGCCGGACTTCCAGCACCTGGCCATGTTGCTGAACCAGGTGCATACGAACGTAAACGCACGGGTGACCAAAAGATGATCGACTTGTTCAGGGGCCTGGGGATCATCGGCGGCTATTTCCTCCTGGCCGCGGCAGGCGCGCTGCTGCTGCGCCGCCTGGTCCGCATCCCAACCGAAGTTTTTCGAAAACTCCTGCACATCATTTTGCTGTGCTCTTTGTTTGCCTGGGTCTATGCCTTTCAGACGTGGTGGATCTCATCCCTGGCCTCGCTCGTCTTTGTCGCCGTTGTCTTTCCCCTGCTCTCGCTGGCGGAGAAGGTTCCCGGGTATTCCAAACTGCTTACTGAGCGGAAAAACGGTGAAATCAAGCGCAGCTTGGTTCTGGTGTTCGGCATGTTCGCGGTGCTGAACAGCGTGTGCTGGGGCTTTCTGGGCCAAAGGTGGCTGGTGCTGGCGTGTGTCTGCGCCTGGGGATTCGGCGACGCGGCCGCCGCTTTAGTCGGGAAAAAATACGGCAGGCGCTTTCTCGAAGGCAAGTTGATCGAGGGGCGCAAGAGCGTCGAAGGCACGTTGGCCATGTTTGCCGTGTCCTTCGCCGCGGTCCTCACCGCCGTCCTGATCAACGCCCCTGTATCCTGGTATGCCGGCATCGTCATCGCGGCTGTGACCGCGGCTGCCAGCGCCGTCGTCGAACTTTATACCCGCCATGGCATGGATACGGTCACCTGCCCGTTTGCCGCCGCGGCGGTGCTGCTGCCGCTGCTGCATGTCTGGGGTGTGCCGCTATGACGAAAAAGGCAGGGGAGCGCACACTGCTCGCATCCGTTTTGCTCAGCTTGCCCGGGCCGTTCGTCGTCGGGATCGGGCTGTTCCTGGGTAAGTCGTCGACCCAGCTGGCGGACTTCATCCGCAGGTCAGCAGAGCTCGCCGCGATCGTCGTGTCCTTTGTTGTCTACCGCATCACACACAAGGAGCAACGGGACGCGAACCGCAAACGCCGCCTCGAACAGGTGGCCGACCGCTGTGTCGGCGCCGCCATGGGGCTAGGCGGCCTCGCGATGCTCTACGTGGCCTTGCGTCATCCTGCCGCAGAAAAAGGCAATGTCGTCCCCGGCCTGGTCATCGCCATCTTGGGCGTCGTGGCCAACACCTGGTTCTGGTTCCTGTACCGCCGGCTGAACAAGGAGGCGCCCAATCCGATTCTTGCCGTTCAGAGCCGACTGTATCAGGCCAAGGCCTGGGTAGACGCTTGTGTCACCGCCGCGCTGGCGATGGTCGCGCTGGCCCCTCTCTCACAGGCCGCCTCTATTATGGATATCGTCGGATCGGCAGCAGTCGCGCTGTATCTGCTGATCAACGGCAGCGTCATCCTGCTTGGCAAAAACCGTCCATTTTCGATCGCGGCAGAAGGTACGGAGGGATAGCATGCATATCGATCCAGCCATGATCCATCCCGAGCTGCGCCGGGCCGCATCCCTGATTCGCTTGCTTTGGCCAAGTTTCACCGAGCGCAAATACCGTTTTGCGAAAAAAGCCAATCAAAAGCTGAAAGGCAGATGCCGCAGCCCGTTAACCTACGAGCAAAAAACCATCGTCCGTCCTGATGGCAGTTTGCTCCGGCTTTGTATCTACTCCGCCCAGAATCCCAAGTCGCATGTGCCGGGTCTGCTTTGGCTTCACGGCGGCGGTTACGCGTTGGGGACACCGGAGCAGGACGAGCTGTTTATCCAGCGCTTTATCGCTAAGAGCAACTGCGTGGTGGTCTCCCCCGATTACCGGCTTTCCATAGACGCGCCTTATCCGGCCGCCCTGGAAGACGGCTATGCCGCCTTGCTGTGGCTGAAGGAGAATGGGCCCTCTTACGGTGTGCGCACCGACCAGCTCATGGTCGGCGGCGACAGCGCCGGCGGCGGCCTGGCGGTCGCGCTGACCTTGTACGCGCGGGATAAAAAAGAGGTGGCGATCGCTTTCCAGATGCCTTTGTACCCCATGCTGGATGACCGGATGGCCACACCGTCCGCGGCGGATAATGACGGCCCGCTCTGGAACTCAAAATCGAACGAGGTCAGCTGGCGTCTCTATCTGGGGTCCTTGTTCCGAACAGACCAGGTTCCCGTTTACGCCGCCCCGGCCAGATGCCGCGACTTGACCGGTCTGCCTCCGGCCTGCACGTATGTCGGCAGCATCGAACCTTTTCGCGATGAGGTGATCGATTACTTCGAACGGCTGCGCGCACATGGCACCGATGTGCACCTGAACGTGTTTGAAGGCTGCTTTCACGGCTTTGACATTGTCTGCGCTAAAACCGGCATCGCCGATGCTGCCCGGGATTTTCTCATGTCACATTTTTCCTATGCTACCGAACATTATTTTGCCGCCCAGCCGGACGGCTGAAATCTGAAAATCATTCAATCCATAAAAAACGGCAACTAATTTGCGCCAGTTAGTTGCCGTTTTGTCATCTAGAGTGTGATTGATCAGCTTTTGGTCCAAATCGTGCCGTCCTTTTTCTTGAACTTGCCCATACAGACCATGATGAAGTCGACCAGCCAGCCAATGCCCAAGCAACCGGCAGTAAGCAGCCAGACGATGCCCGTTCCAATTTTACCAGCCATAAACCGATGTACACCAAGACCGCCCAGGAAGAATGTGATCAAGATTGCTGCCAATTTGTCCATCAAAACACCTCCACTACCATATTGGACATGCCCTAACCATATAATATAGCTATATTAAGCAAATATCAATATGTTAATTTAGAATATTTTCATTTTACACGACAACGCTCTATTTGGGTATGACCACTTAATGGCCTATTAAATGATATTTCTTAGGATCTATCCGATCATCCATCGATACCATCCCAAATGGGTATATTGATAAATTCAGATATTAATTTTGCATCTTCCCTGGCCTTCAAGGCTTTCCCATACGTCATCACGTGAATCCGCTGAGCGTCGTGCTTGACCAGATTCATTTCATAGACGCGATAATAATGAGTAGGTCCGTTATTGCTGCTCGAACTCTCCAAACGCGTTAGCAGTTGAATAGCGTGGACGTCGTCAAAACGGGCCGAATGCTTCACATCTGTTTCATCCGGCATGCTCCGCTGCCGCCGACCCTTGTAAAACAACCTGGATGTTTTGTCAAAAGCAACTGGCGAAGACGCCTGGCGGAAAATCAATATGCCAACCAAGGTGAAAACAAGACCGATAATTAAAATGAACCAAGGTTTTGTACCGGGTATGAAGAAATACAAGCCAAAAATAAACAAACCAGACAAGATAAAGAAGACACCCATGATGAATCCAGCGATTGATGATTTATAGGCGAGAAGATTGGCGTCCCTCTGGACCAAGACTGAGGATGCGCCGCTCGTTTTTCCCGATCTCACCCCTTTCCATTCTGTCTGCAAGGCAATCGGATCGTTGAACTGAACAGCATCGACTGGGAACAGGCTTGGAATGGCGGAATCGATCCGCTTGATGAGTTCTTTCAACATACGGACACTTCCCTTCCTTTTTTATAGGCCTGTATTGATTATAACATATTTCAACATGTCATTATTTCATTTTTCGCAGAACAGTCGCCGCCACCTTGTATGTGATCGCGCGTCGCTCATGATCACAGCAATAAGATCCGCTAGGAATCTTGCTTCCTGGCAGGGCGAAATAACCTTTATCCGCAGCGGTTTCAAGAGATGCAACATCACGCGGGATTGTTGACGCATACCCGGGTAAGCGGATGAAGCGGGTACAGATTCATAGGGCGTCTGCCCATTGGCGATTGCGGCTGACTTCGATGGCGTCTCGATAAATAAAACAGTTTTAAGAACAATTCGTTTTTTAAACCGCCTGATCCAAGGCATGAGGCGAATCGTTATCTTGTCCGGACGAGTTACACAACCGCCAGCCGCCATGCAGCCTATTCAGTTTGGCAGCCTTTTTTCATAGAAACGGATCCCGGCCAGCGTGTCCGGTTTCTAGACGAGCATGCGAAACAACCCCTTCCCTTTATGGATATCGCTATGTTGACACGCCCCATGCCTACAGGCAGGGGATTCTCGGTTCTGCGAGCGTCGCCTGCACGGAAACAGCGTTTCCAGGTCTTACATACTCTCCCCAAGCGTAGATTCCCGTGTGTCCCACGGACCTTGTTTGTCATGCACTTAACAAACGCAACCCTTCTGCTAAAGGACTGTTGAAAAATTAGCAGCACTTTTCTCCGAGAGATTGACGCGTCTGGTCAATCTCTCGGAGAACCTATAGAGCTGATTATTGATGAACAGTCCGCAAAGATATTCTTAGCGGCATTGATGTCTCTGTCATGGTTCGTGCTGCACATCTGACTGGACGGAAAAAACCTGTCCACCCTCTGGACACACGTTCCGTTCCAATCACATCATAACCCAGTTCCAAGGCGAAAAGCCGCATCGGCCAATCGCTCCTCAATCCGAATGTGGCTTACCGGTTTAGCCACGTGATGCTTGATTGCAGCACGGTGGCAAAGCTGACCCACAGCAGGTAAGGAAGGTTACCCCACGCGATCCAGGGCGCAAACGGATAGATGCCCGCCAAGGCCCATACCAGAGTAAGCAGCACCAGCACGATATCCGCCAGTGCGAGCGTATTGTTTCTTAGTTTGAACCTGAATTCCTCAGGATTTTAGCGTAGACATAGGGTCTTTCACACTGCTGATTATAT
>JAQVSS010000022.1 GCA_028700415.1 Kiritimatiellia bacterium
GCTTGTGCCCTCACGTGCGACGGTACCGGAATACGCAGCGCTGAAAAAAAAGATCGACCAGATGATCGGCGAACTCAACGGCCGTTTTGCCACACCTAACTGGACCCCCGTCCACTATTACTACCGTAGCTTCTCGCAGGAACGGTTGTTGGCTCTTTACCATGTGGCCGACATCGCGCTCGTCACACCGTTGCGCGACGGCATGAATCTGGTCGCCAAAGAATACGTCGCCACAAAGCGTGATGCACCCGGCGTGCTGATCCTGAGCGAGCGGGCAGGAGCGGCAATCGAATTGTCGGACGCATTGCAGGTGAACCCCAACAGCGCGGACGAGGTCAGCAAGGCAATCATCGAATCGATAAAAATGCCCGAAGAAGAACAGAGGGCGCGTCTACAACGTATGCAGGCGTTGTTGGCGCGACAGAATGTAGACAAGTGGGCCGCGGACTTCATCGGGGCGTTGGACGCGAACTACAACAAGAACACTCAATTGCGCAAGGCCCAAATCGGGGAGACACACTTGCGCGAGATCAAGGCCCAGTATGACCGTGCCGCCGCGAGGTTGATCCTGCTCGACTACGACGGAACGTTGACTCCGTTGCGCAAGCGGCCGGAGGCGGCCGTACCGGACAAGGCGGTGCGAGACACACTGACACGGCTAGCCAGCGACCCGCGCAACACGGTGGCGGTGTGCAGCGGGCGCGACCGCGACACGTTGGACCGCTGGCTGGGAGACCTGCCCGTGCTACTGGCGGCCGAACACGGGGCGTTCCACAAAGAAAACGGCATATGGTACGGCTTGTTGGAAAAGATGCCGGACTGGGATGAGGAGGTGCTCGCCATCATGACGCGTATCACCAACCAGACGCAGGGGGCTCACATCGAAAAGAAGAAAACCGCCTTGGTCTGGCACTACCGCAACTGCGACGCTTGGCTGGCCGACCTGCGTGAAAAGCAACTCGTCGCCGCCCTCATGGCACCGTGTTCACGGCTGAACCTGCGCATCATGCGCGGCAACAAGGTGGTGGAGGTCAAGCCCTTTGCTTTCAGCAAAGGCACAGAGGCGGAACGTTTGCTGGGCAAGGGCACTTATGGGTTTGTCCTCGCCATGGGGGATGACGTGACAGACGAGGACATGTTCAGGATTCTGCCGGATGACGCAACGACCATCCACGTCGGGGGCTTCTCTCAGGTGGCGCGGTACAGTCTGGGCTCACAGGCGGCCGTCTTGCCGTTGCTTAATGCGTTAGCGGAACAGGCAGCACTTGCTGACCCCGTCGCGTGAGATACGGTTCATGCGCTCAGTCGATCTCGTCGCCGAGGTCAATGTCATCGAGGTCGATCTCGCCGCTGAACACGAATTTCACGGGACCGGTCAGCGTCAGGCCTGTGCATTTGTGGTGGCGCCAGTCGCCGTCGATGACGAGATCGTAACCCGAAGGGGTCTTCACTTTCGTGGGCAGGGTGAACCGCGCGGTTTCCACGGCCACCACCACACACGCGACCGCCCCCGTGCCGCACGCGCCGGACTCGGCCTCGACCCCGCGCTCGTAGGTGCGCATCGTCATGCGGTTCGGCGCGCGGAAAGTGACGAAGTCCACATTGGTGCCGTCGGGCGCGAAGGCGGGATGCAGACGCAACGCGTGCCCCAGCTCTTGCACATTGACCGCGCTGATGTTCGGCACCTGCACGACGAAATGCGGCACGCAGGTGTTGAGGAAATCGCCGCGGATGGTCTCGCCGCCGACCTTGAGTTCAATCCCGTAGTTTTTTTTCGACGGCTCGGGCATCCACACGCAGACCCCGTTTTTCGTAAGCTGCGCATCCACCAGGCCGCACATCGTCTCCATCGTCAGCGCCGTGCCGCTGGCGCCGATCGCGTGGGCGAAAGCCGCCGCGCAACGCGACCCGTTCCCGCACATTTCCACCTCCGTCCCGTCGGGGTTGAGGAAACGCATGCGGAAATCGGCCTTGTCCGACTGCTGCACCAGGATCACGCCCTCGCAGCCGACCCCCGTCCGGCGCGCCGCCAGGGCGGCCATCAGGAAATGGTCTTCCCAGGGGACCTTCCCCTCCCGGTCATCGATCAGCACGAAATCATTGCCCGCACCATGCATCTTCGTGAATTTGATTTTCATCGGTCCGCCTCCTAAAAAACGTCGCGGTTACGGCATGTCGCGCCCGAAGATGCGCATCATGCGCGTTCGCAGGTCGCCTTCCGTCTCCATCGGGATGTCCGCCCCGCCCGAAAGGGTGACCATATCGGAGAGGATGTTGAGCGCCTCGTCGAGAACCACGTCATCTTCTTCGCCGCCTTTTTGCGCGGACTCCATCTCCTCGTCCTCAAGCTTGCGCATCTCGCGCTCGGCCTTCATGATTTTCCGGCGCGCGTTGATTTCCAGCGACACCTCGGACTTCGCATTCACCTCCTGCACATGCCGCACAAGGGTGCAGTAGCGCGCATAACGGCTGTTCGCGGCCAGACGCTTGGCGGACTTCTCCTTCAACTGAGGCACGAACTTGGCCACATCCGAAACCGGAATGTAGAGGGCAGACTCCACCTGAGTCCACGGCAACGCGCCCGGCAACTTGTCTTCGCCAATATCCATGCCGTCCAATATCGAAGGGATCACAATGTCTGCCCCCACGCCCTTGCGCTGCGTGGAAGAGCCGTTGATCCGGTAGAAACTCGCGGTGGTCACCTTCATGGAGCCGAATTTTTCAGACCCCAGCGGCATCACCGTCTGCACGGTACCTTTGCCGTGCGACTGGGAATCGCCGATCAACACGGCCCTGCCGTAATCCTGAAGCGCGCCGGCAACGATCTCCGACGCCGAGGCGGAGGTCCGGTTGATCAGCACCACCACCGGCTTCCGGAACGCCATGGCGGGATCCATGTTGGGCACGGGCAGCACGACGATCTGGCGCGGCTCGCGCACCTGCACCACAGGCCCGCTCCGCACAAACAGCCCCGCCAGGCTCACCGCTTCACGCAGCGAGCCGCCCCCGTTGTTGCGCAAGTCGAGGACGAGTCCCGAAACATTCTCGCTGTTGAACGCGGCGATCTGCTTGGCCACATCCAGCGTGGCGCTGCGGAAACCCGGCTGATTGGGCCGCTTGTCCATCGTGCCGTAAAAGGTCGGCAGCCTCACCACGCCGAGCTTGCGCGCCGAACCGTCCGCCAGCGTCACGCGCGTGACACGCCCGGTCGCGGCCTGCTCCTCCAATTTCACCTCGTCGCGGATGAGATCGACCTGCTTGGTCGTGGCCCCGCTGGGATCCGACGCGGGAATCACCTTCAACACAACCTTGGTGCCCTTCTCGCCGCGGATCTTGCGCACCGCCTTGTTGAGCGGCAGATGGACGATGTCCTCGATCGGCCCGTCCCCCTGCCCCACGCCAATGATCTTATCGTTCCTTTCGAGGCGGATCTTCCGTTTGTCGCGGTCCGCGGGCCCGCCGGCGATGACCTCCATGATCATGGCCATGCCGTCTTCCGAACGCAGCTGCGCGCCGATCCCGCAGAGCGAAAGGTTCATGTCGATGTCGAAATCCTCTTTGCGCATGGGAGACATGTAATCCGAGTGCGGGTCATAGGCCGTAGCCACCGCACTGAGATACCGCTGCAAAACCGCCTCTTCGTCCATGTCTTGGATCACGATCAGGAGCTGCTTATACCGTTTGGCGATGTTTTCCTCCGGGGTGTCCGGCGGCGCGTTCGTAACGGAGCCCTTTGCCGCCTGAGCCGCGTTGGTGACCGCCGCGGCAACCACGATATTCGAGGCCGCGGCCTGATCGAGCTCCCGCCCGATCACCTGCGTCAGGACCTCGTTCTTGATCCGCTTGCGCCACAACTCGTCCTGTTCCTTCTGAGAGGCGGGCCACGGCATATCCCTGCGCTTCCAGGTGTATGTTTCATCGTTGGTGAACGTGAATCCCTTGGCGAGCAGGTTCGTCACAAAAACATACCGTTGCCCGACCCGTTCACGGAACACGCGGTACACCTCATACGGGAAAGCGATGTCGCCAGACTTCATGGCATCATCGATCTGGAACTGCATGTTCGTGAAGGCTGCGACGTCACTCTGGAGAAAGTAGCTGCGGTCGAAATCAAGCGCGTTCAGCAGGTTTGTCCACGCGATCGGCGAGATCCCGTCATCCAACGGCCGCTGTGAAAGATGCGCCGCGGGAAGAACACGCGCCATCTTGCGGACAACGTCACCGTAATGGGGCTGCGGCACGAGTTGGACTGGCGCGGCCGACACGGCCGCCAAAGACATCCCAAGGACCAGAACCGCGGGCCAAACATGTGATACTTTCTTCATTACAAATCTTTCTGCTCCATCACCTTTACGATCCGCTCGATCTCATCCGGGGACAAATGGCCCTCATGCGCCGCGATCAGCCCCGGCAGCACGGCCGCATTGCAGATCACCGCCCCCTCGAAGGACATTTTTCCCGGCTGGAACGTGTCACTCGCAAAACAGACCACCGGCAAGCAGGACGGAGACTCGCCCACCCTGTCGGCCAAGAAGCGGGACAACGCGCAAGCCGAGGCGCGTGCCTGCGTCAGCGGCGGGCGGCTCGGCCGCGCCCCGTTCACAAGAAGCGCCCCCTTGTCAAACGTGACCGTACCGGACCAGCACTTGGTTTCAATCACAAAGAGCCCCGTCGGCCCGGCCACCACATGGTCAATGCCTCCCGCGCCCCCGCAACAGGCCACATCGTGGAAAACATGATAGCCGGACGGCAAAACGGCCAACAGGGCCGCCACGCGCTCCTCGCCGCGCGCGCCTTTGAAAAACGCATCGATCCCCCTGAGTCCGTCGCGCACCGCCCACACGAGCACCCCGGCGGCAACCAGAAACCCGGCTCCTGCGGCCCCAAGCCCGATACGCGGCAGTACCGCACCGGTGAAAAGCCCGCACGCGAAAAGCGCGGCGAGCAACGGCCCGACCGCCCGCATGACACCTGCGGCCCGGGCGCGTTCCCCCGGCACGCCGTGGACCCGTGCTCTATTCGCCTCATCCATAACAATTAAACTCATTTTGACCGATTCAGCCACCTGATGCAATCACGATATTTGAACCGACCGCCCGATCTCCCCGGCCAGCCGTTCCGGGGTCAGCCCGAAGTCTTCCCGCAGCTGGCCCAAGGTTCCCTGTCCCACGAACGCGTCCGGCCAGCCGTAGGCGCGCACCATCTGCCCGTGGCCTCCCGCCGCCAACGCCTCGCGGACCGCCGCCCCGAACCCACCCGCCACCGCGCCGTTCTCTAGCGTGACGAACAGCGCCGCCTCCCGCGCCTGCCCGCCCAATAATACCGCGTCGAGCGGTTTGACGAAACGCGCGTTCACCACGCCGGCACGCACGCCGGCCGACCTCAACCGCGCCGCCGTCGCGACCGCCAGCGGGACCATGTCGCCCAACGCCCAGAACCACACGGTCGGCCCCTGCGCCGCGCCGGACAGCGGTTCAAGCACCTCCGCCCTGCCGACCGGCAACGCTTCGGACACCTCAGACAGGCCGGACGACGGCCCCGGCTCGCGCGGATACCGGATCACCGCCGGCCCCGCATGCGACAGCGCGGTCTTCAGCATGGCCGCCAACTCCACCGTGTCCCGCGGCTGCATGATGACCAGATTCGGCAGGCACCGCAACATCGGGATGTCGTAAATGCCGTGATGCGTCGGGCCGTCGCTGCCGACCACTCCCGCCCGGTCGACACAAAAGACCACCGGCAGGTTCTGGATGCACACGTCGTGCATCACACAGTCCACCGCACGCTGCAGAAACGTCGAGTACACCGCGAAAAAGGGGCGGAACCCCGAAGCGGCCAGCCCTGCCGCAAAAACCACCGCGTGCGCCTCGCAGATGCCGACATCGAAAAACCGGTACGGGTAACGCTCGGCAAACGGCTCCAGCCCGGTCCCGCTGCGCATCGCCGCCGTGATCGCCGTGATCGCCGCGTTCCCCTCCGCCAGCGCAGTCAGCGCCTCGCCGAACGCCTGAGAATAGCCGCCGGGCTTGGTTTCGGGAGGATGCCGGGCATCCAGTTCAAACGCGCCCACGCCGTGCCAGTCCGACGGGCTGCGCTCCGCCGGACGGAACCCCCGTCCCTTCTGCGTGGCGACGTGGATCAAGACCGAATGTTTGTAATCGCGCGCCGAACACAAAGCGTTCTCCAACGCGTTGAAATCGTGGCCGTCGATCGGCCCCATGTACCGCAAGCCGAACGCCTCGAAAAACGAATTCTGCAGCCACAGGCTTTTGACGGCCTGCTCGAGGCGGTGATAAATCCGCCGCAGCGGCGTCATGTGCAGCCGGTGCCCCGCCGCCTCGGCCGCAGCCTTGATCCGGTTGTAACGCACGTCCGCCAACATGCGCCCGAGCCGCCTCGAAAGCGCGCCCACATTTTCCGAAATCGACATCTCGTTGTCGTTCAGGATGACGATCACCTTGCTGTGGACTTCGTCGAGGCTGTTCAGCGCCTCCAGCGAAATGCCGTTGGACATCGAGCCGTCGCCGATCACGGCGACCACCTGTCCGGAGCCGCCGTAGCGGTCCCGCCCGACGGCCATTCCCAGCGCGGCGGAGAGAGCCGTGCCCGCATGGCCGGCCCCGAAAACGTCATACGGGCTTTCGCCGGGCTTCGGGAAACCTGAAAGCCCGCCGCGCTGCCGCAGCGTGTGGAAACGGTCCTGACGGCCCGTCAGCAGTTTCCATGCGTACGTCTGGTGGCCCACATCCCAAATCACCTTGTCCGCCGGCGGCGAGAAGACGCGCAGCAGCGCGATCGTGAGTTCGACCGCGCCGAGGTTGGAGGCCAGATGACCGCCGGTCCGGCTCACCGTTTCCAGAATCACGCCGCGGATGTCCTCGGCCAGCACGGGCAACTGCGCAGGGGCAAGAGCCCGAATGTCGTTCGGGGTCTGGATCGTCTTTAACACATCAGCCATATTTTCCGCTCACGGGGTCTTCTCCACGACCGGGGTCCGCCGCTTCAGGATCTGGAGCGTTGTGCTGTTCTGCCCGAAGCCGGGCAGCTCCTGCACACGGTCGTAGTTCTTCCCCAACACGCTCAAAAACAACTGCCGGTCCTCTAGGGGCACCTCGTCCATCACCGGCGCGCGGATGGCAAGCCCATATCCGCTGAAAGCCGCCACGCGGCACGGCGCCGCCTCCAGCAAGGCCGTCAGCCGGTTTTTGTTCATCACATGGTAGCGTGCGGCCGCCTCATCGCTGAGCTCCGGAAAATAGGTGAACGGCCCCATCTCGAGCCCCGCCGGAACGCGCATCCCCGCCTCGACGGCCAAATACGTGTCTTGGGTCAGAAGTTCGCGGTCCGTCTCCGCCAACGCCTTGACATCGCGCGCCGTCATCCGCAATAAAGCCAGGTCCGGCATCTCTTTGCGCACCACCCAGAAGCGGTCCTGCCGGTGTACGAACCACTCCTGCGCGAGCGGCGAGGAGAACGATGCCAAGAGCGAGGACAGCACCCATAAAAGGCAGACACACCCGCGCAAGACACCGGACGAGGTGCTGTTCGCAGCCCAGCCCGCCACCGCCGCAATAAACAGCCCCATCACCGGCACCTGATAATCGTCGTACGGGAACGGGCTGCACCATTGGACCAGAAACACCGCCAGAAACGCCGCCAGCCAGAGCCACGGCCAAAGCCGCCCGTGATACACCACGCCCCCCGGCTCCTCTTGCGGTGCCTGCCCCGGCACGCCGGCGCCGTGGAACAGCCGGAAGACCGACAGCGCAACGCCCAACAGGCACGCCGGCAGATACGCCCGCACCGTCCGCGACAGCGAGCCCGCCATATAGAACAGGTCGCGTCCCCCGCGCTCCACATGGTACGTCTGGGCGAACACGAGCGGTTCGCGCGCCTCCAGCAGCGCCGGCCCGTACACCAGCGCCAGACCCAGCCCGCCGCCCAACGCGAACCAGAAAAACGCCGCGCCGGTCTTGCGGTACATGCACAGCAGCCCAATCACCGTCACCGGCAACAGCATGCCCAGCGACAGCCTCGTGCCTGCCGCGAACGCCACCAGCAGCCCAGCGGGCAACGCCCACATGCACGACAGGTGCGACCGCATCTTCTTGCGGCGCGACAGGCAGAGCGAGAGCGTCAGATACCCGCCCAGCAACAGGCACGACGCCAGCGCATACGTTTTCGGGATCGTCGTGAAATACACGTGGTAGAGATTGCAGCCCGTCAGCGCGAATCCCAAGATCCCCGCCTCAGCCGCCCGCTGCGTCGGCACCGCCCGCCGCGCCAGGCCCGCAGCCAACACGCACCCCAACAAACCGAAGAACACCGTGGCCAGCCGTCCGCCGAGCACCCCGAACGGCATCCAGAGGCCGGAGAGCATACCGTACACGTAAGGCATGACCGGCCCTTGCGTGAAGAAGAAATCGCGGTAGGGCATCGCCCCCTCCGACACCCGGCGCGCCGCATAGAGATACCACCCCTCGTCCTGGTTCAGATTCCCGAACCAGACCGCGAACGAATACAAGACCAACGCCGCGCCGACCACGATCGCCGCAGAACTCCAAAGGCACACGCGATGACCCCACTTACGGAGCATGAATCTTCCCCCTATCCCTCATTCCGGACCCTCGTCCTATACCTTGAGCGTTGAGTGTTGAACGTTGAGCGTTCCCGTTCTTTCCCGCCCTGCGGGCGGCGGGCTTACGTCCTGGCGTCTAAGATCGCTTTCAGCCGGTCGACCCCAACCTCATACCCTTTGCCGCACATGTGGCAAAAAATCCGGGCTGGACAGCCTTCGCGGATCATCGCCTCCAGATCACCGGAAGGCATCCCCTCCAGCATGCCCTCCACCCGTCCGGGCGAACACGGGCAGGCGAACTTAAGCGGCCGCGGCTCTTGGAACACGCAGTCAGCCAAACCCAGCGTCTCGCACATCGTCTGCACCGACGCGGAGGCTTCAAGGCATTCGAGCACCGTGCCGTCATCGGCAAACCCCGCCAGCCGCCGGAACACCTCCCGGTCGCCGTCGGGCAGGCATTCGAGCAGCAAACCTCGCGCGCCGTCAATGAACCCGCCGTAGGCCAAAGCCGAAAGCTGTATCAGCACATGCCGCTGCTGCGACTGGCGGTAGTACTCTTCCAGTCCCTTGGTCACCGAAGCAGGGCTCACATTCATCATGGCGCTCGCCAGAATTTTCCCGGGAACAGACCGGACAACCTGCACCTCGGCCCACTCGCCCAACGCGGACGAAGCCTCCAGTTCCTCGCATTCGTCCAGCTCGTTCATCACCTTCACCTGCGTGTAACCGCGCAACCCGCCGTCAGCACGCGCCTCAACCAGCACGCCCCCGATCGGACCCGACACCTGCAAGCGCAGGGTGACCGCCTCTTCCGGCCGCGAGAGTTCCGCGCCGAGCAAGGCGACGCCTGCCAACGCCTCCGCCTGAATGAGACCGGCGGTCGGCCCGCACAGATGGCTGCGCTCCAGCTCACGCGCGGAGTCCGTCACCTCAACATAAACAACGTTGATTTTTGAGGCAGGGGAAAACGCCGCAATCAGGCTGTCGGCGTTTCTTGACATGATCATGACGCCCTCGTCTTCCTATTCTGCGACAAACGACTGCACCTTTTCCTTAAACAATTTCCGCAACGGCTCCAGCCGCCGCAATTGACGGTCGAGCGACCACAAGGCGAAATGCCACTTCTTGGTGAAAGCGTAATTGTGGCGCAAATGCGGGTCAAAGTCATCGAACTGCTCGCGGCGCACCGAGTAATTCCAGTGCATCTCGCGCGTCTTGAACTCAAAACCGTCGAAAAAACGGTCGGCCAGAGCGTTCAGCTCGACCGCCTCGCGGTGCTTCGCCCAATACCGGCAGAGCTCTTTCGCGTACGCGTCCAAATAAAAATCGAACAGGTTTTTGAGGTTCTCTTCGGTATAGGAGGTGTCGGGCCAGCCCAAGGAACCCCGGATCGAACACAACATCACACGCATCGGCATCTCGCGTTTGCTGCCGATGTCATACCCGAACTCGAAAACCTCCTTGCCGACGCCGTACCGGCAATGCCGCGTCTCAGGCAAAAACTTTTTCAGCACCAGGTTCTGCGCTGCGGCGTCGCCCAACAGCGCGCCCAACGCCAACACCACCTCCGGATCCTCGCCCGCCTCGCTGCCGCCGAACTCGCCCGTCCGCTGGAACATCCGGGGGGGGATATCGTCCAGCGGTTCTCCCGGGCAGCGGTTGCGGATGAAATAGTTCATCTCGCGCCCGGCCTGGCTGTCCAACCGCATCAGCAGCCGGTACTCGCCGAACCCCACGCCCAACGCCTTGAACGCCTGTACCCGCGCAAGCATGTAGCTCCCGTACCCCGGCATCTTCAGCGCCAGCCGCTTCTCAATCAGGCTCGTACACAGCGGGCGCCGGTTGGTCTTGAAAACAATCTCGCGCGTCACGCCCGCGCCGACCGACAGCTTGCCGGTGGCATCGCTGTCAGAACGCACCTCATAAAGATTGGCATACTCCACCCGCTCATCCTGACTCATCATCTGCTCGACATTCGCCAAAAGCACCCGCGTCCGGTCGTCCGCGCCCGGATGGAAGTCGGGGAGCCCGCCACGGAACGTCGCGCCCGGCAGAGCCGTCCGCCGGTCGTCGAAGGCCGGCGACACCGAATCGCCGTGCCCGTAATACACCTCTCCCGTGAGGTGCATGTAGAGCGTCTCAACAAAGTCGCCGCTCGTGTCGTCGGCCAGCTCGGGACGCTCAAGCGAAGCCTTGAAGAGCGCGTCGATCGTCTGGAAACGCTTGACCACCTCGGTTTGGTCAAGACGCTTGAGCGCAATCCCCTCCATCAGCTTTTCCAATTCAGGGACCAGCTGTTCAAGCGCCTCGCCGCGCCGGAGGCCGAACAGTTCAATCTCGTGGTGGCCGTGAAACTTGGGGGCACGCATGCAGGAGCGCACGTCCCCCTCGAAAATCGACACCAGCTCGCGCAAACACTCGACGAACTGCGCATAGTCTTGGGCGAGCACAGCATCCAACGCGTGAAAGTCGGTGTAGGAAAGGAAATGCACGCCCTTGGCGCTGTGGTAATACTTCAGGCAGGTGTTGATATGCGTCCGGCTCATGCGCAAGGCCGCATCCATCTCGCGGCGCGTCCAGGCAAGCGGCTTGATACGCCATTCCTGCCCCTGCCGCCGGTAATGCCCCAGCGTCGCGTCGTTGCGCTCCGCCATGATGACCTCGTTGAGCGCAAACCCGACACTCTGCAGCCATTCGTCCGTCTCCGTCACCCGGCCCGTCGGCACGTCGCGCTGCGAAATCTCAATCACCCCGTTCACCACATTCGCGCAAAGGACGTCGCCCTGCAACATGCGGCTCCGACGCGCGGCAGGCACGCGGCCCAGGTTCCACAGCTGCCCGGACAGCAGCGGGATCGCGGCCACCGTATGATTGCCGCTGGTCAACGTGAGGATATACCCGCCGGCCCCCTTCACCAAATCCCGCTTCCGGACGATCAGCATGGGGCTGTGGTTCTCCAGGCGCTTCCAGACATCCTTCTCGAAAACGAAGGTGTCGTCCCCCCAGTCGTAGCCGCAGAACACACGCTCGCGTCCCATGGTCTTGAACGTCACAGGCATCGGCTTCCGCCGGGCCTCGCGCCGCACACGCGATATAAACTGGTGTATGGTCGTGTTCATGTGACGCAGCTCGACTTCTTGCCCCTCCCCTTGGGGGATGACCGGAATCACGCGCCCCGCCGGCGCTGTTCCCGGGCGATCAGCTCCTCTGCCAACCCTCCCACCGCCTCTAAGCCGCAGATATCGGACGCCTCCAGCAAATTCTCCAACGCGGGGAGAATGTGGCGCGTAAAAACCCCTTGCCCCACGGACGCCAACCTCCCGAACGCGCCCAACGCCTGAACCAGACGCTGGACCGCCCCTTCGTAAAACAGTCCGGCCGCCTCGGGACACTCCGGATGGCACCGCCCGTATTCCGCAATCAGGCGTTCACGTATTGAAGGTAAAAGTTTAACATAAGGGTCATACAAAAGAGAAGCCAGATCATAGGCGGCGGCACCCATCCGCATCCCCTGGAAATCGATGAAAACGAAGCTGCTGCCGCGGAACAGGATGTTGCTGGATTGGAAGTCGCGATGCACCACCACCTGCCCCACTCCCGCCAAACGCCCCGCGATTGTACGCAGCTCCCGCGTCACCTCCTCCGGCAACGCCTCAAACCCGTACCGCCCGGCCAACAGGTGCTTCTCGAACAACTCCCGCTCCCATGCATACAAGGCCTCGTCAAACGGTGGCTCCAGCGCCACGCCGCCTGCCAGCACCCCCCGCGTCCCTTCACGGTGCAGCCGTGCCAGCGCGCCAACCACCGGACGGTACCATGCCTCCGCCCGGCCGGAGCGCGCCGCCATGCGGGCCTGCAGGGAATCGTCGCCCCAGTCTTCCATCACCAGGCATTTCCGCTCAGGCAGGTCGGCCAGAACCGCCGGGACCGGCACGCCCGCCTCCGCCAAGACCCGCGCGTGCCCCGCATACCGCGCGTTCTCGGGGCGCTCCAGACTGTAAGGGATGAAGATCGCCGACTGCGCGCCGCGGTACAGCCGCCAGAAACTGCGGTTGGATCCCCGCGCACCCAGAAAAGAGGCCGCCGTCCCCTCAGGCGGCCAACCCATCGCCCCCAGCGCGGCCGGCAACGCCTCCTCCCCAGCCGCAGGTGCCGCGACACACGCGGAATCCGTCAGGGTCCCGCCCACGCACCCGCCCGCAACCACGGCGCGCCGCAACACGCTTCCGTCCACAACACGCGCGTTCCCGCAGACCACGCTGTCCTGCCCCTTCACACCCGCGCCCACCGCCGCACCCGCACCGACGCAGAAGAAACTCGCCGCGTCCCGGCCGCACCGGTCAACCCGCCCGTCATACAAACCGCCGCCCGTCTTGCCGGACTTCGCCAAACGTTTCACCTCGGCATGGATGCGCAGGTACGACGCCGCCGTTCCCGCGTCGTCCCAATAGCTGCCGGGTACCGCCACACCGTCGGCAAACACCCCGGCTTCCATCGCCGCCGTATAGGCGTCCACCAGTGTGCAGAACGGCTGCTCAGGAAGAAAATCGAAAACGCGCGGCGACATCAGGTGTAGCCCGCAAAGGGTGAAGGTTCCCGGCACGCCGGGCGTCGGGCTGCGGTAACAGGTGATCCTGCCCCGGCGGTCCATTTCCACCGTCCGCGGCCCTTTCTTCGGTTCGAGCCACACCGCCGCCAAGCCGTCGCCCTTCACGAACGCCTCCCGGAGCGGCGCGGGGTCAAGCGCCGCGGCGATATCCGAGTTGATCACCCAGAAAGGCCCGTCCCCCAAGAACTCCCTCACCGGCCGCAACGCCCCGCCCGTGCCTAAGATTTCCGGCTCATACGAAAAACGCGCCCGCGCCCGGCCAACGCGGGCGGAAAGGTAAGCCTTGACCGCGTCCGGGTGCCAGTGGAGATTGACCGCGACCTCCTCCACGCCCCACGCCTCCAGCAGGCGCAACACATGCTCCAGCAGGGGCACGTCCCACAGCGGCATCAGCGGCTTGGGGCAGCCGAGCGTCAACGGCCGCAGCCGCGTCCCCAGCCCCGCCGCCAATACCAGCGCTTTCTTGGGCATCCCCGTCATGGCGCCGTGTCGCCCCTGCCGCGCACGATCTCCACCGCCGCCTCGCGCAGCCCCGGCACGGAGCCAGATTTCGCGACCCGCACCCGGACTTCCGTCACGCGGGGATCGGCCAGGCACACCCGCGCCACACACGCCGCCGCGCCCTCGATCATGTGGCAGCGGGCCTGACACAAAACCGTCCGGATCGACGCCGCCAAGGCCGCGTAATCGACCGTGTCGCACAACGCGTCGCTCGCGCCTGCCGCGGCGAGATCACACGCCAGCGAGACGTCCACGGTCAGCGTCTGTTCGCGCCGCCGCTCCTCCGGCCGGTCCCCGATGACGCACGCCACCTCCAGCCCGCACAACTCCAGTTTATCCGCCACAACTTCCCGTCCTTAGATTCGATGGATCCGATTCTCCCGATCCCTTCGGCCTCCCCGTCAGAACGGCCGGCCGAACGCATTCGGTCGCTGGCGCTGCATCTTGACCTTCGGCTGCTCCAGGTGCAAGGCGTACCACTCGTCGCCCAAACCGGCGTTGGAGAAGTGCCCGACCCGGTTGTTGGCGAGATGCTCGCGGTTCCGCTTGATCGTCTCGTTCTCCATCTTCTCGCTGGCTTGAATCAGCACCTTGTGCGCGCCGTCGAGATCGTTCTTCTGCACGAGGATCCATGAATAGAGCCCGTACAGCAGGGCACCCTGCCCGTAACGCACCCGCGCCGACTGCTTCTTGAAAAGCTTGTCGATCCCTTCCTCGCCTTTCATGTGCATGCGGGCCATCTTGATCGCCGCCATCATGGGGTCCACGACCAACGCTTTCGGCAACAGCTCGTCCACCTTCTTGAACTCCTTGAGCATCCAGTAGAGCTGCAGACGAAGCGTGGCGATCTGACGGCCCATCAGCGGCGCCCACAGGTTGAACCGCTCCAGACCTTTGGAGGCCTCCAGCGCCCGTTCCACAAACACCCGCTGCTCGCGCTCCATCTCCATCTGAGCCTGCTTGATGCTGCCCGGAGGGCGCGTCTGCCACTGGTTCACCTTGAACTGAACCCGCTTCTGGCCGTCTTCGAGAATCTTCTGCACGCCGCCCATCTCGGCCTTGACCCGTTTCTGGATCAGGAACCCGGTTCCCGCCTGCCCGGCCACAAAGGCCAGCACGCCCCAGAACACCGACCACCCCCACGCGGCCGTGTCCGTCATCCCCAACCCCGCCGCCAGCAGTACCCCCACACCCGCATTGATCAATACCGTCAGCATTGAACGCTTCTCCTTACGACTTACCACTCTCCTGAAGAAAGGCCGTAAGTTTACCGCGTGCCACAGGTATGGGCAACAGTAAATCCCAATCTGAGAAAGCTGCGCGTCCCCGGCGCCGTTGCCTCCTGTCCCGTCCGTGTCGTTGTTCAAGAAGGGATCAAATCCGTGGTTCAGCTCCCAGCCGTCGGGGAGCCGGTCGCCGTCTGTGTCCGCAGCGAAAGGGTCCGTGCCGAGAACACTCTCCCCGGCGTTGGACAGGCCGTTAGTGTCCGGGTCGGCGAAAGTGTCGCACGGGACAAGCGGGTCTGCGCCGGTGCCTAGGTACAGCGCCTCCCAGGCGTCGGACAGTCCCCTTCGGTGTCGCCGTCGAACGGGTTTGTGCCGTAATAAGATTCGTCCCGGTTGGCCAGGCCGTCGTTGTCGGGGTCGTCCCCGGCGCCGTGCGCGCCGTCGGCCTGGGTCTGACGTGGGTTAAACACAGAATACCTGTCCCTAGTTGCCAGTTGAGCGCTCGGCTATTTGTATCCACAGGCTTTTCCCTTTCGATGGGCCGCATCCCTCCATCAAACAGATCCTGTGTCCAACGATTAGCTTCTCAGACATGTTTACGGGCTGGAAATGCACCCCGTAACCGGGACCGCAGACGGCACATGAGGCCGTCGAAGCCGACAGACACATCTGCCCGGCATCCAGGTTGGGCCAAAGGTATATTGTGGCGTCCGATGGTCCGATAAAACGCAAGCGCAACAATGAGCACAATTCCGAACACAAAGATGCTAATACGTTTCACATTCATTTGAACTCACCTTATTGTTCACAGTTAACAGCTTTCCCAATAGAAAAAATTGTTGTGTTTCCCCAGTAATCAAGAACAGGTTGAGCATGCCCCCATTCTGTATTGGGCCGGATACCCTCTCTTCTTTTATACATCATAGTTGTGCCTTCTACTTTCTACGAATAAACATTTTCAGCACCAACTTTGCAATTGTGGCAACTAGTAAAACAATAATAAGCCTTATCATCCAACATTCATACTGGCACATTTGATTCCCAATAAAAGTGGCTCCAGGCACGACTTCATTTTCAGCCACTCCCATTATTCCTGTTAATGGCATTAAAGGTAAACATAGACAATAGAAAAAGAAAATAAAAAGTAATAAGTTGGATAATAAGCTGAAAACAAGAATGTGCGAGCCAATTTCTAGTACGGTTCGAGGCTTTCTGCCGGTTAGCCTCAGTATCAATAAAAGGCACCCGAAAAAAAGATTCGTAATCACAAAAACTGAAGTGATTGAAGATCCCCATCCAACTGACAATCTTTGTTGATAGTCAGACCGGAAACTACGAATGACAAAATGTGAAAACTCGGGAATCACCATTTTATCTAGGTCAAACTTTATCAATATTAAATTATGAATGCTTTCAAGCACCATACCACACAAAAAACCAAACATAAAAATCATTGCCCAATAGACGCTAAGGACAATGGTCTTTCGAGTAACCGCGTTATTGCATGTTCCTCTCACTCTCATGACATTCAAGTTCATTGTAGATCCTCCTGTCTGAACGTTTGGGCTTTAAGTTCATTCGGTAATGACCCAAAGATTTTCTCACTCAAAGAACGTCCATAAGTTTGCACATAATACTCAACAGTATTACAGCAACAAGGCTCTTTGAACATCGAAGATGCAACCGCTTTTGCAGCGAATAAGACTTTTTTCGCAGGTTCATATTATTCGAGGTTGTCACGATTATTGCTTTTGCCTATCGTGTTGTTTTGGTGTTTCTCCAGACTTGTTTTCCAGCGATAATCCTTTGACATGCAGACCGGTTTTCATAAGTCCCTGACTACCGATCTCGGCAAGCACCATATTATGAATCTTGTCCGGTGCGAGAACGTACACTTTGCCCGTCAGTGCGTCCTCATGTATGAAAACATGGTTTTGTTGGTGTGCAGTGTATAGACCGACCACAAAATTCAGTCCAGAGCGTTTCTTGCCTGTAACATCCGAATAACAAAGGGCTTTCAACTGATCTGGGAATGGATATACAAGCAAATATTTATCTGTTTTTACAATGCGACACCCGTATATTGTCTGAAACAAGTTCAGCAGATCTCCTATTTTGATGAAATTTACATTTAGTTCGTCACGGGGATACAGAACGCTCCACGTCGGTTCCGGCAACGATAATGAGTGCTTCAAAAGAATCCGGACATCGACAATCCATTTAGCAAGGACTAAATCGTTTGTCATATCGGTGGATATCTCAATTCTCGGCAATACCGGAACGAGTGCTATTTTCTCTGCCAGTCCCTCGGCATGGATTGAATCGTTCAGGTGTGCAATCCAGACAATCATCCCCCCCTTGGGAAACGAAACGGTTTGCAGCATATGATCATCGGGGGAATCCTCATGGAAAGCTCTAGCCGTCAGAAACATACCGCACCCGATTGCGATCAGAATCAGTTTCATTTGCATCCCTCCTTGAGCAGTTGCTCAATATAGGCAAGTTTTTTTTCTAAAACCGGCTTATAAGAATTATAGGCATTGCATTCGTCCTCTGCTTGGCCATGAATATTTGGCACCGTTGCTTTGGAGTAATCAGAACAGTCTACGCCAGCGGAACAGGTGGCTCTCATGAAAGATGCCACATCGCTGATCGCCTTTGCAACAGACCGAGCCTTTTGGTAATCGCAACAGCACCAATGCTCAACTGTGGCCAACTTTTCTTTCGCCCAAGTAAATGCCTCGTCCATGCACTGGACATGCTTCCATTCATGGCCTCGATATGATGTGCCGGCTCCTGAAATATTTTCATCTGGATCGGTATCGGGATCGAAACGCACCGTCGCTTCACATTTGGATTTGGAGTATGAAATCTTAAACTTGTTTTTATCATTTGCCGATTGCGCAAGATGGCAGGTTTCGATTTTCAACCCATCGAGAAGATTTATTCCGCCCGGATCAGTCTGTCCGCCGCCTCCCGATAATTTTGACGAAACATAGGAAACCTTGCATTTTCCGCATTCTGTTGGCCATTCAGACGCATCAAATAAACCCAACGGGTCTTTTTTATTTATCGAATTGTTTTTCAGGAACCCATACAGGTTCACGCCTCCGCGTTGACCTATCGGGTCTTTACTCAACCAGCACCCTAATTTCGGCGCGTAATGACGATATCCGTAAGAGTAGGATCGCGTCTCGTCATCCCAATACTTCGTTGAGAAACGGAACCTGAACGTGAGGGCGAGATCGCCCCACATCGGCACATAAAAGGCGCGAACCCCAATCCGTGCCTCAATCGAGGTACCGTCAAGCACCCAGCAGGAAACACGGGAGAGGGGCCGCGCCAGAGGGCGCGTCCCCGTGCATCCCGCTTCCTGCTTGAAAATTGACGGTTTCGATTGAAGCGTTATGCGCGAAAGCGCAAAATCGGTTTTAAGGTTCGTTCTTTTCTACATGCGTTGTCCTTGTTGATTCGTAGTCCGGTCAATCACCGGGATAAAGATACTCTTTTTTTCAGAAGGACCGCAACCGTTTTTTTAACCCGTTAAGTACGGGGGCGGCATGTCATAGTCATGGACACCGTAGCCGAAACAGCGGCGTCCTGCATTTGACGGATCGTCTACGTCCACAAAAAACCTACAGTGTCTTTTCTGTTTGACGGACTGCGGCGCTGCTTCCGACCTGCTTCCGAGAGTTCCGGCCTTGACGGCGGGGTAAGCCTCTGACATCCTAGAGCGCGTAACAAACATCACGCGACACCTCTTCACGCGCAAGGCCGCGAACGGGGAGGTGACGGAAACATGCAAATGAAACACGAGGAGGACTCGGATATGACCAGCAGGAGGGATTTCGTCAAAGGTGCGGCCATGACCGCCGGTGCGGCGGCGCTGGGCGGCTGCAAGTCGGTTTTCGGGAAGACTTCATTCTACGGGCCGACGATCCGCGACCGGCTCTGGATGTGGGGACATCATTCCGAAATGTGCCACCACTCCGTCAAAAAGGGCGACAAGTGGCCGGGGAAGACCGTCGAGCAGGCCGAGGGATGCCGTATGATGGGTATTCCGAACGACTGCGTCATCCGGTGGGGCAACAAGCCGGCACATCCGTGGGGAAACTACTTCGAACAGTTCAAGACGCTCAAGCGCATTTCCTTTGGCATAACGGATGGCGGCAACGGCACGGTCTGGGACAAGCTCGATTGGGCGATCAACGAGATCAAGCCGCAGTGCCCGAACCTGACCGGCGGCTTTCTGGACGATTTTTTCGCTGTCAAAAGCCTGACACAGACTGAGGGGACGGTGCAAAAAATCGCCGACCGGCTGCATGAGAACAATCTCCGTCTTTCCATCGTCGTCTATTCCGACCAAGACGGCATTAAGCCCCAGTTCAAACCCTACCTTGATATCTGCGACGAGACGAGCTTCTGGTGCTGGCACAGCAAGAATCTCACGCAGCACGCAGATGCGGTCCGCCGCATGCGCGACTTCATCGGACCTGACAAGAGTCTCTTGATGGGCGTCTACATGTGGGACTACACGCTTGGCCAACCCGTTCCGCAAGACCGTATGGAAAACCAGCTTGCCTTTGCGCGCGAACTCCTGCGCGAGAAAGTCGCAACGGGTCTCATCTTTCACCCCTCCTACTCTGCGGCGCTTGATGTTCCGGCAGTGAACCTCGCAAAAAAATGGATCGCCGCGTACGGTGAAAACCGCTGGGGCGTATAAGCCGCCGAAGACGCGAAAGCCGAACACAAAAAAACGGGCGGGGCGCACAACGCGCCCCGCCCGCCGTTTTAGATGGTCCGGTCAGGTCAGTTGAACACTTCGTCGAACTGGGCCTGGGCCTCAGCCTGCAGCGTAGCCATATCTTCCTCGCTGATCGGCTCAGCCAACGGCACGAGCTTGATATGGCGGTGCAGCGGGAACCCGGTCCCACCCGGGATCAGGTGCCCGAGGATCACGTTTTCCTTGAAGCCGCGCAACTCATCCACACGGCTCATGGTGGCCGCATCGGTCAGCACGCGCGTCGTGTCTTGGAAGGAGGCCGCAGAGATGAAACTGTCGGTCTCGAGCGAGGCTTTGGTGATGCCCAGCAAAGCGGGCTGCGCTTCGGCCGGGCGCTTTCCTTCCGCCACGATCTGCTCGTTGATCTCCAAGAACCTCTGCCTGGAAACCTGTTCGCCCCAGAGGAAGTCGGTGTCACCCGGATTGGTGATGCGGACTTTGCGCAGCATCTGGCGCACAATGATCTCGATGTGCTTGTCGTTGATTTCCACGCCCTGCAGACGGTAGACCTGCTGCACTTCGTTGACCAGATAACGCTGCAGTTCCTGCGGGCCGCACACGTCCAGAATCTCCTGCGGCACCACCGGACCTTCGGTGAGCTGCTGCCCTTTCTTGACGCGGTCGCCCTTGAACACAACCACCTGCTTACCCATCGGGATGAGGTGCTCTTCATCGTGGCCGGTAATCTCATCGCGCACGATCAGGCAACGCTTGCCGCGCTGATGCTCGCCGAAGTCCACCACACCTTCGATACGGGAGATTTCCGCCGCATCCTTGGGCTGACGGGCTTCGAACAGTTCCGCCACGCGCGGCAGACCGCCGGTGATGTCGCGCGTCTTTGCCTCTTTACGCGGCGTCTTCGCAAGCAACATGCCGGGCGAAACCTTCGCGCCCTCCTTCACCATCACGATCGCGCCCGCCGGAATATGGTAGAATCCCAGAATTTCGTGCGTTTGCGGATTGGTGACGATGATCTGCGGATGCAGGTCTTCTTTGGTTTCGAGGACCAGCAGGGTCGTGGCGCCCGACTCGGCGTCCTGATCGCTGCGGACCGACACATCGTCCACAAAATCCTGGAACGACACCACACCGTGCTTCTCGGCCAAGATCGGCACCGAGTGAGGATCCCACACGGCCACGCGCTGGCCGACCTTGACGGCCGAACCGTCCTCGGCGAGCAGCACCGTGCCCATTTGCAGATTGTAGGTGTCAATCTCCGTACCCTCCGCGTCCACGACCTGGATGGTGCCGTTCTTGTTGAGAACAACCGTATGCCCTTCGTCGTTACGCACGATACGCAGATCGACGTACTTGATGAACCCGGCGTTCTTGAGCACGATTTCCGGCACCTTGGAGACCGTCGAAGCCGTTCCGCCGATGTGGAACGTACGCATCGTAAGCTGGGTGCCCGGTTCGCCAATGGACTGCGCCGCGATGATTCCCACCGCCACGCCGATCTCAACCGGTTTGCCGGACGAGAGGTCGCGGCCGTAACACTTCGCGCACATGCCGTGAGGCGAATCGCAGGTGAGCCCGCTGCGGATCCAGACGCGTTCGATCCCGGCATCCTCCAGCAGCTTACAGGCCGCCTCGTCGATCTCGGCATTGGCGGGGATCAACAGTTCGGACGTCGCCGGATGACGGATGTCGTACAGCGCCGTACGCCCGAGCACACGGGTGCGCAACGGAATCAGCGTTTCATCGCCTTCTTCCACGGCCTCCACCTCGATGCCGTTCACCGTATTGCAGTCCTGAATGGTGATGATCACGTCTTGCGAAACATCCACCAGCTTACGCGTCAGATACCCCGCGTCAGCGGTCTTCAGCGCGGTATCGGCCAGACCTTTACGCGCGCCGTGCGTGGAGATGAAATACTCCAGCACGCTGAGACCCTCGCGGAACGATGCGGTGATCGGGCGTTCAATGATTTCGCCGGACGGGTTGGCCATCAGGCCGCGCATGCCTGCAAGCTGCCGGATCTGCAGTTTCGAGCCGCGGGCCTTAGAGTCCACCATCATGTACACCGGGTTGGTCTCGGTCGGGTTGGACTGCGTTTCCGTCACGTTGCGGTCGATCGTCTTGTACAGTTCGTCCGAGACCTTCTCGGTCGCGGCCGTCCAAATGTCGATGATCTTGTTGTGCCGCTCGCCGTCCGTGATGACACCGGTCTGGAACTGCCCGTCGACCTTACCGACTTCTTTATACGCATGGGCGATGATCTCGTCCTTGATTTTCGGACGGATCATGTCTTTGAGCCCCATCGACACGCCGGCCAGACAGGCATGTTTGAAACCCAGCGCTTTCAGTTCGTCCAACGCCTTCACCGTGCGGGCATGCCCCGCGACCTGATGGCTGTGAAGGATGAGATCGCTGAGCTTGCTCTTGTCGATCTTGTCGTTGACGAAGCCGAGTTCCTCGGGCCAGATCTCGTTGAAGATGACGCGCCCGGCCGTCGTCTCGATCACGCGCAGGTTCGGGTTGCCGAACCGGCGCCCTTTGGTGCCAAAGTCGGGGTTGCGGAACCGGATGCGCGTATGGTACCTAATGGCGCCTTCCGCCTGTGCCGAATCGACCTCCGCCGTGCTGTTGAACAGCGGCAAGTGCTCATTCCCGGCAGGCACCTTTCCGGCAAGCTTATTCGCAAGCTTGTCGGACTGGCTCGGCACCGTCAAATAGTAGATGCCCAACGCGATGTCCTGCGTCGGCGTCATGATCGACTTGCCGGAGGCCGGCGAGAAGATCGAGTTCGACGCAAGCATCAGCAGGCGGCTCTCGAGCTGCGCCTCAACCGACAGCGGCACATGCACGGCCATCTGGTCGCCGTCGAAGTCGGCGTTGAAGGCCGTACACACCATCGGGTGAATACGGATCGCCTCGCCCTCGATCAGCACAGGCTCAAAACTTTGGATCGAAAGGCGGTGCAACGTCGGGGCGCGGTTCAGCATCACCGTCTTGCCCTTGGTGACCTCTTCCAGAATATCCCACACCTGCTCGTCGTGGCGTTCGATCATCTTGCGCGCCGTACGGACCGTGTGGCAAATGCCTTTTTCCTTCAGACGGCGGATGATGAACGGCTCGAACAGAGTCAGCGCCATTTTCTTCGGCAGACCGCACTGCGTGATCTTCAGCTCGGGCCCGACCACAATCACGGAGCGCCCGGAATAATCGACGCGCTTGCCGAGCAGGTTCTGACGGAAGCGGCCGGTCTTGCCCTTGAGCATGTCGCTGAGGGACTTGAGCGGACGGTTTCCGGCACCCGCCACGGCACGCCCGTGACGCCCGTTGTCGAACACCGCGTCGACCGCCTCCTGCAACATGCGCTTTTCGTTGCGGATAATCACGTCCGGCGTCTTGAGCGACAACAGGTTCTTCAGACGGTTGTTGCGGTTGATCACGCGGCGGTACAGGTCGTTCAGGTCCGACGTCGCGAAGCGCCCGCCCTCGAGCGGGACGAGCGGGCGGAGCTCCGGCGGGATGACCGGCAGACAGTCCAGGATCATCCACTCGGGACGCGCGCCGCTTGCGCGGAACCCTTCGGCGATCTTCATGCGCTTGGTGATCTTCTTTCGGGTCTGCTTGCTGCGGGTGTTCTCGATCTGCTCCTCCAGATCCTGCATCAGCTGTTCCAGGTCCACCTTGTTCAGCGTGCGGCGGACGGCCTCGGCCCCCATCATCGCCTCAAAGTTTTCGCCGTACTTTTCCAGCGCCTCGTGATACTCGGCCTCGGAGAGCAACTGCATGTATTTCAGCGGGGTCTCCCCCGGATCAATCACCATGTAGTCTTCGTAGTAAAGCACGCGCTCCAGCTCGCTGGCGGTCTTGTCCAGAATCAGGCCAATGCGGCTCGGGCTGCACTTGAAGAACCAGATGTGCGAAACCGGCACGGCCAGCTCGATGTGACCCATGCGCTGGCGGCGCACACGCGAAACCGTCACCTCAACGCCGCAGCGGTCGCAAACCACGCCCTTGTGCTTGATCCGCTTATACTTGCCGCAGGCGCACTCCCAATCGCGCGTGGGGCCGAAAATCCGCTCGCAAAACAGGCCGTCGCGCTCCGGACGGTACGTCCGGTAGTTGATGGTCTCGGGATTGCGGACTTCGCCGTGACTCCAAGAACGGATCGTCTCAGGTGACGCGAGCGTAATGCTCACGGCATCGTAATGCCCGCCCGCGTCAAACTGCCCGCCAAACATCTCTCGTACTGCATAAGGATTCATTGTGAACCTCCTGAGTGTCGCCTTAGATTCTCGGGAATTCGGCAGCCGGCGAAGCCGTCTCACCGCCCAGCAATTTCATATCAAGACACAGGCCGCGCAACTCGTGCATCAGCACGGAGAACGACTCCGGCATACCCGCATCCAGCGTGTTCTGCCCTTTCACGATCGCCTCGTAAATGCGGGTGCGTCCACCCACATCGTCGGACTTTACGGTCAAAAGCTCTTGCAACGCATACGCCACGCCATACGCCTCGAGCGCCCAAACCTCCATTTCGCCCATACGCTGACCGCCGTATTGCGCCTTGCCGCCCAACGGCTGTTGCGTCACCAGCGAATACGGCCCTGTGGCGCGCGCATGGATCTTGTCGGTCACCAGATGGTGCAGCTTCAGCATATAGATCTGGCCGACCACCACGCGCTGGTCAAACGGCTCGCCCGTTTGCCCGTCGTAAACGGCCGTCTTGCCGTCCTCGCAGATCCAAGAGCGCCCGCCCATCTCTTTTTCCTGAACCTTACGGGACTGCTGCAGGAGCTGGTCGATCTCCACTTCGCGCACGCCGTCAAACACCGGCGTCGCCGCATAGAAACCCAGCGTTTTGCAGGCGAGGCCGAGATAGGTCTCGAACAACTGCCCGAGGTTCATGCGGGAAGGCACGCCAAGGGGATTCAGCACGATGTCGACCGGCGTCCCGTCCGGCAGGAACGGCATGTCGCAGTCGGGGACGATTTTCGCCACCACGCCCTTGTTGCCGTGACGGCCCGCGAGTTTGTCGCCCACCGAAAGGTTCTTCTTCTCGGCAATGTACACGCGCACCTGCTTGATCACGCCGCCCTCGTCGATGATCCCGTCCAGCTCGGTGCCGAAGTCGGTGTTCCCCTGTTCGGCCAGTTCGGTGAACTTCGGGCGGAACCCGTTGATGATCTCTTCGATCTTCTGCTGGACCGGGCTGTTCTCGATCTGGATGTGATCGTGCGCCTTGGCCAGTTTGGCCAGCAGGGTCTTGGTGATCTTGCGGTTGGCCGGAATGATGATCTCGCCATTTTCGACATCCAACACGTCCAGCGGGATCTTTTCGCCCAACAGGATGTTGCTCAGCGAAGTGGTCAGTTCCTCTTCCAGCGCGGCCAGCTTCTTCTTGCGCTCCTCCTCGACATCGCGGACTTCTTTTTTCTCCTCCGGCGACGCGGAAAGAGAGAGGAACGGCCGGCGGGCGTCCTGCTGGGAGGTGACTTTCACATCCATCACAATCCCATACACGCCGCTCGGAACCGTCAGCGATGTGTCGCGCACATCCGCCGCTTTCTCGCCGAAAATCGCACGCAGCAGGCGCTCTTCGGGTGCCAGCTCGGTCTCGCTCTTCGGAGTGATCTTCCCGACCAGGATATCGCCGGGCCGCACTTCCGCGCCCACGCGCACCACGCCGTCCACGCCGAGGTTCTTCAACGCTTCCTCGCCCACGTTCGGGATATCGCGGGTGATCTCTTCCGGGCCCAGTTTGGTGTCGCGGGCGCCCACTTCAAAATCCTGAATGTGGATGGAGGTGAACACGTCGTCGCGCACCACTTTCTCGCTCACCAGGATCGCGTCTTCAAAGTTGTAGCCGCGCCAAGGCATAAAGGCCACCAGCAAGTTTTTGCCCAACGCCAGTTCGCCTTGATGCGTCGCCGGGCCATCGGCCAGAACGTCGCCCTTCTTCACCGCCTGACCGACCTTCACGACCGGCTTCTGGTTGAAGCAGGTGCCCGCATTGCACCGGCGGAACTTCTGCAGCATATACCGGCCTTTGGCAACGTCGCTCTTTTTCGCCTTGCCCGACGGCATCTTCCCGTCCGGCGTCACGACGATTTCGGCCGCCGACACGTAGGCCACGACGCCGCTCTCTTCCGCCAACACCGTCACGCACGAATCGGCCGCCGCCCGCGATTCGAGGCCCGTCGCCACAAAGGGGCGCTCCGGCCTCAGCAGCGGCACCGCCTGACGCATCATGTTCGCGCCCATCAACGCGCGGTTCGCGTCGTCGTGTTCCAGGAACGGGATCAGGCCGGCCGCGATCGAAACCACCTGCATCGGCGAGACGTCCATGTACTGCACGCGCGAGCGATCCACATCCTCGAACTCGGTCTTGTACCGGCACGTGACGCGGTCGGAAGCGAAACTCCCGTCCGGCTTCAGTTCGGAGTTGGCCTGGGCGATGATGAAGTTCTCTTCCTTGTCGGCCGACAGGTACTGCACCGTGTTCGTCACTTTCCCGTTCCGGACCACCCGGTACGGGCTTTCGATGAAGCCGTACTGGTTGATCTGCGCATAGATGCCGAGCGACGAAATCAGGCCGATGTTCGGACCCTCCGGCGTCTCGATCGGGCAGATACGCCCGTAATGCGAAGAATGCACATCGCGCACCTCGAACCCGGCGCGTTCCCGGCTCAGGCCGCCCGGGCCGAGAGCCGAGAGACGGCGCTTGTGGGCCAGCCCGCTCAACGGGTTAGTCTGATCCATGAACTGGCTCAGCTGGCTGCGGCCGAAGAAGTCCTGCACCACCGCGGAAAGCGATTTGCTGTTCACCAGACGGGCCGGGGCAAGCACTCCGCTTGCCGGATCAAACAGCGTCATCCGTTCGCGGATCAGGCGTTCGGTGCGGGCCAACCCCACGCGGCACTGATTCTCGAGCAGTTCGCCTGCGGTGCGGATACGGCGGCTGCCGAGATGGTCGATGTCGTCCACCTGGTCTTTCCCGACATAAATGCGGAGCAACAGGCGGATCGCCTCGATCACATCGATCCCGTCCTCACTGAGCGTGCGCAACTCTTCAGACACCTTGCCCGACAGGCCCAGCTTCTGGTTGATCTTGTGACGCCCCACTTTGCCGAGGTCATAACGCCGCGGCTCAAAAAAGAGACGCTTGAGCAGCGTCTTGGCGTTGGACGAGGTGGCAGGATCGCCGGGACGCAACCGCTTATAGATGTCCTTCAGCGCGTCTTCTTCCGAATGGATGCCGGACTTCGCGTCTTCGCGCAACGTCTTGATGAGCACGCCTTCATCGATGGAGACGTCAACCGCCTCAATCTTGTCGAAGCCCGCCGCCGCGATCTGCTCCAACAGCGCGGGCGTGATGGGATCGTAACGGCGCGCGAGCACCGCTTGAGACTCGACATCGACCAGGTCGTCTTTCATGACCAAATGCTCGAGCACGTCCGCCGCGAACGTTTTCTTAACCTGGATGAACTTGAAGGTGTAAAAGAGCTTGAGAATGTCCTCGTCCGTCCCGTAGCCCAGCGAACGCAGGAAGGTGGTCGCATAGAACTTGCGGCGGCGGCGGCGGCGGTCCATATAGACCCACATGATGTCGCTCGAATCGAACTGGATCTCGATCCACGAGCCGCGGTCAGGAATCAGCCGGACCGAAAAGAGCGTCTGCCCGTTGGGGTGCAGGGCTTTTTCGGAACAGATGCCGGGAGACCGGTGCAACTGCGAAACGATCACACGCTCGGCCCCGTTGATCACGAACGCGCCGTCGCGCGTCATCAGAGGAATCTCGCCCATGTAGACGTCCTCTTCGCGGATCTCGTCACCGTCTTTGAGGCGGAAGGTCGCATGCAACGGCGCGGCGAACGTGCTTCCGTCCGCGAGGGCGGCGAGCGCGTCCATTTTGGGCTCGCCCAACTCATACTTGACGAAATCGAGCGTGTACCGCCCATCGTAGCTGTCGATCGGGAACACCTCGCGGAAGATGGCCTGGAGCCCCTTTTCTTCGCGTTTGCCGGGTGCCGCATTGAGCTGCAAAAAATCTTGGTACGACTTCGTCTGAATCTCGATCAGATCCGGCGGCTGACTGACGGCTTTCAGCTTTCCAAATACTTTACGTTCAACCATTGCCTACCTCAAAAGGTTGGAGTGTTTGTAAGATGCTGCCAAGTGAAAAACCCCGCACGGCAGGAGCTGTGTCCCGCTGCCCGCTGAACGCCCTGACGCGCGGTTGCGCCAACCGGTTGTGAATGGAAGTGTGGTAAGCGGCCACTTTGTTAACTGATTCACACTTCGGTCGGCACACGCATCAGAAACTTTCAGGTGCGCTTCGTCTCTCTTTTGGCAACTGTGAAACGGGGTGACCCCTCCGGGCTTCTCCGACGCGAGGCGGAAACGCCTGTCATCGGAAAGCAAAGACTGTCCGGAGGTCACCACCCGGACAGTCCCGCTTTTTCGGTTCAAGCGAGCGAATTACTTCACTTCGACCTTGGCGCCGGCCTTTTCGATCTGCTCTTTCAGCTTGGCGGCCTCGTCCTTGCTGACGCCCTGCTTCACCGGTTTCGGGGCGGCTTCAACCAGATCCTTGGCGTCTTTCAGCCCGAGACCGGTGATCGCACGCACTTCTTTGATGACCGCGATCTTGTTCGCGCCGACATCCGTCAAGACCACATCAAACTCG
>JAQVSS010000220.1 GCA_028700415.1 Kiritimatiellia bacterium
TCCTGCCTTCTTAAGCCGCGCCTCTGGTGCCGCCGGGCTCACGGATTTTCTTGGCGCCCCCCGCGTGCAGGGCAAGGCGGTGGACATCGGCGCGGTCGAGGGTGTGTTTGCCGGAGTCGCGGCTGTTGCGGTCGACCCGCCGCAAGGGGAAGGCACCGTGTCGCCCGGCCAGACCCTGATCTTGAAAAACCTGCCCACGCAAATCGTGTTCACCGCCGCGGCGGCTCCCGGTTTTGCCCTCCGGCATTTCACGCTCGATGGCGCGATCTGCAAAAAACGCCGCAACGCGTTCACTTTGCCGGTCGGCCGGACCGGAGGCTATTCGGTATCCGCGGTTTTCCAAAAGGCGCCGCCGTGGGATTCGCGCCTGGCGGAGGCGGAGGTGGTTTCCGAGCCGGAGGTGGCCGATCCTGTGGAGGGACGGCTGGAGCAAGAGTCGGCGCTGCGGATCGAGGAGGGGGCGCTCGCATGGACATGCCGCGATCTGGGCTCCGCCTATTTCATCGAGTTCTGGTTCCGGCCCTTGGCTTGGAACGCCACCGGAGCGGATGCCGTCGAACTCTGCCGCCTCACCGTGGGAGACAAAACGTATGTGCTGTCCAAAGCCGCCGGGAAAGGCGCGCTCTCTTTCGGGGCTGACGGCGAAATCTCGGCGGTCTATCCCGTCTACGCTTGGGACGACGCGGAGTGGGCCAAGACCATGCCGCGGAAAAAAATCCTGCACCGCAGCGTGGGCTGGCACCATGTCGGTATGGCCGTCTCGGGGAAACGCCTCCGCCTGACCGTGGACGGTTTCCCGGCCCGGGAGATCAAACCCATCGAGGCCGGAGGGACGCTCAAGCGCCTGGCGCTCAGCGGCAACCCCGGCACGGCCTTCACCCTGCCCCTGCTGGGCCGGGGCGGGTCACTTGATCCGGCTGCCCTGCGGAAGCGTTTCATAGCCCTCTTCCTGAACGAGACGCAGATGCGCCCGCAGCTTCTGACCGCGCCCCGTTTGAAAAAGCCACCCAAGGTGGACGGCCTGTTTTCCGGGGGCGAATGGGACGGCGCAGCACGCCTCACCGGCTGGCTGGCGCCCGGGACCGGACGCCTCCTGCCGGGGGACTGCACCGGATACATCGGGTATGACAATGCCCGGCTCTACCTGGCCGTGGTCCAGCCCGCGACCGGCGCCGGCACGGAAGCGGGAACGCCGAAACCCGATGCGGCGCTCGATCTGTTCCTCGGGCCTCCGTTTGTCAGCGGCGAAGATCCGCGCCGTCTGCTGCAGTTCACCGGGACGCCGGCGGGCGGCAAGTCCCAGCGACAGGTGTTGCCGTCGCAAGATGAGCGCTGGAGCGGCCCGTGGGAGTGGTCCACAGCGGTCGTCAACAATCAGCGCGTCTCGGAATTCTCGGCGCGGTTCGACGCGATCGGCCTGCCCCGGCCCGCTCCCGGGGAGACCTGGAGCATCGGGGTCGCCGACAGGCTGCCCCGCGCGGCCTGGGTTCCGCCGGAGGGGGGTGCCCCTCAGGTGCCCGCCACAGCTGAACTGCAGTTTGATCCGAAAGCGCCGGTGATCCGGCCCGGGCAGTGGACGGTCAAGGGGGGGCGCGCCTCGGTGGCGGTCGGAATCAGCGGGCTCAGGAAGCAGCACCGCCTCACCGTTGGGCTGCAACTGTACGGCGGAAATGATCTCCTGCCCACGGAAACCGATGAAAAACAGGTCGTGTGGGACGGCAAGAGCGAGGTCACGGTGGACGTGGAAGTCGCCACAGGCATCCACCCGTATGGGCGCGTCGCCCTTTATGTGAAGGACGGCAAGCGGGATGTGTATTATCACAGCGCTGGTTTTCCGGTGGCCGGAGAGGGGAATGCGGAATGAAACGTGTGCAAGGGATACGACGGATGCCGTGCCGGGAACGCGGGAACAGGCGTTTTTCCCGGGGTTGCCTTTTGGCTGCGGCGGCAACACTGTTCGCGGGCGGTAGCGCCGCCGGGGCCGCTGAAGCGCCCGGCGTCTCGGTGTACGCGCGGAAATGGACGAGGGCGGAACTTGAGAAAACGCTGGAAGTCAGCAAGGAATGGATCGGGAACTCTCTTGGCAAGGATGAGGTCGCTCCGCCGCCATGGACGCCGATGCAGGTCGCGGGACAATCCATTCGCTGCTGGGGAAAGGAGTTCCGTTACGAGAACTCCGTGTTGCCCGTCTCCATCACCACGCTCGGCGCGGAACTGCTCTCGGGCAAACCCGCGGTCCGGGTGAAAGCCGGGGGGCGGTGGATCGCGTTCGCGGACGCGGAGGTGACGGTCGAGCGGAAACACGACGGTCTCGTGAACGCGCGTTCCGTCTCCCGCTCGGGCGCCTTCACGCTGGAAGTGACCGTCGGTTACGAGTTTGACGGCATGGGCAAGGTGACTCTGCGTCTTGCCGCCTCGGACGGCAGCGAGGCGGAGGGGGTGCTGCTCGACATCCCGCTGCAGGCGCGGCGTTCCGTCCTCTTCCATGTGACCGGGTCGCGCGCGGATCTCAAGGTGGACGGCGAACTGATCCGGGGCGCTGCCTACCCCCCGATGTGCGACTCCGGCCCGGTTCCGGCCGCGGGCAGAAAGCTCGACGCGTTCCGCGAGATCATCTGGCTCGGGAACCGGGAGGTCGGGTTCTGCTGGTTTGCCGACAGCATGGAAGGGTGGCCCCTCCGTGACGAGGCGGACATTCAGGTGATCACGCCTGAGGCTAACAACGGGCGCACCCTCCAGGTGAAGTTCGCCGACAAGCCTTTCAGCCTCGCCAAGCCGCACGAGTGGGTGTTTGGTATCCAGGCGACGCCCATGCGCCCGCGGCCCGTGGATTTCCGCACCCGCGTCGGTTGGGAGAGCAAGACTAACGGCGCGCCGATCCAGCAGCGCTGGAGGTGGGGCGACGGCTGCTACTACCCGTTCCAGGACACCTATCCCGAGTTGGCGCGGGCGGACGTCGAGGCGGAACGGGCACGGGGCAAGGAAATCATGCCCACGTCCTCGGTCGAATATTTCGGTATGCACAGGTACGTCAAAAACACGTACGGCCCCGTTTCAGGTCCTGGGCTGATGCAACGCGAGGTAATGTTCTGGAAAGAGCAGTGGGATCAGATGCGGAAGGTGAAGGAGTCTCCGGAGGAGGCGCTGGCATGGAAGAACCGGGCGCTGTCCAGACAGGCGAGCCGCCTGCCCGGCGGACACGCCGTGGAAGAGCTGCTCGCCCTGCCGCGGCACACCGCGCCGGGGAACGATTGGGACGGGGCGCTTTTTAAACCGGACACCTATCCCGAGCGCTTTTGTTACCGCTCGTCCTTTCAGGACTACTATGTGTGGAAACTGGCCGAATTGGTCAAACGGACGGGTTTGTCGGCGATTTATCTGGATCAGCAGCTCTACGCGTGTGTGAATCCCGATCACGGGTGCGGCTATATTGACGTTAAGGGTGAGTGGGCGGGACAGGGAAACGTGTTCGCCATGCGCGAAATGGCCAAACGCATTTACATTGTCTTCAGCCAAATTAACCAGCGGGCTCCTGAGATCATGTGGCACTGCTCCCAGCAGATGGTGATTCCCGCGATGTCTTTCTGCACGATTTACTACGATGGGGAAAAGTACACCAGCCCGAATCATGCGCGCAGCATCATGAACCACGAGTTCTACAGCGCCTTCCTCACCGAAGAGGTGATGCAGGTGCAGCACATGGGTAAGCCGTTCGGGTTTGTCGCGGACTTTCTGCCGGAGATTAACATGGTCGCCGGGCGCGGACTCCCGATCAAGTCGCCGACCGTGGCCACCACCCGCGACATGATGGGGCTGCTGATGATCCACGACTCGCATGTCGACGGGTGGGGCCATAGCTATCATCCCGCGCTGATTGAGCGAATCGTGAGTGCCCGCCTCTCCTTTCCGCTGGACAAGATGAAGACCGCCTACTATTGGGAGCCCGATTCCGGGGTGACCACCGCGCCGGGAACAGTGAAATTCATCCTCCACTACGACAGTCAGAAAGCGTTGCTGATCCTCTTTAACTGGGGGGATGAAACGGTTCTGGCCGAGGCGGTCTTGGATCCCGCGCGGCTTGGCTTGGCGGTCGGCGGCCTGCGTGCCGCGGATAAGCTCACGGGCGAGGTGATCGAGGTGCGCGGGCATACCCTGAAGGCGGACCTGCTGCCGCGTGATTTCAGGATGCTTGAAGTGAAGTGGTGAACGGGATGTGATAAAACAGAAACATTACAACGGCAGTGCGTGTGTCCGCTAACCGGCGGACATGGTGCAAAAGAAGGTTAAAGCCATCATAACGGGTGACGTGTTATAGGGACATCAGAAGGAGGTGTTTACTTATGGCGATTTACGAATACGTGTGTTCCGCTTGCAGAAAACCCTTCGAGTTGACCGTTTCCATGGCCGAGTATGCGAGGGGGCTTAAACCGGCGTGTCCGCGATGCAAAGCCCGCAAGGCGATCCGCCGTTTCACGTCGGTGAATGTGAAGACAAGAAGCAAGACGGGGAGCGGCTGGAGTGGGTGAGGTCCGTGTGGCGCAATGGCTGGTTCGCAGCGGTGGCCGGGGCGGCAGGAAAGATGACGCGATGAAATGGGTTTTTGCCAAACGCGGGATCGGGCTGTTTTTTCTGGCTTTTTGCGGTGTGGCCAGCCGCGGTTCCGATTGGCCGCAATGGCGGGGGCCTGGCCGCGATGGAAAATCGGCCGAGACGGGACTCCTTAAGCATTGGGGGGCAGAGGGGCTCAAGCCGCTGTGGGTCGCCGAGGGGTTGGGCCAGGGTCTTGCGACGGTGGCGGTCGCGGGAGGGCTGATCTATGCGACAGGCATGGCGAAAGAAAGCCAAGAGGGTGCCGTCTCCGTGTTCGATCTCTCCGGCAAGCTCAAGACGCGGATCACCTACGGGCCGGAGTGGAAAAAGAGCTACCCCGGCGGGAGGCACACCCCCACACTCGATGGCGGGCGCATTTATCTGATGACGGGGTTTGGGCGTCTGGTCTGTGTTGACGCTCAAGCGGGCGCGGTGGCGTGGTCGGAGGATGTTGCCGGAAAGTATGGCGGCATAGCGCCCGTGCACGGTTTTGCCGAAGCTCCGCTCGTGGATGGGGATAAGGTGATCTGCACTCCCGGAGGCAAGGACGCCAGCCTTGTGGCGCTTGACAAGCGGACGGGGCGGACGCTCTGGACAAGCAGTGGCTTGAGTGAGCAGTCGGCGTACTGTTCGCCCATCCTTGTGGAACGGGGGGCGACGCGGCAGGTGGTCACGATCCTCGCCAAACACCTTGTGGGGCTGAATGTTGAAACCGGCAAGCTGATTTGGAGCCATCCGCAGGATTCGGATGCGCAGGACCCCAATCATGCGATCACCCCGGCCTATTGCGGGGGAGTCATCTACGCGACGAGCAGTCATGGCAAAGGGGGGCAGTTGCTTGAACTCTCCCCCGACGGGTTGAAGATCCGTCAGAAGTGGGCCGACCAGACGCTGAACAGCAATCACGGGGGCGTCGTGATTGTTGACGGGTATGTGTACGGCGCGAATTTAAAGAGCCGGTGGGTGTGTTTGAGTTTGCGGGACGGTGAGGTGATGTATGCGACCAACAGCGTCAAGGGCGGTTCCCTCACGTATGCCGACGGCATGCTGTATTGTTACGGCGACAATGGGGTGATGGGGTTGGTGAAGGCTTCTGCAAAAAGCCACGAGCTTGCCGGGCGCATGAAAATCGGACACGGCAACGGCCCTCACTGGTCCCATCCGGTCATTTCCGGAGGGCGTCTCTACATCCGCCACGGCGATGCGCTTTTGGCCTATGCCCTGACTTTAAAGGATGCGACAGCAGTCCCATCGCGCTGAACGTTCAACGCTCAAGGGGGAGAGGCGGGGAGAGAAGATGTCTCGCGCAAAGGCGCAAAGTGCGCGAAGGGGGGGAGAAGTTCTAAAGTGCGGGAGTTCTAAAGTTCTGGAGTTGTGGGAGCGGTAACGCGGAGGCGGGGAGAGGAAACGGGCAGTGCATTAGTGGATTTGGGCGGAAGAGGGTGCCAGGTGAGGGAATCGGAAGAGGCCTGCGCTGCGGAAACGGAAAGCGTCGCCCCCGATCCCGATAGCGATTTGGATGAGGCCCAGCCCCAACAAGGCGGTGGAGGCGACGGGATACCGCCGCCTCACCGCTGACGTTAGCCCAAAGAGAAGAAAAGAAGCATTTGCGCTGTGTATCACAATTGTGTTACGCTTATGCCATGAAAACAGCCGTACTACACACTCGCATCGCCCCGGTATTAAAAACGCAGGCAGAATCCGTTCTCGACCGGATCGGTCTTTCGTCATCGGATGCGATACGCATTTTTTTCAAGCAGGTCGTTCTCCGAAAAGGACTTCCGTTTGACGTCGCGATTCCCAACAAGACGACCGCCGAAACATTAAAGAAGAGTGAGCAGAATATCGGGGTCAGGACGTTTAAGGCACCCGAAGAGGCGTTCGCCGAATGGAACAATCTGTGAAGCAACTCCAGCAGACCACGAAATTTGAAAAAGACTTGGCGCGGATGAAGAAACGCGGCGTGGATTTGCGTATCCTTCAACAGGTCGTTCTGACTCTTCTGCAAGACGAGCCCTTGCAGGTCAAGCATCGTGACCATCCGTTAAGCGGAAATTGGAAAGCCCATCGAGAGTGTCATCTTTCTCCTGACTGGCTGTTGATTTATCGGACGACGACGGAAACTGTCCGGCTTGAACGTACGGGAACCCACAGCGATTTGTTTTGAAACAGGCTAACAAGCCCACCTATCGAACGGGATACCGTCGATGGTAGGCAACGTTCGCGAAGGAAGATGATGAGATGAGAGGACTGATCCTCACGGGGATTTACATGACGGTGGGAGTGGCAACTGCCGTCGCCCTTCTGACGCGTGTGTTCTGAGGCACGCGGATTTCAAGACGGGCTGGAGTTCTGATCGTCATTCTGGCGTGCCTTCTCTGGCACGCTCTCGCGTGGGTAAGTAACGACTGCACAACAGGATTCGTTCACCGCTGAAGCAAAGGCACTCTTGGGGGGGTGTGAATATTAAACGTCAGTGATTTAACTTTTTGTGCCAGCCGGGGGTGTGCCTGATCTGCCCCGGAGGTCTTTTTTAGGCTTTTGTGTTGTTGAGTTTCGTTAGGGAAAAGTTTGCATTTAGGGGTGTTACCAAACTGTTGCCAAATTTGCGGTTGAAACAGTACGAGACATGGGAAACAAAAATCGTCGTAAAAACCCCCAATAAAAACACATATTCCAAG
>JAQVSS010000221.1 GCA_028700415.1 Kiritimatiellia bacterium
GGACGCGGGCCAGGTGACGCGCACGCACGCGCAATTCCATCCGCGCCATTGAGCGGAATCCGAAGCGTCCCGAGCGTCTTTGCTTCCGCGCGCAAGAAAGAAGCGCGAAAAAAACTTGGTTTTTTTCGTTTTTGGTATTGCTTCTTAGGGAAAATCGACTATGTTGTAAATTGTTGTGGGCATCGTCCCACGCAAAAAAAGGAGTATACTTATGGCTAAAAAGGCAACGCCCAAGACGAAAAGCGAAATCATGGCCGCTCTCGCCGCTGCTGCTGAGATCAGCAAGAAGCAGGCTGGAACCGTTTATGAGACGCTGTTGAACATCGCCTACGTAGGCGCGAAAGATCCGAAAGGCATCATGCTGCCCGGTCTCGGCAAGTTGATCAAGGTCAAGCGTCTTGCACGCATGGGCCGCAATCCTGCCACCGGCGCGACGATTAAGATCCCGGCGAAGACGGTCGCGAAGTTCCGTCTGGCGAAGGCCGCCAAAGATGCAGTGCTCAGCAAGTAATTGTTGACCCTGTGATCTCTTTTTGGGGTGCCGCACGTCGTGCGGTGCCCTTTTTTTTTGATTGCGGCTTTAACCAATCGGCAGGTTTCTGCTATTCTATTTCTCTGTGACGCGGGCAAGCCCGCAACCCGAAATTCTCACCACGAAGTCACGAAGGACACGAAGAAGAGGCGAGTCATTAAAAAACTTCGTGCTCTTCGTGCCTTCGTGGTGCAACAACTTGTTTTTTATCGCTCTTGTCGGTTTGTGAGACACTAAACCCCTGAGTGTGAAGTGAGGAATCGTGATGGAACGCCTTGAAGAACGGGCCAAGCGTGAACGCCTCGTGTGTGACGGCGGGATGGGCACGCAACTTCATTCGCTCGGCCTCGCGCCTGGCGAGTGCCCGGAGAAATGGTGCCTTGAAAAGCCGGAGCTTGTCCGGTCAGTACACCAGGCGTATCGAGATGCGGGCAGCGCGATTGTCGAGACCAACACGTTTGGCGGCAACCGCTATAAACTCGCGCATTACGGTTTGGAAGGTGAGGTCGAGGCCATCAACCGCGCGGGGGCTGCGTTGGCGCGGGAGGTTGCCGGGGACACGCAATACGTGATGGCCAGCCTTGGGCCGACGGGCGCGTTCATGGAGCCGTATGGCGACGAGACGGAGCAGGCGTTTTACGATGCGTTCGCGGCGCAGGCCCGCGCGTTCGAGGCGGGGGGCGCGGACGCCGTGATCGTTGAGACGATGATGGCGATCGAGGAGTGCTGTGTGGCGGTGCGCGCGGTGCGCGAGAACACCGGCCTCACCTGCCTTGCGAGTTTTACTTTCGATCCGCAGCCGGACGGGGGTTACGCTTCCATGATGGGTGTGACGCCGGAGCAGTTCGCCGGGCAGGCGCTGGCCGCGGGCGCGCAGATCATCGGCGCGAACTGCGGCACCGGGTCGGATCACATGGTCGGGATCATCGCGCGTCTGCGTGCGGTGACACAGGTGCCGCTGATTGCGATGCCCAATGCGGGCATGCCGGTGCTGGTGAACGGCAATACGGTTTTCCCCGAGTCGCCGGAAGAGATGGCCTCAAAGGCCGGGCGGCTGGCCGGGGCGGGCGCGTCGATCTTGGGCGGGTGCTGCGGAACCACGCCCGCGCATATCGCGGCTATGGCGCGTCAACTGAAACAGGTCCGGTAACGGGTGGTGTGAGAGAGGCGGGGATGGCGCGATGTTGTACTGGCTTGCATCTTATCTGACGACGCTTTGGGGGCCCTTCCGGCTCTTCTCGTCACACCTGATGCTTTTGGCGGCGGGCACGTTGGCGGGAGGACTGGTCGTTTGGAGTTTTTTGCCGCGTCTCTGGAACCTTCTGCCGACCGACCGAGGCAAAATCCTGGCCGCGGATAAAGGGATGAAGTCTGCCGGGAAACCCACCGGCGCCGGACTTTTAATCTCGCTTCTCGTGATTCCGGTCTTGGCGCTTTTTGTGCCGATGGGGCGCTGGGAACTGGGCGTGGTGGCGTGCCTGTACCTCAGCATGCTCTCCGGGTATCTGGACGACCGCAGCAGCCTGCCGTGGGGCGAGTTCAAGAAGGGGTTGCTGGATTTGATGGTGGCGCTGCTGGCCGCCTATTTCCTCTTCAAGGGGCAGGGCACGGACGTGTGGCTGCCGTTTTACAAGCAGACGCTGCACGTGCCGCCCGCGCTCTATATCCTCGGCGCGGCGGCCCTGCTCTGGTTCACGATGAACGCCACGAACTGTTCGGACGGCGTGGACGGGCTGGCCGGCTCGCTCACGCTGCTCTCGCTGTTCGCTTTGGCCGGGCTGCTTTACGGCGTGGTCGGGTATCGCCCGGTCTCCGACTATCTGCTCATCCCCCATAATCCCGACGGCGCGCGCTGGGCCATCCTGGTGGCGTCGATGGCCGGTTCGCTGGCTGGGTATTTGTGGCACAACGCCGAGCCCAGCCGCGTGCTGATGGGAGACGCGGGGTCGCGTCTCTTGGGCATGCTGGTGGGCGTGGCGGTGCTGGTGGCGGGCAATCCGTTTCTGATCGTCGTCGTCTCGCCGGTGGTGCTGGTGAACGGCGGCACCGGCTTGTTTAAGCTCATCCTGTTGCGCGCGTTCCGGCGGATCGGGTTCGATGTGCGCCCCCCGCATATGCTCACGCAGGATGCCGCCGCCAAACAGTCGCCGCTGGTCAAGGCGCTCCACAGCATACGGTTTCCCTTGCACGACCACTGCCGCAAGAACATGCGCTGGAGCAACGCGCAGGTCCTGATGCGGTTCGTGCTGATCCAGTCGTTCCTGACGCCGCTGTTGTTTGTGATTCTGGTCAAAATCCGTTAACCCGGGGCCGACATGGGCAAAGTGATTCTCGTTTCATTGGGTGAGCGTGACCGCCTGCTGGTGGACGGCCCGTCGTTCCTCGCCGCCCGCGCCGGGATCGAACCCCAAGCGGTGGTCCGCCTCGACAACCTGGCCGGGCGCGCGTTGAGACCGGGCGACGGCGAGCTGGCGGCTTGTTTTTCCGGAGACACGGAGTACCTGGTGGGGTGTTCCCGGCCGCGCGCGGCGCGCGCGCTGCTGCGCTTCGCCGGAATCGGGCTCGGCGGCAAATCGGTCGGGTGGGTGGCGCTGCCGTTCGACCGCGAGGCGCTCAAACGCGCGTGCGGTGTGCCGTGGTATCCCGTCATCGACCGGGAGCTTTGCACGGGATGCGGGACGTGCCGCGATTACTGTCTGTTTTCCGTGTACGAGACGGACCGCGCGGCTGCCGGGCCGGAGGGGCGTGTGCGGGTGACCGCTCCGCTGAACTGCAAGACCGGCTGCCCGGCCTGCGCGCGGCTCTGCCCGACAGGCGCGCTGCTCTTCCCGTTTTCGCCCGAGGCGGAACTCAACGGGGAGGTCGAGGCCCCCCTGCCCCGCTCGGCAGACACGATCGCGGCGGCGCTGGGCGATGACCCCATGCGCCTGCTGGCTGAACGCCGAAAGCGCAAGGGATTGATCGACCCGGAAAAGTTCGGGCAGGCGGAGAAAGACCGCATCCTCTATTCGGGTGTGCTGTAGGTGGCGCGCGGCCTCCGTACACGCCTTTCCCCGCTTACACATAACTTGAACGTTGAGCGTTGGAAGTTGAGCGTTGGAACGTTCAACTCTCAACGTTCAACGTTCAATTTAAGAAGTTACACCCATTGTTTGTTCGCGGCGCAGCCTCGCGGCCGGCTTGCCCATAAGTTACATTGCGGGAGAACGCAGAATCTGCTTTACTGTCCACATGCTTGACTCCAAACCTGTCACCGCCTACCTCCATCAGGTTGCCCGGCTCTTTCCGAACGCGCGCAGCAAGGAGCGCGCCTACCGCGCCGACCTCCAGAACCTGCTCGGCCAGCTCCTGCCCTCGCTCACCGTCATCCACGAGCCCTCAGGGGTGACGGGCGGCGATCCTGATTTCCTGATCGAAAACCGCAACCACGCCGCGCTCTGCTATCTGGAGACCAAGGACATCGGCACGGATCTCGCTTTCGGCGCGAGCGCCACCCCGCACGACCGCGAGCAGTTCGACCGCTACCGCGCCGCGTTCGCGACGCTGGTCTACACCGACTACCTGACCTTCCGCTTCTATCGGGGCGGCACCCTGCGCGACGAAATCCGTATCGCCGACATCGACGGCCTGAAAATCACGCCCCTCCCGGACGCCTGCCGCGCTCTCGCCGAACGCCTCGCCGACTTCACCGCGAGGCTGGAGCCGGTCAAGACCGCCGCCTGCCTCGCCTCCCTCATGGCGTCCAAGGCCCGGCTTGTGCAGCGCGTCGTGCTGCGCGCCCTGCGGGAGGACGGCTCCGCCGAGGAGTCCGACTCCCTGCGCCATTTCTACGGGTACCTCAAGTCCTCGCTCATGGCCGACCTCACGGAGCACGCCTTCGCCGACGTTTACGCGCAGACCATGGCCTACGGCCTTTTCGCGGCCCGCGTCCACGACACCAAGCCCAAGGCGGTCTTCTCCCTCGAGCGCGTCTGCACCCTCATCCCCGCCTCGAACAGCCTGCTGCGCCGCCTCTTCCAGAACATCGCCAACCTGCCCCCCGACTCGCCCATCCGCCTCGAGGCCGCGGGCCTCGCCGAAATCTTCGCCGCGGCCGACATGCCCGCCATTCTCGAACACTTCGGCGACCCCGCCGACGCCCAGCACGACCCCTTCGTCCACTTCTACGAGACCTTCCTCTCCGAGTACGACGCGGCCCTGCGCAAGGTGCGCGGCGTCTGGTACACGCCCAACTCCGTGGTGCGCTACATCGTCCGTGCCGTGGACGCCTGCCTCAAGCGCGACTTCGGCCTGCCCGCCGGCCTCGCCGACACCTCCAAAACCACCGTGCCCGTCACGCGCGACGGCCAGACCGTCAGCGAGACCTTCCACAAGGTGCAGATCCTCGACCCCGCCGTGGGCACCGGCACCTTCCTGGCCGAGACCATCCGCCACATCCACGCCGCCGTCTTCAAAGACATGCAGGGCGCGTGGCCCGGCTACGTGGAGCAGGATTTGATCCCGCGCCTCAACGGCTTCGAGATCCTCATCGCCTCCTACGCCATGGCCCACCTCAAGCTCTACCTCACCCTCAAGGAGAGCGGCTGCCGCGCCGACAAGCAGCGCCTGCGCATCTACCTCACCAACACGCTCGAACCCCACGGCCTCGCCACCGGCACGCTCTTCGACGACTACTGGGTCGCGCAGGAGGTGCGGCAGGCCGACGCGGTCAAGCGCGACACGCCCGTCATGGTCGTGCTCGGCAACCCGCCCTACAGCGGCGAAAGCGCCAACAAGTCCGACTGGATCATGGGCCTGATGGAGGACTACAAGAAGGAGCCCGGCGGCAAAGACAGGCTCAACGAGCGCAACCCAAAGTGGGTCAACGACTACTACGTCAAGTTCATCCGCTTCGCCGAGTCGCTCATCGAGCGCACCCGCGAGGGCATCGTGGCTTTCATCAACAACCACGGCTTCCTCGACAACCCCACCTTCCGGGGCATGCGCTGGCGCCTGCTCTCCGCCTTCGACGCCGTCTACATCCTCGACCTGCACGGCAACAGCAAGCGCAAGGAGACCGCGCCGGGCGGCGGCAGGGACGAGAACGTCTTCGACATCCAGCAGGGCGTCTCCATCAACCTCTTCGTCAAGACCGGCCAGAAGCGGCCCGGCGCGCCCGGCCGCGTCTTCCACGCCGACCTCTACGGCACGCGCGAGGAGAAGTACGCCTTCCTCGACACCCACGGGCTCGCCGACACGCCCTTCAAGGAGCTGACGCCCGCCTCCCCCGAATACTTCTTCGTGCCGCGCGACACCACCCTCGAAGCCGAGTACAAGCAGGGGTTCGCGGTGGATGAGCTGTTCCCCATGTCAGCGCCGGGCATTGTCACGGCACGCGACTCGTTGACCATTCAGTTCACATGTGAAGAACTTAAGAAAAATATTCACGAATTTTCAGCACTGACTGTAGATAAAGCACGTGCTGATTATTCACTTGGAAAAAACGCACGCGATTGGTCCGTCGAAGGAGCGCAGCGGGACTTGATCGACAGTAAACTGGATGACAAATTGATTGTGCCGTATCACTACCGACCTTTCGATATTCGCTACACTTACTACACAGGAAAGACAAAAGGTTTCATCTGTATGCCGCGTGGTTCTGTCATGAAACACATGATTGACCATGATAACATTGCGATGTTGATTTCAAGGCAAGCGGCGACTGATACATGGACGCATGTGCAGGTGACGCAGCAGATCGCCGACAACCGTATTCATTACAGCAATAAAGGTATTCCGCTGTTGTGCCCGCTCTACCTCTTCCACACCGACGCGGGCGGGCTGGGCATTGAGACGCGCGAGCCGAACCTGAACCCCGAGATCGTGGCGCGGGTGGCCGAGGCCATCGGCGCGGAGCCCGGGCCGCTGGCCTTGTTCGATTATGTCTACGCGGTGCTGCACGCGCCGGACTACCGCGCGCGCTACCAGACGTTTCTCAAGAGCGACTTCCCGCGCGTGCCGGTTCCCTCCGGCAAGGCGGCGTTCAAGCGGCTCGCCGCAGTCGGGGCGCGGCTGCGCGCGCTGCACCTGCTGGAGGAAACGGACGCGGCGCGCGGCGCGACCTATCCCGAGCCCGGCGGCAACGCGGTCGAAAAGATCCGTTACGGGGACGGGCGCGTGTGGATCAGCGAGACCCAGTATTTCGGCAACGTCTCCGAACGCGCGTGGGGCTTCATCGTGGGCGGCTACCAGCCCGCGGGCAAATGGCTCAAGGACCGTGTGGGGCGCACGCTGACGTACGCCGACATCGCGCACTACGCCCGCCTGGTCGCCGCGCTCGACGAGACGGCCGAGATCATGGAGAAATTGACGTACAGGTAGCGGGCGCAAGCGCGGCCTCTGGACGCGCTATTGTAGGGTTTCATAAAAACACCCTTATTCAGTGGGTATTAACGAAGAACCGTAATTTGATTAGCCGCAAAGAACGCAGAGAACACAAGGAAAAAGCAAGAATCGTTCTATTTTTGATTCCTGTCCTCTCTGCCTTCCTTGCGTTCTTTGCGGCAAAAACAAGTCCTGTTATTTGAGAGCCGGCCGCGCGGCTGCGCGTCGCGTGGGTCACTCACAAATTGCCTTCTTTCTTCAATCGCATTCTGGTAATATGAAACCCATTCAAAGGGGAGGTGTGTTATGCCTGTTAGAGCACAGACTGAAGTGACCGATTTCGATGACGATTCGTTGTGCGTG
>JAQVSS010000222.1:0-5663 GCA_028700415.1 Kiritimatiellia bacterium
GTGGGCGGCGCGCCGCAGGGCGCGGGTTATCTGACGGTCACAGTCGGGAACAGGGGTGCGGCCAAGGTGGCGGGGATTTTGGCGGACGGCACCAAAGTGTCGCATTCCAGCCGCCTGATCCTCTTCGACGGCTGCGGCCCCGAGGCCTGCGTGCCGCTCTTCGCGCCGCTCTATGTGAAGAAGGGGTGGGTCGGCGGACTGCTGTGGCTCGACCCGGAGACGCGCACGCTCGTGACCGACCGCGACATCGGCTGGCTCATCCGCTGGGAAAAGCCGGGCAAGGGACCGGACGGCTTCAGCGTGCTGCTGGATGCGTGCGGCGGCTTTTACGGCACAGGCACGCAGCTGGCCGCCGCCTACCTGTTCGGCGCGGACGTGGGGGATGTGCCCTACTATTATACGGGCGGCGCCGCGGACTGGATGGCCTTTCCCCAGAACGTGCCGGTGGCCGTGGCCGGCACGCGCATGACCATCGCCAAGGGCACGAAGCCCGTGAAAGTGACTGAAAACGGTGTGACGCAATATGCGTACGGGGGCGGTAACCCCACGTCCGCCACGCTGTCGTTCACGTTGAGAACCGGAATCTTCAAGGGCAAGTTCAGCCTGTATTACGATTACGACCTGAACGGCAGATTGCAGCACAAGACCGTAAGCGTGTCCTACGCCGGCATCCTCACGCCGGTGCGGGACGGGGCGTTCGGCGACCTGCCCACAGGCATGGGCTACTGCCTCGCGCCGGACAACGACCCCGCTTTGAAATCCTACAGGCTCAAGCGCTCCTTCCCGGTCTGGCTCGGGGTTTCAGAGTAGGCGTACGCGCCCCGCAGCGCAACACCTGTACCGTCAAGCGCGGCGTGGATAAAGGAGAAAAACGGCGCGCCGTGTTGCGGAGACCCCCGCCATTCAGGGGAAACGGGGCCCCTGTTATTTGTGCTCGAACTTGCTGTAGAAGGGGATCATCGGATACCCGTCCCCAACGCCATCGAACGACAACAGGCCGACCGTCGTTTTCTTACCGTTCTCCACGGGACCCGTGTGCCGTCCGATCATCGCGCAACCGGAAGCCATCACCGCCATCGCCACTGCCAAAACCAACGCGCCTGCTTTATACATATCCAGAGACCTTTCGAAAAAAAACATTTACACGTAGAATACCGGCATTGTCGGACAGCCATGGGGGGCAAGTCAAGAGCCAACTCCTCAGTTTTGGGAATCGACAAAGCCCCGTTTTTTCGGCATTATAATATTTTTTATATGTGGAAAAACATGCTGTAGAAGGCAGGCCATTTGGAGAGAAGTGTTATGGAAGGAGTCAACGAGGCTCACATTCTGACGGATCCGATCAGTTCAGCCGCATGCCCGAAGTGTGGGGCACTGTTAGATATTGAAGGTCTTCCCGCATTCACGGCGGTACAGTGCCCGTCCTGCGAGTTCGAGTTTCAGGCGCCTGCCCGTTTCGGCACCTTCGTTCTTTTGCAGCTGTTGGGGGCTGGCGGCATGGGAGGCGTGTACCGCGCCCGGGACGAGGGGCTGAACCGCGAAGTGGCCATCAAAGTGATGCTGAAAAGCCTGGGCGACGACCCGCAATTCGTGGCGACTTTCCAGCGCGAGGCGCAGGCCGCAGCCAAGCTGAACCACCCCCACATCGCCCAGATCTACGCGTTCGGGCAGGAAAAGGGTCAACCCTACATCGCGATGGAGCTGGTTTCGGGCGGCAGCCTCGACAAGATGATGTCCGCTCAGGGGCCGATGGATCCCGCGGCGGCCATCCACATCGGCGAGCAAATCGCCGAAGGCCTGCGGGAGGCCGCCGATGCGGGACTCGTGCATGGCGACGTCAAGCCCGAGAATATCCTCTTCGACAACGACAAGAACGCGAAGCTGGTGGATTTCGGCCTGGCCGCGATGAACAGCGGACCCGGCAACGATGTGTGGGGAACGCCGTACTACATCGCGCCCGAGAAAGTCCGCCGGCAGAAGAGCGATTTCCGTTCGGACATCTACAGTCTCGGCGCAACCCTCTACCACGCGATCGCCGGTGTGCCGCCGTTCGACGGCGAAGACGCCACGGCGGTGGTCAAGGCGCGTTTCGACGGGCCACCCAAAAAGATGAGCGAGGTCCGCGGGAATGTCCCGGAGGAGGTCGATGCGCTCATCATGCGCATGTTGCAGGTAGAGCCCCAGACCCGTTACCCCACGTACGGGTCGCTGTTGGGCGACATGCGGCGGTATCTCTCCAAGGCGGGGCCGGTCAACCTTGCGGTCTCGTCAAAGAAAATCATGATCAAGGGGAAACACCAGAAGAACACGACCGGCGTGGCTTCCACGACCGGCGATCTCGGCGAATTGCCGCCCGGCATGGTGCCCGTGGATCAGGTCGAAGGGAAACCGGAGAGCGAAGAGGCGGCCGGCAAACGCGGGTGCAAGATGGGCGCCTTGATCTTGGGCGGCATCGGAGTGCTGGTGCTGCTGTTGGCCGGCGGGATTTTCGGCGGGATGCACTACTCCAAAGTCAAAAAAGAGAAGACCGAAAAAGCGCTCGTCGAAACGGCGCAAGCGAAAGCGCGCGCGTCGATCGCCAATTCGGTCAGCAAGGCGAAAACCGTCGTCGAACGCATCCGCGCGGTTGTGCCGGAAGCGCTGGCCTATGCGAAAGCCGGCGCCGACGCTGTGGCGGCGGTGTTGGGAGAGGGCGTCCGCTCAAGCATGGTGCCGCCCGAGCCCGAATACGCGCTGCCGCAACAGGCCCCAGTTCCGGACGCCACAACCAACGCCGTAGCCAGCCAGGCGAAGGCGGGTTCCACCAATGCGGTCGCCGCGGCCACCAACACGGTCGCCACAGCCACTAACGCGGTCTCCGCGGCCAAACAGGCGGTGACGACGACCAACACGGTCGCAGCCACCACCAATGCGGTTCCTAAAACCGTCACAGCCGCCGCCCCTTCGAACGCGGTCCCCAAAACGGTTGAAGCCCCCAAGACTGAACAACCCCCTGCTGCGGCGGATGAGACGGCACCGAAAGAGGGTGACGCGCATCCGGTGGTCGCCATCGTGCGCGGCATGTTCGCAGACGCCTATGCCGTCAAGGCCGGCGCCCTGCTGGCGGATGCCCTGCTGGCGGAACTGGAAGCGCAGGCCAAATCCGCCGAGGCGTTGACCAGCCCGGAGAAAGTGAACGACCTTGTGAAGCTCGCCAACGCGATGGTCGAGAAGGTCAATGGGCTTTCGTACGTCAAGGAGCTCAGCGATGTGCCCCGCAAGGTGTCGCAACTCAAGAAGACCCTGGAAAGCGTCAAGACCGATGCCGCCTCGCTGGCCGAGATGAAGAAACTGGAGGCGGCGGAACAGGAGAAGAAGCGCAAGGCCGACGAGGCCGCGGAGAAGAAGCGTTTGGAAAAGGAGGCGTACCAGCAAAAGGTGCTCGCGGAACAGGAAAAGGTGGCCGCCGCCGAACTCGAAAACGTGGACGCGCTCAAAAAGCTACAGTTCCGTGAGGCCATCGGCGTGCTGAAGGTGCTCAAAGAGGAGTTGACGACGGACGAGGCTAAACTCACCCTCGCGGTTGCGCTCGACCGCGTCAACCGGCTCAAAGAGTTTCACGCTTTTCTGGTTGAAAAAGTGAAAGGGTTTAAGTCCGCGCGCGGCTGGTCGGTCGACGGTGCGGATCTGAAAACCCTTTCCGTGGGCGGCATCAAAATCCCGTGGGTCGATGTCTACACGAAACGGCCGGAGATCATCGGCGAATTCATTAACGAACTGGTCCGCAGCGACAAGGCCACCCAAAGCATGAAGTTGAGCGAAAAAACAAAAGTGATGACCCATGCGGCGCTCTGCCTGAACCTGTTCTATAAAGACGTGCCTTCGGCGCAGGAGCTCGCAAAACAGCTCGCGCTCTCGGCAGCCCAACAGTTCGACGTCGAAGCGGACACCATCAAACAACTCCTCCCGCATTTCTTCACGGAATAGCCATGCGTTACATCAGCACCCGGGGCGGCGGCGAACCGCTGAAGTTCAAAGACACGATCCTGGCTGGTTTGGCGCGCGACGGCGGGCTCTTCCTGCCCGAGACGGTTCCGGATCTCCGGGACAGCTTGGACGCTTGGCGCCCGCTCCCCTACCCGGAGCTCGCCCTTGAAATCATGCGGCTTTTCGCCGACGACCTGCCCGACCACGCGCTGCGGCGCCTCGTGGAGAAAAGTTACGCCTCTTTCCGGCACCCGGACGTGACGCCCGTCGTCCCGGTCGGCCCGGTTCACCTGCTTGAACTCTTCCACGGGCCGACGCTGGCGTTCAAAGACGTGGCCCTGCAGTTTCTGGGCAACCTCTTCGAGTATGTGCTGGGCGAGACCGGCGGCGAAATGAACATCGTTGCGGCCACCAGCGGCGACACCGGGAGCGCGGCCATCCACGGTGTGCGCGGCCGCGCGCGCATCCGCATCTTCGTCATGCACCCGCACGGGCGCGTGAGCCCCGTGCAAGAACGGCAGATGACCACCGTGACGGACGCGAACGTGCACAATCTCGCGGTGGACGGGACGTTCGACGACTGCCAGAACATCGTCAAGAACCTCTTCAACGACCTCCCCTTCCGCGACGCCTGCCATCTCGGCGCCGTGAACTCGATCAACTGGGCACGCGTGTTGGCCCAGATCGTGTATTACTTCTACGCCGCCTTCCGCGTACAAGCCGCCACTGGCGCGGCCAACGTGCGTTTCACGGTGCCGACCGGAAATTTCGGGGATATCTTTGCGGGGTACATGGCTTGGAAAATGGGTCTCCCGATCGACAAGCTGGTGTTGGCGACCAATGAGAACGACATCCTGGCGCGTTACTTCACCACCGGCGTCTACAGCCTGGGTCCTGTCGCGCCGACCCTCAGCCCGTCGATGGATATCCAGGTGGCGAGCAATTTCGAGCGGTATCTTTACTATCTTGCGGGTGAAAACGCGGCCACGCTCCAGCAGTGGATGGCCGAATTCAAAGCCGCCGGCTCGCTCACGCCGGGCGTCTCCCCGCACGTCTGTTTCGCGGCAGGCCGCGGCGACACGGCAGGAACGCTGGCCACCATCCGCGAATACTGGACCCGGCATGCGTATCTGCTCGACCCGCACACGGCCGTGGGCGTGACGGTGGGTTCGCAATTTCTCGATCCGTCGATCCCGATGATCTGCCTCGCCACCGCGCATCCCGCCAAATTCGGCGACGCCATCGTGCGGGCGACCGGCCTCGACCTCGCGCGCCATCCGATCCTTGATGCGCTCGCGGCGCTCCCGACCCGGATGCGGATTGTACCCGCCGATACCGCGACGGTTGCCGGTATTGTCAAGGCAACCATCGGGGGAAAAAATGCTTGATCCGGCAACGTTCCGGTGCGTGCGGTGCGGCGCCTGCTGCCGCGTGCCGGGTTACGTGGCGCTCGAAGCCGGCGAGCCGGAAGCCATCGCCGCTTTTCTCGGCATCGACGTCTATGCCTTCACCGGCACCTATACCACGCTGACCTTTAACCGGAGCGTGCTTTCGCTGACCGAGCACGAGGATGGGCGGTGCGTTTTCCTTCAGGACGACAACACCTGCCGCATCCAGCCGGTCAAGCCGGCGCAGTGCAAAGGCTTCCCCTTCCTTTGGCGCACGAAACCGTTGGAGCGCGACTGCGCGGCGCTGAA
>JAQVSS010000222.1:5763-7229 GCA_028700415.1 Kiritimatiellia bacterium
ACCGCGAGTCGGCCTTCGATCAGGTCGTTCGCACCGAACACGCGCGCAAGATCCGTGACGCGGACGTTGTTGATGTTGAGCCCGCCCTGCTGCACGAGGCGGCGCGCCTCGCCCTTGCTCGCCACCATACCGGCGGCGGCGATCACTTCGAACGCGGGTTTGCCAAGCACCTGATCAGCGGACAGCGTGGCCGAAGCCACATTGGCGAATATCTTCTCGAGATCCGCCGCGGCGAGCCCGTCGAGCGAACCGCCGAACAGCACGTCGGTCGCTTTCTCCGCGATGGCCAAGCCCTGCTCGCCGTGAACGGTGCGGGTCAGCTCTTTGGCCAGCACCTGCTGCGCTTCGCGTTTTTCCGGCGCGGCCGCAACCGCCTGTTCCAGTTCCGCGATGCGTTCGAACGGCAAAAAGGTGAAGATCTTCAGGTAACGGATGACGTCCGCGTCCAGCGTGCGCAGGAAAAACTGGTAAAAGTCGTAGTACGAGGTTTTGCGCGCGTCGAGGAAGACCGCGTTGCCCTCGCTCTTCCCGAACTTCTTGCCCGTGCTGTCGCACACCAGCGGGAAGGTCATGCCGAAAACCTCTTCGCCGCACATGCGGCGCACCAGCTCGGTGCCGGCCGTGATGTTCCCCCACTGGTCCGAGCCGCCGAGCTGCAGCGTGCAGCCGTAGGTCTTGTAGAGATGCAGGAAGTCGTAGCCCTGCAGGATCTGATAGCAGAACTCCGTGAAGCTCATCCCGTCTTCGGACTCCATGCGCTTCTTGACGCTGTCTTTGCTGAGCATCACGCCCATGCGGAAATAGCGGCCCACATCGCGCAACAGGTCGATGAAGGTGAACTCCTTGAACCAGTCGTAGTTGTTCACCAGGATCGCCGGATTGGCGGAGGCCGGGTCGAAATCGATGAAGCGGGAGAGGTTCTCTTTGATGCCGACGAGATTGCGCTCCACCTGCTCCGCGCTCAGGAGGTTGCGCTCCTTCGACTTGCCGGAGGGGTCGCCGATAAGTCCCGTCGCGCCTCCGACCAACGCGATGACGGTGTGGCCCGCGCGCTGCAGGTGCGCCAGAGCCATGATGGTCACAAAGTTGCCGGCCTGAAGGCTGTCGTTCGTGGGGTCGAAGCCCGCATAGACGGTCAGCGGTTTATCGAGCGCCTTGACCAGCTCCGGGCTGGTCATGTCCTCGAAAAGGAATCGGGCTTTAAAGGTGTCGAGGATATTCATTTGGACTGTCGTACAGGAAGAACTCTCAACGTTCAACGCTCAACGTTCAAGTGGCCCCGCCTTCTGCGCTGAGAGTTGAGCGTTGGGCGTTGAACGTTTCTCTGTCAAAAACGAACGGGCGCCTGTCGCCAGGCGCCCGTTTTCGCTTACTCGGCGCCAGGATGCCACTCTTCGCTCTGCGCGAAGGCGTCGTCGAAGGCTGCCGCCAACCCCACCAGGTTCTCGCCCGGCTTCAGATCGGTA
>JAQVSS010000223.1 GCA_028700415.1 Kiritimatiellia bacterium
TCATAGATCGAACTCTGCCGCGCTTTGGGGTTCACACAGATCGATTTCTGCGGATCCCTGAACTACGGCGACTATGAGCCTTTTCCGGCGCTGTATCCGAACGGCCGCCGCAGCGTGAAGGCCGTGACCGATAAACTCCACGCCGCCGGCATTCTCGCCGGACTGCACACCTTGTCGTTCTCGGTCGACAAGCGCTGTGCCTGGGTTAAGCCGGTGCCTGACCCGCGGCTGGCCAAGGAGCGCAGTTACACGCTTGCAAACGACATCGGCGCGGGGGACGTTGACCTGCACGTGGACGAGCCGACCACCGGGTTGCCGAAGTACATCACGTATTTTATCCGCCGCAGCATGACGGTGCAGATCGACGATGAATTGATCGAATACGGCGTCGTCAACGATACCCGCCCTTACGGCGTGGGAAAATGCAGGCGCGGCGCCTGCGGAACCCGCCCCGCGCCCCACGCCAAAGGCGCGAAGGTTCACCATCTCAAAGAGTGCTGGGGGTGTTTCCTGCCCGACGGCGACTCGACGCTGTTCGGCGAGGTGGCCAACCGGATATCAACGGTCATCAACGAATGCGGTTTCGATTTCACCTACCTCGACGGGCTCGATGGCGCGCACGTCATCGGCGGCGAAGAGAACCGGTGGCACTACGGCACCAAGTTTGCCTTTGAAGTCTATAAGCGCTTCACCCGTCCGACCATGATGGAAATGGCCACATTCCATCACCACCTGTGGTTCGTGCGGTCGCGTTTGCAGGCGTGGGATCATGCGGTCCGCGCGCACAAAAAGTTTATTGATATCCACTGCGATTCAAACGAGGGGTGCCGGCGCATTTTCATGCCGCGCCACCTTGGCTGGTCCCGGGTGCTGGCATGGGTCGACTCGACGCATGACGTCACGTTCGACGACGATGTCGAATACATGTGGTGCAAAGGGCTCGGCACGGACTCCAGCTATTCGCTGCAAATCGTCACGCCCGACATGTACGCGAAAGAGCCGTGGCTGCACCAGGTGGCGCCGCTCATCAAGAGGTACGAGACCCTGCGCCAGCAGAAATATTTTCCGGAAGCGGTCAAGGCGAAGCTCCGCGAGCCCGGTGCTGAATTCACGCTGAGGCAGGCTTCGGATGGCGAGTGGGAGTTCCTGCCGAGGCAGTATGCCCGGCATAAGGTAGAGGCCGTTGACGGCGTGACCAATGTCTGGCGTTTCGAGAACAGGTTCGGGCCTCAGCCCGCCAAGCTCCGCATCCAGGCGTTGATGGCCGCGGGCCCGTACGATGCCGCGGACAACATGGTCCTCGCCGATTTTCAGAAGCCGGACGAGTTTAATGAGCGTGGCCCCACCGAGATCATTCTGAACAGCGGCAAGACTTACTCCTATGAGGCCGCGGCTCCCGGTTTGACCGGGGACATCAGACCGTCGTTAGCCCCGGTCAAGGCAGGCCCGGTCAGCGGCTGCTGGACCGCGAAGAATTCCGGTTCATCAAAACGCGTGCGCGCGTCTGCCCCCGGGGACCGGTACTCCTTGTTCGACCATGCCGAAAGGATCTATCGGCCGCAGCAGGGCTCTTGGCTCCGGATCGGGAAAACCTTTGCCGCCCCCCTGGACCTCGGCAAACATCAGGGAATGGGGGTCTGGATTTACGGGGACGGCAAGGGCGAGGTCATGAATTTTCAGCTCGGCGCCCAGAAACCTTTCGAAGCCCATGCCGACCATTACGTGACCGTAGACTTCACGGGGTGGCGCTACTTCGAATTCGTCGAGCCGGAATCCGAAAGGTTCGAAGACTTCTCATGGCCGTACGGCCGCTGCGTTTATTCGCAGTACCGTGAAACGCTGGGGTTCAAGAATGTGGAGTGGTTGCATCTCTGGTATAACCATGTTCCCGTCCGCCAGAAGGTCACCTGTTACTTAAGCCCTGTCAAGGCGCTGCCCCTAATCAAAAACACGATCCGGAAGCCGACGGTTACGGTCGGGGGGCAGACGGTCATGTTCCCGGTTGAGATCGAGAGCGGGTGTTACCTGGAGTTCTACGGGCGGGACGACTGCCGGCTGTATGGCCCCAAGCGCGAGTTGATCCGGCACGTGAAGCCGGAAGGCGAACTCCCGGTGCTCGCGGCAGGCGACAACGCCATGACATTCGGATGCGACGCATCCTTCACGCGTCCGCGGGCAAATGTGACGGTTATCACTCAAGGGGAGACGCCGTTGAGGCGCTAATGTCGTGTTAAAAAAGTCGGGGAGGAGAAAAGACATGCGGTTACATCAGATCGTGTTGAGCGGAATCATGCTGTTGGGAGTCGTGGCCTGCGGGTGCCGCTCCCATGACGGGGCGTCCATTGGCGGGCAAGCCGATTTCTGGGTTGCGCCGGACGGGGACGACACCGGTCCCGGGACGAAGGTGCGGCCGTTTGCGACGTTCGCGCGGGCACGCGACGCTGCGCGCGCGCTGCGCCAGGCGAAGCCGGAGAGCGATGTCCTCGTCCTTTTCCGGGGCGGCACCTACCGCATTGAGTGCCCCGTGGATTTTTCTCCGGAGGATTCGGGTCGCGCCGGCGGCCGCGTCACTTACGCGGCCGCGCCCGGCTCGAAGCCGGTGATCAGCGGCGGGCGGCGCATCACCGGGTTTCAGCCCTGCGGGAACGGCATTTGGAAGGCGGCGGTCCCGGAGGCCCGCGACGGCAAGTTCCGCATCGAGCAGCTCTACGTCAACGGCCGCCGCGCCGTGCGGGCCCGCACGCCGAACGGATACTACGCCTACATGGACGGCACCGTGGAAACCGGCATAGACCCCGCGACAGGGAAATCCGCGCCCCTGAACGACCGTGCGTTTCTGGCGCGGCCCAAGGACCTCACGCCGCTGCTGCGGCTGCCGCCGGAACGGCTGCGCGACGTCGTGGTCACGGCCTACCATTCCTGGGAGATTTCGCGGCACCGTGTCGCCAGCATTGAACCGGAGCGCAATCTGGTGTACCTGAGCGGGCAGTATCCGCCGAAGTTCGGTCACTACTCGTCGAAGGAGCGTTATTATCTGGACAACTTTCTCGAGGCGCTGGATGCGCCCGGCGAGTGGTTCCTCGACCGCGACGGCACGCTGTCCTACAAACCTCGCCCCGGCGAGGACATGGCTAAAGCGGACGTCGTGGCGCCGGTGACGGAAACCTTTCTCCGTTTTTCCGGGAAGGCGGGGGGCGCGCAGGTTGAAAACCTTGTGTTTCGCGGGCTGGCCTTCGAGTACGCGGCTTATCTCATGCCGCCCGAAGGCGAGTGGTCACCCCAGGCCGCCTGTAAGGTCGGTGCCGTCGTGATGGCGGACTACGCGCGCGATGTGGTTTTCGCCGACTGCTCGATCCGGAGAACCGGCGCCTACGGGATCTGGTTCCGGGAGGGGTGCCGTGCCTGTGCCGTGGACCGCTGCCTGCTGGAGGATCTCGGCGCGGGCGGCGTGCGTGTCGGGCAGACCGTCCACACGCCGCTCTCCCCCGCGGAACTCACCAGCCACTGCCGGGTGGACAACTGCATCATCCGCAACGCCGGCCACGTGTGGCCGGATGCCATCGGCATCTTTGTCGGGCACAGCGGCGACAATCAGGTCACGCACAACGATATCGCGGGAATGCCTTACTCCGGCATTTCCGTAGGCTGGCGCTGGGGCTACGGCGATGTCCCGTCCAAACGCAACACCATTTCCTATAACCGGATTCACCACCTCGGCTGGGACGTGCTGGCGGACATGGGCGGCATCTACACGCTCGGGGAAGCGCCCGGAACGGTGATGAGCGGCAACGTCATGCATGACTTCGATGGCGACGGCGACTCCAGCATGCACGGCCTCTACAACGACAACAGCACTTCGTTCATGCTCATGGAGAACAATCTGGTCTACAACGTGCGCGACGGGGGATATAAGCTCGGAAGCGGCAAGGGCAACATCGTCCGCAACAACGTGTTCGTCTCCAGGCCTGGCGACAAGGCGCGGTATAGCGGTCCGGTGATGTTCTGTCAGTACTACAAGGAAGAGACGCACGTCGCAGCCACCCTTGAGAGGAACATCATCTGCGGGTGCGGCGGTCAGGTCTTCGCCTTCCCCGAGTTCGGCAACCGGCTCGAACTCAGGAACAACCTCTACTGGGACCCGTCGGGCACGCCCATCAACTTTGTCGGGCGCCCGTTTGAAAAATGGAAACAGCTTGGCCGCGACGTCGGCTCGGTCATCGCCGACCCGAAGTTCGTTGATGCCGCCAAAAACGATTTTCGCCTGAAACCGGACTCTCCCGCCCTTGCCGTCGGGTTCGTGCCGTTCGACTACTCGCAGGCCGGTGTCTACGGCGATCCCGCCTGGGTCGCCAAGGCCCGCGCGTTCGCCGCGCCGCCTCCGTGGCGCGGGTTGCCGCCTCCGCCGCCGACGGTTTTCTCCGACGGCTTTGAAAACACAGCTGTGGGTAACCTGCCCAGCCGTACACATTCCCTGGTTGAGAAGAAGGGCGATGGGATTGAGGTGACCGAAGAGACTGCCGCAGCCGGAAAGCGCTGCCTGAAAATCACCGATGCGCCCGGACTTAAGTATAGTTTCAACCCGCATTTCTGGTACACCCCGGAACATCATGCGGGCATCTCGACGTTCTCGTTCGACATCCGCTTGGACGAAGGTGCGGAGTTGAATCTCGAATGGCGCCGGTATCCGGGCAAGCCTCACTACAGCGTTGGGCCGAGGCTGCTGTTCCGCGACGGGAAATTGACCGTCGCCGGCCAGCCGCCTCTGGCCCTGCCGTCCGGCGTCTGGACACATATTGAAATCAAGGCGGGCTTCGGCGCCAAGGCCGACGGCACCTGGCAACTCGCGGTCACGACCACGGGCATGGAGCCGAAACGCTTTTCAGGCTTGCCGTTCGGCAGCCCCGAAACGCGCGGCGTCACGTGGATCGGATTCATCAGCAGCGCGGACCGCAAGGGCGTGTACTACATCGACAACGTGAAGTTGGACAATTCGGATGCCCATAAAGAGTAGTTGACTCGTGCTTCTCCAAGACAGCCCGGTCTTGAAGCCGAGGGCACATATTGGCATAATAAGATTAAGCAAGGGAGGAGATAGTGCCATGACGTATACAGCTGTTATTTGTAAAGAAAATGATTGGTATGTCGCTGAATGCCCGGAGACGGGCACGGTCAGCCAAGGACATACCATCGAGGATGCCATCGCCAACCTGCGCGAGGCCACGGCATTGTATCTCGAAGAGTTTCCCCGCCCGGCAAAAAATGCGCCTTTCCTGACGACCTTTGAGGTTCCTGCCTATGCCTGAGTTACCCAGACTGTCTGGCAAGGAGGCGATTCGCGTATTTGAACGACTCGGCTTCCATCCTGTACGGCAGCGAGGGAGCCATGTTGTTTTGCGGCGAGGGGATAAAGGTTGCACGATTCCCATGCACAACTCACTCGCCATCGGTACGCTGCGTGGGGCATTGCGGCAAGCGGGAGTTGTCCCCGATCTGTTTGTTGCCGCGCATCGGAATGCGTGAGTCAGTAACGCTTAACGCCTAAAAAGCAGTTGGGGCGCACATTTGGACGCTCTATAACTTCTTCAAAATGGCGGCGGCCTTTTCTTCGTACGCCTTCTGCCATTCGGGGGCCAGAATGCAGTCGCAGTCCTCTTGGGCAAACCCCGTGTTGTTGCGCTGCTTGGCGGTAGGGGCGTAGTAGAGGTAGCCGTTGCAGTAACCGGCCGTGAAGGTGAGCGGATGGGGGGATCTGCGCTTGATGTTCAGGCCGACCTCGACGGAGGGCTCGCCCGGGAACGTGGTCAACACGAAGTCCCCGATTTTCAGGACGGCGATCTCGGCGGCGACGGTTTTCTCTCCGGAAGCCTCGTTTTGCGCGTGGTGCATCTTCAGCAAACGGAGGTTTTCCTGGAGTCGCGTCAGCTGCTCCATGACATGCACGTTCTGAATGTAGCGTTCAATGTCCGCCCGGTTTCCGGCGTCGAGTTTCTTCAGTTCCTCCCTGCCCTGCGGCTCGTCTTGCAGATACCGGTACGAGTAGTAAGCGGGGTAATTGCTGGACAGGGCGTACTGCACGTACAGCGGGATGAAAGCCTTGAGGTTAAGGCTGGTTCCGTTCAGGGATTGAACCAGCCGGGTCTGCTCGGCCTCCAGCCGCGAGATCCGCTGCTTCAGATCCGTGCCCCTCGGCAGCGCGACAACGCCGGTTACGAGTTTCAAACCGCCTTTTTCCCGTGGCTCTATTTTCTTCAGCGCCCGCATGGCGCTGAGCCCCAGCAGGTTCCCCAACGTTTCGGCGTTACGGGGACTATAGACCGCCTTGTACGATGCCGGATTGACGTCTCCCGCGCATCCCTGCAAAAACAGTGCGATCGCGCCGTCCCCAAAATTCTCCTCGATCACTTTGGAAGCGAAACCCGGGAAGTCCGCGGTGTTTCCGCCACCGGGGACCCCCATGATGGGGTGGCACGCAAAAGTGTAGACCACCGCCAGCGTGCCGCCGTTTTTCCTGTCGATCCGCAGCAGTCCGATGTCCGGGTCAACCGGCCCGCTGGCAACGACGTCCTCATCCGGTGGCAGCGCGTAAGCGCGGCGGACGTCCGCTTCCGCCCCGTTCCTCAGCTTCAGGCGGCGGTTCTCCATGATCCTGCTCTCGCGGCCGACACCGGCGCCGATACTCACGGGCACCAAATTCCGGCAGGCTTCCGCAACCGTCTGCGCCGCGAGCGTGGCGGTGTCGGTGCGGATCACGCCATGGCAATGGCTGGCGTTGATCAGGACGTTCGAAGCGGGAATCGCCAGATCCCTCTGAAGCTGGGCGCGCACGTTGGCGAGAAAACTGTTCCCGATCCTGCCGAGTTCCCCGATCGCGACCGCGTCCACCGTGATCAGCGCGACCGTCGCGGTGTCTTCCTTCAGCACCAGCGCTTTGACGTACAGAGGATCGTTGACGGGGCCCGCCGCATAATCCGTGATGTCGGCTTTGGCGACTCCCGCGAACACCTGGGCCGCATGGCCGGTCCCGGCAGGAAACAAACAGAAAACCGCAAACAGGATCAAAATAAAGGTCGTTGACTTCATGGTGCGGTCTTCCCCTTTTTCCACATTTCGCCTTTGCCGCCGTTGGTTAAAAGATTCGAGAGAAAAGGTTCCATG
>JAQVSS010000224.1 GCA_028700415.1 Kiritimatiellia bacterium
CAACGGACGACGGCAGCACGATGCCGCCGCCCTGTTCATGCGTCAGGCCGCTGACGCTCACCGTGACCTCTTTGAGATCCCGCAAGGCTTGGAGAATCAAACTGGCGGCACGGATTTCCCCTTGGGCCGCCGTCACCCGCAAATCGGTCGCCACCCTCGCGGGAGGAATCAGATCGTGTGGGAGAATTTGGAAATTGACGATCGGGTTGTCCAGCGCATAGAGAATCCCCCCCTGAAAGACGAGGTTGCGCGAATCGACTTCCCGAAGCGCATCGCGCATCCGTTTCAATGAGTCAAGCGCGTCGCGCAGCGTCTGATAAGTGTCAGGCCGCAAACCGCGTTCCGCCTCCGCCGCATCCAATTGGGCTTGCCACTGCGGGATACGCGATAAAACGCGCCGGCTCAGAAACCGGGCGCCAGCAGAGCGGAAATCGGCCTTACCGACTTCATCCCGGACTTGGATGAGGCCGGCGCGCAGTTTCGCGAAAGCCTCCTGACGCCGCACCGCGACAGGCGCCCACCGGACAGCGACCTGCTCCGCGTAATCCGCCTCGGAAGGGACTGATCCCTCCATCCGGATATCGTCGAGGTAGACCACAACCCTGTCGCCGGCCTTGCCGCCAATGAACAGTCCAATGCGGTCCAACACCGCCCCGACATTGCTGCCGTCCGCCAACGCCACATATTTTCGCGCAATACTTGCGGCCACGTCCTTGGCCTGCGCGACCAGGTCTGTCTCGCGCCGGACCCATTCCCCCCGCGTCGTCCCCATGCTCTCAATCAAATAGGATCCACAGCCGGAATGTCCGGTGGGCATACACAGGACGTTGGCCCCGACCCCGGCACGGCCGGTGGAGCCTTCCCCGATTCTCATGCTGGCGGAGACGCGCAACGAGCCTTCCGCAACGGCGCGGACAGGGATGCTCCAGTACACATAGGAGCCTGACCGAAAGGTCATGTCGAGCTTGAAGGCACGCTTGCCGGAAAAGGCCTGCTCTTCCGTGATCCCTTTGAAACTTACCGTATAGCTGGCATTGCTGGCCCAGGCGACGACCGGGTCTGCGCCGTCTTCGAAATCGAAGCGGCGCTCGAACGGTGCCTGTTTGAGAACGGGAAGGACTGCAGCGGCCGGCTCCACCGCGGGCACGACGGCCGTTGCCGCGCGGAAACCCGTCAATGCGGACGCCAGAACCACCGCCACAACCACGCCGCTTCTTTTTTTCCTCATCGCACACTCCCGCGTTCTCATCACCGGGGCTTTTAAAAGTCTATGCCAAAAAATAAAAAACCCTGATACGATTTATGTCGTTATTATACCGTAACCGGATAATCTCCGCCCCCTATTTTTTCGGCATGTTTACTTTTTTTTGGTTTTTGCCTAACATGTATTTGGAAGGGGAACACCGACATGAAAACGGTCACATCGAACGCAGATTTTGAAAGCCTTGCGGCTCTACCTGAATTCGCGCGCTTCAGCACCATCCTGACAAAACTCACGGGGGTTGCCATGAGCCTTCACTCGCCCTCCGGAGATATCCGCATCACGTATGGCAGCGAAATAAGAAACCCGTTGTGCCGATTGATCCGCGCGTCTGAAAAAGGGGTTGCACGCTGTAACGTCTGTGATCTGGGGCACAGCAGAAAAGCCGGCGTTCAGGGGAAGCCGCTGCTCTACAAGTGTCACGCGGGTTTTTTCGACATGGTCATCCCCGTCTTCGTGCGGGGTGTCCATGTGGCGAGCATCTCAAGCGGACAGATTCTGGCGGAGCCTCCCAGTCCGGAGGGTTTCGCCAAGATGAAAAAAAGGCTGGTTTGGCTGAGTTCAGACGACACCATCCTTCGCAAGGCCTATTTTTCCGCCCCCTACATGCCGAAGGAAAAAGTCAAACACATGACGGGCCTTCTCGAGATCTTCGCCGTCCAGCTTTGCGAAAGCCTCCGCCGCATCCGCGGACTCGAGTCGCGCCTTGAACGCACCGAAATCCGCAAAGCCAAGGACTATGTCGGCCAACATTTCGCCGACCCCGGTCTCGGGCTTGCCGAAACGGCGGCTTTCGCGGGGCTGTCGTCAGCCTATTTTTCCCATGTGTTCAAACAGAACACCGGAATGCCGTTCACGCGCTACGTGCAACGCGCCAGGATTGAAGCGGCGAAGCGGCTTCTGAGCCGCACGGGTAAATCGGCCTCCGAGATTTGTTTCGCATGCGGTTTCAACAGCCAAGCCAATTTCATCAGGGTCTTCAGCTCTTTGGAACATATGACCCCGAGCCATTTCAAAACCCTGCTGCTGGCGTCTGATCACTCCGCCTCAACACCCTTATCGGCAGCCCCGTTCAAAAAAGCATATTGATTGCCTTTTCCGCGTTTTCCCCCGTCACCTCGTAGGTTCTCGCGTCAATGATCTTGACCGCGGGATTGCCCGGTAGGGCCGGACGTTCAACCCATTCGAGCCGGACCGTGACCGGACTGCTGAGGACATACGGTTTCGGCTTGCAAACCCGCAATTTCCGCACGGCTTCTTCGGCGCCTTGCCGGATTTTCTGATGGGCAACGGTTTTCGGCAACAACGTGCCGGCTTCAAACGCGGCACCCGTCTTGACTTCGACGGCAACGACCTCGCTAATCAGCGCCTTTGCCTCCCGGCAGAATTTGTCATCCCCGCTGGCCATGATGACCGGCACGCCGTGCTCACCCGCCCGGGCAGCCTCAAAGGCGAATTCGCCAGCTTTCTCCCCGTTCATCCAAAAGTTTTTCCAAGCGTGCGAACTTGTGTGCGCTAAGATGGCGTTCGGGGTTCCCGCCATGGCGTGGTATCCCAGCAGAATCAGGCCATCAAATTCTTCGATGCCTTGAAAGCGCGACGTGGGCCCGGCGATGCACGCCGCACGCCCGTCCAGCTCATCCCACACGATGTTGCGGCACGTTGAATGGATGTCCTGCACCGTGACCTTCGCCGCGCCCCCGGAGAAACATCCCTGAATGCACGCATTGAGATCCCCCATCAGGCAGCGCTGACCCTCGGCATAACGCGGATGGTCGTGCGTGACCTGTGACTTCGCTAGGATCCCGCTGATGCCCTCCATGTCGCAAAAGATCTTAATTTTCATTCCTGATTCCTGAGCAGAGTTACCGCGCGCACCCGCTGAGGCCGTCACGTTGGCGTTTTCCGCCGCAAAGGCCCCCATCGTCAGGCATGCCGCCGCTGTCCCGATTAAAACTTTTGCCGTCTTCATTCCGTTTCTCCGTTTATCCCCACCAGAGCGCCATTATGAGGGGCAGATAAAAAGAGTCAATCTCAAACCCAACATGGGTTAACGCGAATCGGTGAAGGCCGCTACGACGGCATGCCCGCGGCACGCGGCTTCACGGCGACGGTCCGGCTCGCGGCCCGCCCGCAGGCCGTCACGCTCGACGGCGCACCGGTCACGAACGCGGTGTGGGACGCCTCGGCCGGGACCCTGACCGCCGCCCTGCCCGCCTGCGGCGCAAAGCCCCGCGTCCTCGTCTGCGAGTGATGGCAGGCATCGCTCGCCGCCCTGCACTCATTTCGGCTTGACGCGCACGGCGGCGAAACGCCACTTGGCCAAGGGCAACCGCAGCACACCGTTGGGCGCATCGAGCGGCTTCCCCGTGAGCCCGTCCCAGGCGGTCACCGTCTTCCAGCCGAACGGCTTAAGGTTCAGCGTCACGGTCGCCTCGACGTCGCCCTCGCCCAGATTGCTCACGAACAGAAGCAAACCTTCATTTTTGCGCTCATAGGCGGTGGCGTACACACCGGCAGGGGCACAGGTGATCCGGTCCGCATTGTTCCAGTACGGGTACATCTCGGCGTCCTTGAAGGGGAACCGGTCGTAAAGGCCCCAGAGCTCCGAAACCAGGGGCAGGAGATTTTCGGAGGGACGGATCAGCACGCCATGGAGAAGGGTGTACGCGAGCAGGTCGCGGCTATAGTACGGCATGCCCTCGTAGACAAGAAACTCGGATGGGATGCCCCACTGACGGCCCATGAGTTCGGTCCGGAATGCGTCCATGGGCAGGACGTCGAGCGTCTTAGCACCGGCCTTATGCGTATCGAGCTGTTCGCCGCCCCACGTGCTGGTGCCCCACGCCAGTGTCGGCGTGACCATGACGGTCGAGTTGTGGATGTTGAGTTGCCCCTCGGGCTTGCGCTGACGCGTCAGGACATAGAGCCGCCGCATGAAGTCGCGGGTGGCGAAAATGTCGTAGGACATCCTCACGGTCCCGTCCGGCGCGGTGTAGCCGCACCCGTGGCCCGGGTTGCCGCAGGGCATGGGCCACTCGGGGCCGTCAAGGTACCAGCCGTCGTGGCCGAACTCATCCATCATTTTGCCTAGGTGGTAGAGGCAGAAATCTTTCCATGGGCTGTTCCAGCAGACGCAGTAGGCTTTCTGCGACGGTTGCCTCGTGTAGGCGCCGGCACGCGGCATCGGCAGGACATCCTCGGAGTACAGTTCCCACTCCGGGGCGTTATCGGCAAACTGCCGTGACATGTATAAGAGAAGATTCACGCCCGCACGGTGCGCGCCTTCGACCAGACTGTGCAGCTTTGGCCGGTTCTCATCGGTCACGTATGGATACGACTGATATGGGGACCAATGCTCGTGGAAGCAGACCGTGCGCACGCCGAGGCCAGCCAAGCGCTGGAGCTGTGTGGCGGAATACGCCGGATCCCAAGTCGCGCCGGCACCGAATTTTGCGGGGGCAAACACCACATTCACCCCTGCCTTGCCCAAGGGCTTCGCATTGGGTTTACCGTAATCTTCGAGGTGATCGAGCAGCAGAGTGTCCGCGTCGGGCGCGTACTCGCCCGGATCCACGGCCGGCGCCCGCGCCACCCGCAAAATACGGAATTCGTCAATGGTGGCCATGGGGTCGGCACCGCCGATTTCAATGACCGCTTTTTCTGGCGATAGCGGAATGAAACCGGTGTTCGGGGAATCCGCGAGAAGCTTGCCGTCCACATACAGCCGCACCCGGTCGCTCCACGTCAGCGCCAGGTGATACCATTGGCCTGCCTTCCAGTCGAAAGGGGCATTAGGGTTCAGCGTGACCTTGCCGTCTTTCCGCGCCCAAGCGACCACCCCCTGCACCCGCTGGTTCCAATAGAAGCCGCAGTTCGAACCGCCACTCATGTCCTCGTCCCATCTCACCGTGAAGATGCTGCGGTTCGCGGTGTTTTTGCGCGCGGCCTGCGGCAGGCCGCGCTCGGTGTTCGCGAAGGCCGGACGGTACCAGCACTCGACCGTGCCCTGCTCCGGATTGATCCTGCCAGCCGCCGCATAGGTCACGCAGCCTCCGATCGCCGTCGGCGCGCTTTCCAGCCCGTAGCGCCCGTGGTGCGTGATCCGGTAATCCCAGACCGTCTTTTCCAGAGCCTTCACCGGGGTCGCGTGAAACCCGAACGTGTACTCCAGCGGGCCCGTGATCCGCTGTTCACCCTGGATCAGGCGGCAGCGCAACACCACCGCCCCACCCTCCCGCCGGACCGTGAGCGCGGCATCCGGGCCGCTCACCGCCCGGTTCCGGTTGGTCGAGACCAGCGATCGGTCGAACATGCCCTTGACCACCGACTCCTTGCCCAGCGGTAACCAGTTCCGGTCCGACTCGCAGAACCAGGCGAACCCGCGGTCCTCGTCCCCCAGCCAGACGAACGGCTTGAACCCGTGCGTCCACCCCTCTGCGGGCAGGGCACCGCTGTTCGCGATGCTTCCCCACATCCCCGGAAAATGGTAGAGGTAGCGCGCGTGCTCCGCCTTCAGGGGAATTTCCAGCGTCAGATCTTCCAGAAGCGCCGTGCCCGCGTCCGGCGTGAGCGTCAAGTCCACCCGCACCATCCCGTCATATTCCACTGCGGCGCTCCCGCTCAGCGTCACGCCGGCCGCGCGCGCGCCTCCCGCCAGCGCGGCCCGCAACCCTCCGCGCCCGGTGACGGCGACCTTCTCATCCCGCCACTGCAGCGGCACACCCGAGACCCGCCCGGTCAGCGTGACCGGACCGGCCAGGATGTGCGCCCCGCGCGTCTCGACCGCGGCGGGCAGGAGCGTCCCCCCGAAACGATAGCTCCTCCCCCAACACCGCACCGTATCCCCTTCCGTCTCGACGGGCGTCCACGGCGCCGGGACTTCCCGCGCGATCCCCTCCCACGTCCCCAGCCAAGGCGGGCACAGCGGAGACTCCAGTGTTTTCACCGCCGTAAAGAGCGACCCGCCCCCGGAGCGCGCGGCCCGCGCCTGGACCGTGAGGCGCCCCTTTGGAATCCGCGCGCCCGGAATTTCGATCCGCGCCTCCCCGCTCTCCGGATCCACGACCGCCACCTGCTCAAGAATCTGTCCCGCCGGCCCCTCCAGCGAAATTTTTATTTCCGTCTCAGCCGCCGGAAAGAGCGTCGGATCAGGCCGAGCCTCCACCCGCAGCAGATCACGTGTGATGAAGGCCCGCACCGCCAACTCCACCGGAGGCCCCACACGCAGGCTCCACGCCTGCGAGAGCAACGGGCCGCCGCGGCCCGGCGCAACGCATCGCAACAGGTAATCGCCCGCTTTTGGAAACCCCTGTTCACGGGGAACCGACAGGTTCACGGCCACCGGCTTTCCCGGCTCCAAAACCCGCGTTGCGCGCTCCAACTCCTCCGTCTTCCCGTCCGCGATCACCCGGCCCAGAGTCCAGACCGCCTCCGCTTTTCCGGAAGCCTCCATGCTGGCCAGGCAGTCGCCGGAACGCGACACCGACAACCCGGAGAGGCTCACCGCCGCCTCGCCGCTTCCGAACGCCAGATGGGCATACTGCGAAGCCGTTTTTTCCCCGCGCACCGAGGGTGCCCACGACAGGATCCCCCCCAGCCAGCCGGCATGCACCGCAAGGCTGAAACCGGCGAGACTTCCGGTTGCGGGCTTCGTCGTGCCCAGTGCCGCCCACGGGATCAGCAGCTCCGCGCACCAGCGGCCCGGCGCGTTTGTCGCGGCGGCCTGCCAGGGAATCTCCGTTGTCCCATCAGACGCGCCACCGGACTTCGCGCCGAGCGCGTTCACCGCAAACCAGCGGCTTTTTGCATGGGTATGGCCGGGATCAAGGCGCACCGAAAACAGGTCGTCCTGCCATTCGACCCCATTCCACACGGTGTAGCTCGC
>JAQVSS010000225.1 GCA_028700415.1 Kiritimatiellia bacterium
TGACTTCGGTGGAAGAGGTGATGCGCGTGACAGAGGAGAATGCGTGAAGAAGTTCTAAAGTGCGGGAGTTCTGAAGTGCGGGAGTTCTGAAGCAAGGGAACACGGAAGAAGTTCTAAAGTGCGGGAGTTCTGAAGTTCTATAGTCGCGACTGCGAAAGGGCGGATATGGAACACGGCCAGACTCATGAACTCACGCACGAATGAACGAATGAACTGGATTTAAGATGGGCGTATTCAACTACAAAGCCTTGTCGAAAGAGGGTCGGAAGCTGGAAGGGGCGGTGGAGGCGGCGGACCGCAGGGCGGCGCTGTCCGCAGTCGAGAAGCTCGGCTATGTCCCCATCTCGGTCACGGAATCGAAGGCGAAGAAGAAAGAGAAGGGTGTTCCGATCTGGAAGTTGAAGATCGGCAGCGGGAAGCAGCGCATGAAGCCGGTGGAGGTGCTGCTGTTCACTTCGGAGCTGAGCGACCTGCTGGAGGCGGGCATGACGCTGGGCGCGGCGTTGAACTGTCTGGCGAACCAGGGGGAAGAGGACTCGGCCCAGAGCAGGATCGCCTCGGATCTGCGGGACCGCATCATGCGCGGCGAGCAGTTGTCGGACGCGGTGACCGCGCACCCGGCCACCTTCCCGCCGCTGTACGGCAACATGATCCGGGCGGGCGAGGCCTCGGGCGCGATGATCGAGGTGCTGCGCCGTTTGGTGGAGCACTATGAGCGCAACGAGAGCATGCGCTCCAAGATCACCTCGGCGCTGACCTATCCGGTGGTGGTGCTGATTTTCGGCGTGCTGACCGTTATTTTCGCGATGGTCAAGGTGATCCCGCAGTTCGCCAAGATTTTCGAAGGCATGGGAACGTCGTTGCCGACGCCGACACTGATCCTTGTGGGGATGAGCGACTTCGTGATCAAGTACGGGGTTTTTCTGGCCATCGCGCTGGCGATGGCGTTCGTGATGTTCAAGCGGCACATCAAGGCCGGTCCGGGACGTATCTGGTGGGACGGCCTGAAGCTCAAGGCGCCGCTGATCAAGGGCATTATCGCTTGCGGCGCGTACTCGAGCCTGGCGTATACCATGAAGACGCTGCTGGCCAACGGCGTGAATGTCTTGCAGGCGCTGAAGATCGCGGAGGAGACCTGCGGCAACGCGCTGATCGCGGATGCGCTGCGTAACGCGCGGCAGCGGGTGACGGACGGCACGACGATTTCGGGGCCGCTCGCCACAAGCAACGTGTTCCCGAAGATGATGACCGACATGCTGGCGGTGGGTGAGCAGTCGGGCGACATGCCGAGTTCGCTGGGGCATATCGGGCGCCGCTACGAAAGCGAGATGGACCGCAACATCAAGATTTTCACCAACGCGCTGGAGCCGATCATGATTGTGGCGATCGGCGGCGTGGTCGGTTTTGTGGCGGTCAGCATTCTGATGGCGGTGTTCAAGGTGACGTCGACCTTGAGCCCGGCGTGACGGAGGCGGAGAGAAAAGGCTTTTAGGCTGTTAGACGATTAGACTGTTGGGTGGTGGAAACCTGAAACAAGAAACCGGAAGAACGGGCTAATAGCCTAAACCGCTAAAAGCCTAATACAGTTTCAAGGAGGAAAGGTATGAAAGAAGAGAAACGGAACGGGCAGGAACAGGGAAATCGCCGGAGCGGTTTCACGCTGGTGGAACTGTTGCTGGTGGTGTGCATTCTCGGCATCCTGGCGGCCGTGGTGATCCCGAACGTGATCGGCCACGACGAGGAGGCCCGCCGGCAGGCCACGCGCACGAGCATCACGGCGATCGAGCAGGCGGTGCAGATCTTCGCGATGCGGCACAACGGCAAGCTGCCCGACCAGCTCGAGGAGCTGACGGCCGGCACGGACGACGCGCCGGGGCTGCTCAAGGAGGGCGCGCTCAACGACTCGTGGGGCACGCCGTTCACGTACACCAAGACCGGCAAGAAGTTCAAGATCGTTTCCGCAGGCCCGGACGGCGAGGTTGGCGGCGAAGACGACATTACGAATTAGTGTGTGAGTGCGTTATTGCATGAGTGCATGAGTGCCTTACGAACCAACAACATCAATAAAAAACACGTTGTTTGTCTCTCACAGAGGCACAGAGCGCACAGAGTATTGATGTTTGCTCTGTGGTCTCTGTGGCTCTGTGAGAGATGAATTGGGTTGCGGGCTGCGCCCGCATGAGTTAATGGCTAACGCACTAATGAACTAATGAACTTTTCCCGACAGCGGCGCGGGTTCACACTGGTGGAACTGCTGGTGGTGATCGTGATCATCGGGGTGATGGCGCTGATGATCGGTCCAACGTTCACGGCCGGTTCTGACATCGCGCGCGTCAAGACCGCCTCGCGCGGGGTGATGCAGATGTCGCGTTATGCGCGGACGATGGCGGTTTTGTATCAGACGCCGATGGCGCTGGTGATTTCGTCGGACGGCGGGCTGCGCGTGGAGCGGGGGCAAGGCGGGAATGAAGCGCCGGCCGTCTCCGTCACGTCCGAAGTGGCGGTCGGGGCTGACACGTCTGCCCCGTCTGAGCAGGCGGGCGGCGGCGGCGCGTCTTATGTGATGGCGGACCTGAACGCCGAAAAGGTTTACGAGCAGGTGACGTTCATTGTCGCGCTGGATCAAGACGCTTTGGAAGAGGACGAGGCCGGCGTAGTCTTGAAGGAAGAGGAAAAGGATCAAGAGGATCAACCCGCCGGGGCCGTCACGACCACCCGCATCCCCTATGAGAGCAACGGGAGGTGTCTGCCCTATACCGTTAAGGTTCAGGCGGCGGGGGATGAGGGGGCGGATGCCCTGACCGTGGCGGTGGACCGGTTTGGTGTGGCCAAGGTTTTGGACGGGGACGAGTAATGCGGCGCGATGGGTTTACGCTGATCGAGATTCTGCTTGCGACCATGATTCTGGCGTCCGGGCTCTTCAGCCTGATGGTCGGCTTGGGGAACTGCGCCCAGATGATGTCCCTTTCCAAAGAATATCAGGACGCTCAGTTTGTCTTCAGCCTGGGGGAGCGGTGTTATCCTATTCCTCCGAGCGACGAGATCTCAGACCCCGAAGAGGACGAGCGGCTGAATATTGATCCCGTGACGGCGGAAGAAATGATGAACGACTTGGACATGGAAACCTCGCGCGAAATGCTCGAGGTGTATGGGGATTACACCTTTGAGCGGGCTGTGGAGGAGAAAGAGCTGGAGACCGGAGAGAACGACGACGGGCTTTACGTGCTCCGGACGCGGGTTTCGTGGGGCAGCGGGCGCGAGGGGTATTCTGAAGAGTTGGTGCGGCTGATCCGCAAGAAGAAGTAGACGGTTCCTGACATGAAATGACAAGGGAAACGCAAAGATCCGGGCGGGCGGCGGGTTTCACGCTGCTGGAGCTGATGATGGCGATCATGATCATGGCGATCATGATGATCCTGTCTTTCTTTTGTTTCGATGCGGTTGTGCAGAGCTGGAACGCGGGGATGGAGATGTCCGACTCCATGGCGCAGGCGGACTATGTGATGAACCAGGTCGTGTCGGGGCTGAGGTCCGCCTATTATTCTTCCACCGTGGCGAAAGATGAGGAAAAGGGTTTTCAGTTTGTGGATGGGGGGGAAGGGGCGGAGGCCCATGATTCGATCACGTGGATGAAAGTGGGGCGGGCTTTTGTCGGGAACCTCAAGGCGATTGACGGGAAGACCGAGATCGCGGAGATGCCGCACCGGGTGAGCCTGTATGTCGAGGAGCAGGACCGGGACGGCGGCGGCGGGCTGATGGCCAAGGCCTGGTCCAGCGATTTCCAGCCGGACGATTTCGATGTCGAGGAAGACGTGAAGGCCTTCCTGATTTCGCCGAAGGTGGTGGCCATGGACTGTAAGGTTTTGAAGGAGCCGCCCGAGGAAAAGGCCACCGAAATCAAGTGGGAGGACGAGTGGTCTTCCTCCAACTCCCTGCCGTACAAGGTTTCGGTGACGCTGTACCTGCGCCCCTTCAAGGAGGGGGATGCCCCGGTTGCCGTGACGAGGGACATTGAGATCCCGGTCTGGGACGTCTCCCAGAATCCGGTGAAGAGCGATGGCGGCGGTAAGACAGGTAAGGGCACGCAGACGGGGCAGGGGGGGACAGGTGCGCGGCCGGGCGTGGGCGGGCCGGGACAACAGATGATCCCGCCGGGGGTTACGCAATGAGGACGGACAGACATAGCGGAGAGGCTCTTGCAACATGCCTGTCACGGGAAGCGCGCCCGGAGGTCGCGCGCCACCTGGGTAGCCCGTTGCCACTGGGCGCGCGCCACCTGGGTAGCCCGCGACCTCTGGGCGCGGAGGGTTCAGGGGTAAAGGGGGTTTCCGGTAGGGACGTTTCCCCGAAACGTCCGCGGACGCCTCGGGGAGACGTCCCTACCGTTGCAGGGATGGACGAGAGAGGGGCGGGTAACTTTCAACGTTCAACGCCGAACGCTGAACGCCGAACGCCGAACGACGAAGTGATGGATGCCGTGAACGCTCAACGCTCAACGCTCAACGCTCAACGTTCAAGTCAGAACAACGGGTCGGCGCTGATCATCGCGTTGTGGACGATCACGCTGCTGAGCATGCTCGTGATGTCCTTCGCGCTGGATGCGATCCTGGAGGGCAAGATCAACGTCTACGTCCGGCAACGGAGGCAGGTGGATTACCTGACCCAGTCGGGGATCGCGATTGCCGAGATGCTGCTGCTGGACTACAAGAACGCTTCGTCTGCAGCCTCGTCCTCCTCCTCTTCCTTTGAGGAGGAGAACACCGACAAATGGCTGCAGTACAAGCTGGATCTGCAACGCGGGTCAGCGAATGTCCAGGCGTATGAGATTGAGGAGGGCCAGCCGGAAAAGGGTGTCGTGACGGTGGCGATCACGTCGGCGGAGGCCAACAAGTGGCCGGTGAACAAGCTCGTCAAAAGCGATGCTTCGGATCAGATTTGGGAGAACATCTTTACTGTCATCGGCTTGCCGATGGAGTACCAGGAAGAGGTGGTCGACAGCTGGTACGATTGGCGCGACGAGGACCGGACCGTGACCGGACGGAACGGCGCGGAGGACGAGTACTACGACGGGCTTGAAAAGCCGTATAAGACGCGCAACGGCGAGATCGCGTCCGTGGGCGAACTGGAGATGGTCAAGGGTGTCCGCGAGCACCCCGCGATTTTCAATGGCGGTGTCCTGAACCCGGAAGAGAAGGACAAAAAATCGCAGATCAACATCCTGCATGGCGGGGTCAAGGCTTTTTTTGACATCTATGGGGAAACTGTTAAGATCAATGTCAATTCGGCCGACATGGAGGTCTTGAAAACGGTTCCGGGAATTGACGGGGATGAAATTTTGGCAGGCGCGATTGTCGAGGAGCGGACGACGGGAGCCAACATGGCGTCCTCCGGCAGCACGACGTCGGAAAGCAGGCTGTTCAAGGATTGGAACGACTTGAACACGCGCATCACCGGGGTGCCGACAGAAGCCGAGCCTTATCTGTCCTATGCGCCGGAGAAGTATTTCGAGATTAAGGTTACGGGAGAGGCAGGAGGCATCTCCCACCGCATCACGGCCGTGGCGATTGTGGAGAGCGACAAAGTGCGGTATTTGCGGTGGAGGGAGGATCCGTAGGAGAAGTGCGTTAGTGCGTTAGTTAATTAGTGCGTTAGTGCTTGAGTGCGTTAGTGTACGAGGGTACCGCCCGCAGAGCGGGAACAAACGGTTGGGTAACGCGAACTCTGAACGGCGAACGGTGAAGTTATCGGCAAGTGAGAAACGGGAAGTGCATGAGTTGATGATGTCCATTTGGAACTAACGAACTCATGCACTAAGGAACTAATGAACTGATTTGATATGGCAAAAAGTGAAGTCATTGCGTTGTTGGCCGAGGGCGGCGTGTTGCGCGGGGTGCGGTTCGCGCCGCGCGGGCGTGACGTTTGGACGCGTACGGGCGGCGGCGTGTGGCCGATCGCGACGGACGGCACGGAGGCCGTCCCTCCACCCGAAGCGGGGCAGGACGGGGACGTGCAAGGGGAAGTCGTCGAGAGCGACAAGCCGCTGGCGCGCGCAATGGCGGAAGCCCGGAACGCGCTGGGCGCGCGGCAGGTGGTGATCGCGCTGCCGCTCTCGCGGCTGCTGGTGCGCGTGCTGAAACTGCCTCTGGAGGTGCGCGAGGATCTGGCCGACGCCGTGACCCTGCAGATGGATAAACTCTCGCCTTTCCCCGGCGAAGAACTCTCGGTCGGGTATGAGGTTGTGAGCGAGACCGAGACTGGACTCTGGGTGTTTGCGGCCGCTTTGCCCGCCTCTGTCTTTGATGAAATCGGTGCGGCGCTGCGGGCGGCGAAGCTCCAGATCGTCCGCACCGACACGTCGGCGCTGGGCTGGTTCCGGTCGCTGTGCGGGCCTTGCCAGCTCGCGCGGCCCGGGCGGCGGGTGGTGCTGACGGATCCTGACGGCGGGTGGGATCTGATGGTCTTGGATCACGGGGTGCCGGTGCTGGCCCGCGGGCTGGGGGTGTTGCCGGACACGGACGCGCTGGTGCGTGAGGTCACGCTGTCGCTGCTCAACGTGGAGCTGGACGCGGGGAACAGCCCGGTCGCCGAGGTGGTGGTGATCTCGAAAGACGCGCCGTCGCCCGAGACGCGCGAGCGGCTGGCCGCGCTGACGGGCGCGGCGGTGCGGCACGTGGTGCCGCCCACCGCGGACGGCGGGGTCGAGGGTGTGGCGCTCCGCACGGGCGAGGGCGCGGCGCTCGACCTGACGCCGCAGTCGTGGCGCGACGAGGTGAAAGAGGCGGGGACGCGCCGCCGGGTGCTGACGGGCGTGGGCATCGCGCTGGGGGTATGGGCCGTGTTCATGGGCGTGCTCTTCGCGGGGCCTGCGGTGTATGGCCAGCTGACCTCCCGTGTGCGCAACGCATCGAAGGCGCATGCCAAAGCATACAAGCAGGTTTCCGACACCCGTGAGCGGGTCAACCTGATCCTCTCCTATACGGACCGGACTTGCTCGGCGCTGGAGATGCTGAGGATGACGTCGTCCTATCTGCCGCCGGGCATCACGCTGGCCGCGTTCAACTACAAGCGCGATGACGGGATGAAAATTTCGGGCGAGGCGGACCAGCCCACACTGGTGTATGA
>JAQVSS010000023.1 GCA_028700415.1 Kiritimatiellia bacterium
ACATCGCGTGCCCGGCTTTGGTCGCAACCACCAGTTCATCGGGATACGCGCTGAACTCGCGGCCGAGCACCGTTCCGAAAACCGTTTCCGCCGCACCGGGAGGCGGCCCGTAATTGTCGGCCAGATCGAAATGCGTGATGCCGAGATCGAACGCGGCCGCGACGCGCGCGAAACAGTCGTCATGGCTCTCCGCCGCGCCGAAACCATGCCACAGCCCCAAGCCGACGGCCGACAGTTTCAGTCCGCTGCGGCCGCACGTCCGGTAAACCATCCGCCCGTACCGCGCCTCATCCGCAAAATACGTGTGCATAGGCCCACTTCCTTTACGCCCCTTGCGGCGGTGAAAAATACCGCGCGGCGTTGCACACGTCTTCGTCGATCTGCCTCATGAGCGCCTCTGCCGAATCGAAGACGCGTTCGTCACGCAGCCGCGCGAGAAAAAAGACCTCAATGGTCTTGCCGTAGAGGTCGCCCTCAAATCCGAGCAGGTGCGTTTCCAACACGGCGTGTTCTGGACGCGCGTCGATGAACGTCGGATGAACCCCCAAATTCGAGACCCCGTTATAGGCGCAGCCGTCCACGGCCACGCGGACCGCATAGACACCGTTCGGAGGTAACACATCGGTGCGCGGCTGGAGGTTGGCGGTCGCAACGCAGAGGGTCTGCCCCATGCCGCGCCCGCGCACCACCACATCGCGCACCGAATAAGGACGGCCTAACATCGCGGACGCATCGTCCAGCCGCCCCTCGCGCACCGCGTACCGGATACGGGTGCTGGATATCTCAAGCCCCTGGTATTCCGCGTAAGGAACGATCACCACGCGGAAACCGTAAACGTGCCCGTACTGCGCAAGCCACTCAGGCGTGCCCGCGGCACGCCGGCCGAAACGCCAATTGGCGCCGCAACGGATTTCGCTCAGTTTGGCCATCGCCGAAACCCTGGGCGCATCCCGAGTCCCGCAGCGGGGTTTTCCGCACAACCAGCGGATGAAGGTCTCAGGCTCCTGGACCGCAAGCTGGCGCGTGAATTCCAGCACGAGCACGCCGTCCACCCCCGTCCGTTCCAACAACCGCAAACGGTCTTCCAGCGTGCATAAGAGCGGCGGACATTTGGACGGCGCCAACACCGCCAGCGGATGACGGTCGAAAGTGAGCACCCACGCCTCGCCGCCGACCTCCCGCGCCCGTTCGACGGTGCTGGACAACACGAGCTGGTGCCCTCTATGCACCCCGTCAAAGAAACCGGCGGCCAGAAAAACTGGCCCTCGGATCTTGCGAAACTGTGCGGGTTGCGTGATGATTTTCATACCGTCGTCCCGGCAACGCGATGAAGGGGGATTACCCGGACCGCGAGTTGGTCCGGCGTCAGCCGCAAGACCTCATCAAACGGCAAGGCGTCTTTTACGTCAAACGGTCCCGACTGGGTGCGCCTCAACGCATCGAGACACGCGCCGCACCCAAGCGCCTGTCCCACATCGTGCGCCAGCGTGCGCACATAGGTGCCTTTGGTACACAGCACGTCGATCCTCACCAAGGGGGGTGCCCATTCCGTGACCGCAAACCGGTAGATATGGACAAAACGGGGCTTGCGCTCGACTTCTTTCCCCTTGCGCGCGAGTTTGTACAACGGCACGCCCTCCACCTTGATGGCCGAAACCATGGGCGGCGTCTGGAAGATATCCCCGACGAGGGCGGCTGTTTGCGCCTCCACCTGCCCGAGGGTCACCTGTTCCCACGGCTTCTCCTCCAAGATCTCCCCATCGCAGTCCTGGGAGGAGGTCGTGCGTCCCAGACGCATGACGCCCGTGTACGCTTTGTCGCCGCCCATGAGCTGTCCGGAAAGTTTTGTCCCTTTGCCGAGCAGGATAATGAGCAGGCCGGTCGCGTTCGGGTCCAGCGTGCCGCCATGCCCCACTTTTTCGATCCTGAACGTTCTGCGGATCGAATGGACAATATCGTGCGATGTGGGTCCCGCCGGCTTATCGACCAGCAGGATGCCATTGAAACGCTCTGAAAGCGGAGACGCGTTTACACAAACCGGCATCGGAGCCTTCTCCCGCGAGGGTGTTCAAAGGGGTTCAGTCACAACCGGCGGGACATTGTCCCCGCTGTCCGCAGGTATATCCAGACGGCTGAGCACGTCGAGAACGTGGTCCCCCTTCTCAATCGACCCGTCCAATTCGAACCGCAACCGCGGCGTGTACTTTAACGTCAGGTCGCGGTTAATGAGCGTCTGCAGTTCTTTGGCCTTGTTGATCAGCTTGCGCAGCATGGCGCCGCGTTCGGACTCATGTCCGAAAACTGAAACCCACACCGTGGCATCGCGGAGGTTACGCGCGGCCTGAACCTTTGTAACCGTAATGGACGCCAAGTCGATCGGGTCGCCGGCAAAAACCTTGTAGAATGCCTCGCCGATCTCCCGGCGCAACAGCGCGTTGACGCGTTCAAGACGGTCAATAGACATAAGGCCTCCCCTCTACCCCGGCAGACGCACTCACAAGCTGCGCGGCAACTCTTCGAGCACGAAACACTCGACCGTGTCGCCTTCCTGGAACTCCGCGAATCCGTTGAACAGGATGCCGCACTCTTGCGAGCCGGTCACTTCCGAAACGTCGTTCTGGAAGTGTTTCAGCGCGGAAAGCTTGCCTTCCCACACCTTCTCGTTCTTGCGCAAAACGCGGAACCGGCCATCCGAACGGAGCGTGCCGTCGAGCATCTGACAGCCGGCCACACGCCCCGTCTTGCCGATATCGAAAATGGCACGGATTTCCGCGTGCCCCTTCACGACCTCTTTGTATTCCGGCGGCAACAGGTCGAGCATGCGCTGCTTCACGAAATCCATCAGCTCGTAAATGATGCGGAACGTGTTGATCCGGACCGAGTCATGCCGCGCCTGCTGCTGTACCCCCGCATCGCAACCGACGCTGAAGCCCACAATCAGAGCCTGACCCGCAGCGGCCTTGTTGACGTCCGTGGCGGACACGTTGCCGATGGCCTCATGAATGATGTTGAGCGCCACTTTCTCGCTCTTGATCTCTTTCAGCGCTTCGCAGATCGCTTCGGACGACCCCTGCGTGTCGGCTTTCACGATGACGGCCAACTCGCGCCGCAGGTTATCCTTCATCTGGGTCATGAGCGCATCAAGGGAGGTTGCTTTCGCGCTGACCAGTTCGATCTGCTTGCGTTCTTCCGCAGCCCGTTCTGCAAGCTCGCGGGCCCGCTTCTCGTTCAGCATCACGCGGATGGGCGCGCCGGCTTCCGGCACGCCCGAAATCCCCATGCACTTCACCGCCGTGGCCGGACCGGCGGATTTCACGCGCCGCCCGCGGTCGTCGATCAAGCCGCGGATGCGACCGAAATGCTCGCCGCACAAAATGATGTCGCCCACATTGAGCGTGCCGCCCGACACCAGCAAGGTGGCGGTCGGCCCCAACCCCTGCTCGAGCTGCGCCTCGACGACGAAGCCGTCGGCACGCCGGTTCGGGTTGGCGCTCAACTCCAACATGTCGGCCTGCAAAAGAATCATCTCAAGCAGATGGTCGACACCCTTGCCGGTCATCGCCGAAACCTCGGCGCAGATCACGTCGCCGCCCCACTCCTCAGGCGTCAGGCCTTCACCCTGCAGCATCTGGCGGACGCGGTCGGGCTTGGCGGTCGGCAGGTCGCACTTGTTAATGGCCACCATGAGCTGCACGCCGGCCTGCTGCGCGGCCTTGATGGCCTCGCGCGTCTGCGGCATGATCCCGTCGTCTGCGGCAATGATGATGACGGCAATATCCGTCAGCATCGCGCCGCGGACACGCATGGCCGAAAAGGCCGCGTGGCCGGGCGTATCGAGGAACGTGATCTTGCGCCCGTTGACTTCGACCGTATACGCGCCGATGTGCTGGGTGATCCCGCCCGCCTCTCCAGACGCCACGCGCGTGTTGCGGATCCGGTCCATCAGCGAAGTCTTGCCGTGGTCAACATGACCGAGAAAGGTCACCACCGGCGGCCGAGGCATAAGCTCTTCGGGCTTGTCGTCCGGAATCGCGTCGTCCGCGTCTTCGCTGCGCAACACCGGCTTGCGCTCATTCGAGCGTTTCGCACGTTCGATATCGATTTTGAAACCATACTTTTCGGCGATCTTCTGCGCCACGTCGATCTCCACGCGCTGGTTAATCGACGCGAGGATGTTCAGCTGCATCAGATCAGCGATCAGACGGTTCGCGCGAAGGCCCAATTTCTCGGCGAGGTCTTTGACAACCACGGCCCCGCGCAGCAGGATGATGCGGTCAGGAGAAGGCGTCTGGTCCTGCGACTGCACGCGCGGCTCCGGACGCCCTTGTTTGTGATCAGGACGCTGACCGTACTGGGACTGCGGACCGCGTACCGGCGGACGGATCGTGTCCTTGTCGCGCCCCTTCTGGTTCTGCACCCTCGCGGGCTTCGGAAGTTCACGCGGGGTTTCTTTGGCGATGCGTTCAATGAACGGCGCCGCGAGCTGCTCTTCGGGTTCCAGCTCCTCCTCCAGCACATAGCGTGCGGGTTTAGGCTTTTGCGCCCCCTTAGGCGCAGCGGCATGGGATGCCCCGGCAACCGCCTCCGGCACAACGCCAGAGGGCTTGTCCGGCTGCGGCGGAACGGCACCGGGAACGCCGGGAGACGGGGTGACAACCGGAGCTTCCGCATGACCGGAGGCCGCGCCCCCACCCACGGCAACGTCCGGCGGCGGAACAGACACAGGCGTTTCCGTCGCGGTAACCGGTGCGGCCTCCCCCTCGCTTTTCGGCGTGACCGCCGCGACCGCCACCGCTGCCGGCGCTATTCCTTTCGTCCGCGCATCCAGCTCCAGCGCGCGCGTGCGATTCGCTTCCAGCACGGCCCGGTCCGCCTTGTTCTGTGCGGACTGGCGCGATATTTCGATCGCCATCTTTGCCGCCTTACGGGCAGCACGTTCGGCGGTCTCCCGTTCGATATCCGCAGAAGAGCGCCGCAGGAAATGCTCTTGCAGGCGTGCCACCGCCTGCGCGTCAAGCCGCGACAACGGCGAATAGGCTTCGATACCTAACGCGTCCGCCTGCTTGAGAACCTCCACGCTGGAGGTTTGCACCTTTTTCGCAAGTTCACATACTCTCATCATACTCGATTACTCTCCCGCTTCGACCACGCCGCTGGCCGCCTGGGCCGCCAACCAGATTTTACGCACTGTCGCCTCATCGAGTCCCGTCACCTCCTGCAGATAGGGGATTTCCGCCTCGATGATGCCGTCTGTCGTCAGAAAGCCGTTTTCAACCAATGTGGCGGCGGTTTCCTCGCTGAGCTCCAAAACCTCGGCCAATTCGGCAATCGCGGTTTCGCGCTGCTCCTCAAACGTGACCACTTCCCCACTCTTCTGGATGTCCACGCGCCATCCCGTGATTTTGGAAGTGAGCCTCACGTTCTGGCCACGTTTGCCGATCGCCAAAGAAAGCTGATCCGGCGCAACGGTCACATGCACGGTACGCGCCTCGTTCGGATCGATGACAATCCCCTCGAGCCGTGCGGGCGCCAACGCCTGGGTCACATACTGCTTAATGTCATCACTCCACCGCACGATGTCAATCTTCTCGCCGTTCAACTCGCGCACAATGTTCCGCACACGCACCCCGCGCAGCCCCACGCACGCGCCGACCGGGTCAACCTTCTCGTCCAATGTTTTGACGGCGATTTTGGAACGGAACCCCGGGTCGCGCGCCACCCCCATCACCTCGACAATGCCGTCTGCGATCTCCGAGACCTCCAGCCGGAAAAGCGTCTTCACGAATTCCGGACAGGCGCGCGACAACACGACCGCAGGGCCGTTCACGCCCGACTGCACCCGGTAGACGTAAGCCCTGACGCGGTCGCCCACATTGTACTCTTCCGAGGGGATACGCTCTTTGGCTGGCAGGAGCGCCTCGGTTTTGCCCAAGTCGATGATCAGATCGCGGTGAGAAATCTGCCGGATTGTGCCGCTCACAATATCGCCAATGCGGTCCTTGTACTCGTCATACACGTTCTTGCGCTCGGCCTCGCGGATCTTCTGGAGGATCATCTGCCGCGCGGTCTGTGCCGCAATGCGCCCCAGCTTGGCGGGCGGCACTTCAACCTCCAAGGTCTCGCCAACCTTCGCATCCGGCTTCAATGCGTGCGCCTTGCGCAGTGAAATGAACCCAACCCCGGTGTCGTCATCCGAAACGACCAACATGTCAAATGCCTTGATGGCTAATGTCTTGCGGTCGATCTCGACGCGCAGGTCGTTGGGCACCTCCAAGCTTTTTCGGCCAGCCTGCTGGATTGCGGATTCGATCGCCTGGATGATGATCTCCCGATTAACCCCGCGGTCACGCTCCAGGTAACTGATAATCGAAAGCAACTCGTTGTTCATCGCCGCACCGCCTTCCGCTTCAAGGTTCCACCAACAAAAAAGAGCGGGGATACCCCCCCACCCTTTTATTCAAAAAAGTTCTTGAATGTTATCTTATATGGCAAGGGCTGTCAACGTGCAAACCCGTAAAAAACTGCAAAAAAACCGCCCTTGCGTAGGCCGTGTAAATCCGGTAAACTTTTGAGTCAGTATGTTTGTTTACCGGTTCAGAAAATCATTATCCTAATAAATGAATGGGAGAGGACTATGACATCACCTTTGCACCGCCGGGATTTTCTTAAAAGGGCGGGTGCCCTTGCGGCGTTTACGATTATACCGGCGCATGTGCTGCGCTCGGAAACCGCGCCCAGCAACCAGCTCACCCGCGCCCTCCTGGGGTTCGGCGGCATCGCCCATTCCGGTAACCACCTCGGCTACAAGGACACCCGCCTTGTCGCACTCTGCGACGTGGACGCCAAACATGTTCAAAACGGAATCGACTGCGCCGCGAAACAGGGGTACGGGAAAATCTTCACCTGCCGCGATTTCCGCGAGATCCTCGCCCGCGACGATGTCGATATCATCCACATCTGTACCCCGCCCCACTGGCACGGCCTCATGTCCGTCATGGCGGCCCAGGCCGGCAAGGACGTCTGGTGCGAGAAACCCATGACCCGCACCATCGGGGAGGGGCGCCGCGTCATGGAGGCCGTCAAGGCGAACGGGCGCATCTTCCGTCTCAACACCTGGTTCCGTTTCCAGGGCGGCTTTTACGGTTTCGGCACTGAGGTCAAGCCCCTCAAGAAAATCATGGAGAACCGCCTCCTCGGCTGGCCGGTCAAAGCCGTGGTCGGCAACTGCACCGGTTTCACCCTCAAATTCGGCTGGAGCGGCCTGATCAACGCCCCCACCCAACCCGTCCCGGAAAACCTCGACTACGACTTCTGGCTCGGACCCGCCCCCTTCAAACCCTATCACCCCCACCGCGTACACTCCTCGTTCCGCGGCTATTGGGACTACGACGGCGGCGGCCTCGGCGACATGGGACAGCACTATCTGGACCCCGTCCAGTACCTGATGGAGAAGGACGACACCAGCCCGGTCAAGGTCGAAATCGACTGCGCGCCCCAACACACCGATTCGGTCGGCTCTTTCCGCCGCCTCACCTACACCTACGCCGACGGCTGCCAGATCATTCTCGACGGCGACGACTCGCTCAAGGGGGTGCCGTTCCTCGAAGGCCCCAAAGGCAAAGTCTGGCCCAAGCTGAAATCCGATATCCCCAATCTCGAAGGGCTCCTCACGGAGCTGCCCGAGCCAGCGCCCCAGCAGACCGACTTCCTGGAGTCCGTCAAGCTGCGGCGCACTTTCGCGCTCAACGAGCAGAACGGGTTCCGTTCCGCCACGATCGTCAACCTCGGCATCACCGCCATGCGTTTGGGCCGGGGCTTTGAATTCGATCCGGTCAAGCTCTGCGCCGTGAACGATCCGGCCGCCGACAAATTTATCTATCAGCCAATGCGTGCCCCATGGGTCATGTAAGGCACAAACGAAACCATGTTTAACCGCAGATCAGAGGATTTTAAAATGAAACACAGCTTGTACTCCGCTCTCGTCGCAACCCTGCTGTTCGCCGGCGGCACGCTTTTCGCGCAATCGGCCGCGCAGTGGGCCGAACAGCAAAAAGACGCGCTCGCCGCGTTCAACGACGCCTCCCTCGCCGGCACGCTCAAACAGGGCGCGCCCGCCCTGGAGAAGCTTTTCGCCGAGGTCAAAACCGGCGGCGTCTCCGACCCGCTCGTTTTAACCCATATCGCCGCACTCACGCAATACGTGATGAAAAAGGACAAGCGGTGCCTCGCAGACACCCGGTTCACGACGCGCGTCGGCAACTTCTTCCAATGGAATGGGGCTGCCAAGCAGCGCAAGGTCTATACCGGCGCGCTCCTCGACGCCGCGAGGCGCGCGACAGAGGTGGACGTCACCTGCTTTTTCCTCGACCAGCTCCGCTGGTGCGGCCTCCCGGAACAGGCAGAAGCGATCAGGGCGTTCCAGAAATCAACCTCCAAAGATGTGGCCGCGCTTGCCGTCATGACCGTTCAGGCGGTGACTGACGACCGCGCCTCCAAAGCCGCGCCCGTCACGCCCACGCGTTATGCGACCCTGAACAAGGAACTGGCGGCACTAGACGCAAAAGCGCTCACCCCGCGCCTGCTCGCGGCCTTCGACGATCCGGATCCCGCGTATGCGGGGGTCGCGCTGAACTGGGCCCGTACCACCGGCGGCAAGGCCGAGACCGCGCTCTGGACCGGCAAACTCGCCGCCGCCACAGACCCCGTGCGTAAAATCATGCTGCTCGACATGCTGGGCGTCCGGAACGATAAGGATGCCTGCAACGCGGTGGCCGCCCTGCTCGCCGATGCGGACATCGGTGTGGCCTCTGCCGCGCACAAGGCGCTCATCCGCCTCGCCCCCCCTGCCTTTGCGGCAAAACTGCCGGCACTGCTCAGGGATTTGCAGGAAGACCGTGTTGCCCTTGTGCGCGACTCCGCCCGCGTGCTTCCGACAGGACTGTTGAAAGTGCCGGTCCTGGGCGCCTACGATTCCCTGAACGACACGGGCAAGAAAGTCGCCATGGACCTGCTCAAAGAACGCCACGTCACGGAAGCCTCCCTTTTGGCACTCGCCACGCTGGACGCTAAAGACGAGCAGACCGTGATCGCCGGATACCGTTTCCTGCGCGAAACCGCCGGCGCCGAACACGCCGGCCTGCTTATCGCCAAACTGCTTGCCGCAAAAGGACGCGTGACCCCGGAAGTCCAGTCCGCGGTCGCGGCCTCCGCACGCCGCGACGCTTCGGGAAGTTACGTCAAAGCGCTGACCGGCGCGCTTCAGACAGCTCCGGACGCGTCGAAGCCGGTGGTTCTGGAGACGGCGGGGCGTGTCGGGGGCGACACCCTTCTGCAAGCGGTCGAGGCGGCTTCCGCCAGCGCCAACGCCGAGGTCTCCACAGCCGCCATACGCGCGCTTGCGGACTGGCCCGAAAACACCGCCCTGCCCTCTCTTCTGCGCCTCGCGGTCACAGCCCCCGACGCCAAGCGCCAGATCCTCGCCACACGCGGCGTCTCTAAAATGGCCAATAAAGACGGCTTTGACAAACACAAATATCTGGAGGTGTGGCGGAAACTCCGCACCCAGCCCGGCGACGACGCACGCAAAAAAGAGATCGACATTTTCTTCTCTGAAGAAGTCAATGTGGCGTTGGGGAAACCCGTGACCGCGAACGTGCCGCAACAGGGCGAGTATGCCCCTCAATTTCTGGTGGACGGCACCGTTGAAAAAGCGTGGCACGGGGCCAAATGGCCCGCGCAGATCCAGGTTGACCTCGGCTCCGTGATTCCCGTTCAGGCGGCGCACGTCCTCTTTTTCCACGACGGGCGCACCTACACCTTCACGCTGGAACTCTCCGCAGACGGCAAGACGTGGAGTCAGGTCGCTGGAAACACCGCTGCGCCCAAACCCGCGACCGCAGAAGGCCTCCGCTTGAATTTTCCCGCCACACCCGCGCGGTATGTGCGGTTGAACGTGCTCAAGAATAGCCAGAATGAGGCCGTTCACGTGCTTGAACTCAAAGTTTTTCAAGCCGTTTTCAAGTAACCGGCCATAGCAATGGCGGGCAGAGCGTCTGCCCGCCATTCACGCGTGTCGGTTTTTTCACGCGACACCCGCGATTCCCGCACGCGCGCAGCCGGGTTAACCATGTAAAAGCACAGGCGACGGTTCCAATCATTCACCGGGTACAGATGAGGAGCGGACGATGACATCACCTTTGCACCGCCGGGATTTTCTTAAAAGGGCGGGGGCGCTTGCGGCGTTTACGATTATACCGGCGCATGTGCTGCGCTCGGAAACCGCGCCCAGCAACCAGCTCACCCGGGCCATCTTGGGTTTTGGCAACATCGCCCATTCCCAAAACCACCTCGGGAACAAGGCCACACGCCTCGTCGCGCTCTGCGACCCGGACGCCACGCACGTTCAAGAGGGAATTCTCCAGGCCGAAAAAAACGGGTACGGAAAGATTTTCGCCTGCCGGGATTTCCGCGAGATCCTCGCCCGCGACGATGTCGATATCGTCCACATCTGCACCCCGCCCCATTGGCACGGACTCATGTCCGTCATGGCGGCCCAGGCCGGCAAGGACATCTGGTGCGAGAAACCCATGACCCGCACCATCGGGGAGGGTCGCCGCGTCATGGAGGCCGTCAAGGCGAACGGGCGCGTTTTCCGGCTCAACACCTGGTTCCGCTTCCAGGGTGGCTTGTACGGTTTCGGCGCAGAGGCCAAGCCCCTCAAGAAAATCATGGGGAACCGCCTCCTCGGCTGGCCGGTCAAGGCCGTGGTCGGAAAAGTGACGGGTTTCACCTTCAAGGTCGGCTGGCACGGCATGGTCAACGTCACGCCCCAACCCGTGCCCGAAACCTTCGATTACGACCTTTGGCTCGGTCCCGCCCCTTATAAACCCTACCACCGCCACCGCACACACGGTTCTTTCCGCGGGTACTGGGACTACGACGGCGGCGACCTCGGCGACATGGGACAGCACTACCTCGACCCCGTCCAATACCTGATGGAGAAAGACGACACCAGTCCGGTCAAGGTCGAAATCGACTGCCCGCCCCAACACTCCGACGCGGTCGGCTCTTTCCGCCGCATCACCTACACCTATGCCGACGGCTGCCAGATCATCCTCGACGGCGACAACTCACTCCAAAACGCGCCCTATCTCGAAGGCCCCAAAGGCAAGGTCTGGCCCAAGCTGAAATCCGATATCCCCAATCTCAGCACGCTCCTCACGGAGCTGCCCGACCCCGCGCCCCAGCAGACAGATTTTGCCGAGTCCGTCAGGCTGCGCCGCACCTTTGCGCTCAACGAGCGGAACGGGTTCCGCTCCGCCACCATCGTCAACCTCGGCATCACCGCCATGCGCCTCGGCCGGGGCTTTGAATTCGATCCGGTCAAGCTCTGCGCCGTGAACGACCCGGCGGCCGACAAATTCTTTTACCAGCCGATGCGTGCCCCGTGGGTCATGTGACGGCACCGGAATACGTACCTTTGCCCATTGCCGTTAACCGAAAAGCGCTTCCACGCGCGCGAGCAAGTCATCCCGCCCCGACACATTCTGCAGCGGACAGGGCAGGCTTTTCCTGAACGTCGCACCATAGTTCTTGGTGACGATACGCGGGTCGGCCACGATCACCACGCCCTTGTCCACACGCGTTCGGATCAACCGGCCAAACCCCTGACGGAACCGGATCACCGCCTGCGGCAGGGAAAACTCGCGAAAGGAACTGCCGCCCGCCTGCTCGATCTGTTCACTGCGTGCCTCAACAACCGGGTCCCCCACTGCGGCAAACGGAAGGCGCGCCATCACCACACAGCTCAAAGCCTCACCCGCAACATCCACGCCTTCCCAGAACGAATGCGTCCCCAGCAGAACACACGCGCCCCCCGACCGGAAGACGCGCGTGATTTGGTCACGGGTGCCGTTAACCCCGTGCACCAGCAGCCGGATGCCCGCCTCACGCAAAGGTTCCTCCAAAAGCCGCGCCACCTGATTCATCATCTCATAGCTGGTGAAAAGCCCCATGGCACGGCCGCGCGTGCGGGTGAACACGTCGAGCATAAGCCCGCTGAGCTGTTCGGCATATCCACCGCCCCCGGACGGACCGGACGGCTCTGGCAGAAACGTGGGGGCCAGAACCGCGCACTGCGCGAGATAATTGAAGGGGCTCTCGGCCACACACGTGAAAACACGCTCGGGCTCGATCAGATCGAAACCCAACCGTTTGCCGATGTAATTGAATGACCCGCCCACACGCAAGGTCGCGGAACAGAAAACCACGGATGATTTCTGCCGGTAAAGCAAGTCGGACAATGCGCCCGCAATCTTCAGCGGCGCCGCAAACAGGTGGGCCGTACCCGCACTGCGACCGGCCGGCTCGGCCCAAAACACATGATCGGGATCCGACGCGCCCAAAACAAAATCCGCGTCCATGGCGAACCCCCGCAGGGTGACCGCCGCACCCTCAACATTCGCAGCCTGGTCGCCGTACAACGCCAGCTCGCCCTCCGAGGTCTGCCGCAAAGCCTCTGCCAGCGCATTCAGGTGGCCGACCGCTTCTGAAACGGCCGCCTTGAAAGCCGTTTTCCCCTCCATGACCGCCGTCTCCGCCAAAACGTCACGGCACGGCACAAAGGCGCCATTGCGGAACACGAGCCGTTCCCAGACAGGCTCCGCATCCGGGGAGCCCTGCGGTTTCTCACTCTTCACCTGCACGCACCGGAACCGCGTCGCCGCCTTGCTCTGCGCCACCATGCCGTACAGGGTCTCAAAGAGTTGGCGGGACGCGCCCTGCACCTGCTCCAAAGCGCTTTTGACCATGCGGATCTGCCGCCGCAACACCCGCGCCGCCTCCTCGTCCGCCGTGATCGCGCCTTTCTCGAGATGGTTGCGCAACACCTCCAGCACGCCGCCCGCACGCCTGCCCTTCCCCCTGCTCAACCGCCGCACGATTTGGCTCAGGCGTATCTGCGTGACCTCCGTCGACAAATGGCGCGTCGCGGCCTCTTCGAGGTTGTGTGCCTCGTCGAACACGATCTGCGCGCAAGGGGGCAGCGTGCCGCCCGGATTCTGCATATCGGAGAACACCAACGCATGGTTGGCGATCACCACATGCGCGGCGGCGGCCCGCGCCCGCGCCTTCTGCAGAAAACACCGCCGGTAATACCGGCACGAACGTCCGGGACACTCTTCGCCGGTCGAGGACAGTTTAGACAAGAACCCCGGCTCGGCATGGCCCGCGCCCGCGAACGAATCGAGATCCCCATCGGGTGTCTGCACGGCCCAGGCCACCGCCTCCGCGAACAGACGCATCTCGGGGCGCTCCAACTCGAACTGGCTGTGCTCGTGCAAAACAGCCAACCGCCGCAGGCAGAAATAGTTGGAACGGCCTTTGAGCAGGGCCACACGCACGAGCCCTTCCGTCCCGGGCCCGAAGTCGGCGCGGATCGCTTCGCGCACCAGCGGCAGGTCTTTCTCGATCAGCTGCGCCTGCAGATTGCGGGTGTTGGTGCTGACGACCACGGGCACATCGTTGAGCCGCGCCCACGCCGCCGCCGGGATCAGGTACGCGAGACTCTTGCCGACGCCCGTACCGGCTTCGACAGCCAAATGACGGCCTTCGTTGAACGCCCGCGTCACCGCCCGCAGCATCTCGACCTGACCGGGACGCGACTCATACCCCGGCATGAGCCGGGCAAAGGTTCCTCCGGGCAGCAGATGCGCGGCGACACGCTCCACGTCGAGCGGCGTGCAGTCGGCGTGTGAGGGCAGTTCGCGTTTACCGCCGCGGGGCGCCTCGGGCGCAAACGAATCCGCCCAGTTGCCGCACCGCACCCCGGAGGCGCGCACGCGCGCCGCGAACAGCCCCATCAGCTGCGAGAACGCCCGCTCGTCGAGGTCGCGCAGCAACAACTCGATGGTTTCCAGCGCCCACAAAGGGAACGCCTCCAAGCGTGCCGCCATCTTCTGCCAGACCTGCCAAAGCGTCTCCCCGGAAGGCGGCCCGCCTTCGAGCAGTTGTTCCACGCCTTCGACCGGAGTTTTGGGAAAGGCAAACGCACACGCCGCCATCACATCGACCACGCCGGTCCGCCCCGAAGGGAAAAAATCTTCAAACGCCAACGGATCATTGGTCACATAGAGGGTCTCTTCCGCCACCCCGCCACCCTTGTCCGGGGGAGGATACACGGAGAACGAGGGCGGCCTGCCCACACGACGCGAAACCCAAACTGTACGGATGCTGAGCATGTGCCGAATCCGGAACGACGCGCGTTATCTGCCCATTCCGAACAGTTTCAGGCAACGCCGGAAATCGGCAGGCAGCGGGCTGTGCGCCTTAAGCGTCTTGCCCGGCACCATCGGGTGCGGCAGCTCCAGACCTGAGGCGTGCAACATCTGGCGCGGAACCGTCAGCAGCCGCGGGTCGCGCGCGAATTTCACGCCATGCTCGCGGTCGCCCAGCACGGGATGGCGGAGCGCGGCCAGATGGCGGCGGATCTGGTGGGTGCGCCCGGTCTCAATCTTGACCTTCAGGAAACTGGCGTCTTTCGAGATCGCTTCGCGCTGGATGTGGCTCACCGCACGCTCCCCGTCAATCTCCTGATCCACGGTGGAAGCCGGCCGGTCAAACCGGCCGTACACAATCGCCTCGTAGATCTTGGAGACCCGCCGCGTCTTAAAGACCGCCACCGCGGCATCGAACGCGGCCGCGCTCTTGGCCACCAGCAAACACCCCGTCGTGTCACGGTCGAGACGGTGCACCGCCACCAGCGACGGCAGTTGCGCCTGCTCCCGCAACACGTCCTCCACGCTTCCCGCGCCAACCGCGAGCATGCCCGAGGGCTTGTCGACAACCATGTAGTGCTCGTCCTCGATCAGCACGCGCACCTTGGCTTTGGCCACCGTTCCTGCCGCTTCGCCTTTCGGGACATGTGCGGTCTGGACCTCAATGGTGTCCCCCTGACGCACGGTATGATGGGTCATCCATACGCACTTGCGGTTCACCCAGACGACACGGTTATCCAACAAGGTTTTCGCGACACGTTTGGAAAGCGCCATTTTGAGCGCCAGAAACACCTGCAGCGACTGACCCGCCTCCACTTTCGACACAACAAACGACACGACCGCCGGACTCTTCACGCTCATCACCACCCACTTTTCTGGAATCATGCAGGGCCTTCCGGCCTCTGCTCTTCTTACATATGCAGGACGGATCCCACCACACCCTGTATTTTGTCTTTACCGTGACAATCCGGTGCCATCTGGATTTCCACCTCAGCCGTCCCTCCCTTATCGGTATCTGCCGCGATCCGGTAGGTCAGACGCTCGCCCGCCAACGCGCGGTCAAAAAAACTCGGCAACGGCTCGTCGGGCATCAGCTCATCAAACGGGTGCCCCAACACCTCTGCCTCGCCGGCGAGGCCAAACATCGCAAGGAACGCGGGATTCACGGCCAGGAACAGGCGGTCGCTGTCGCACACGAAACAGGCGCTCTGCGAATTGTCAAACGCATTGGCCCTGCTGCGCAGCGCCTGCCACTTTTTGCGCCGGCGCTCGGTGTCGCGCACGGTGAACACGAGATCGCCGCTGTTGATCAGGTCGATCACACTGATCGTGACTTCGGCGGCAAACGTCGAGCCGTCCCTGCGCTGACACTTTGCATCCAGCATGATGTGCCTTGAATCGTCGAGGCCCTTGCGTATCCGCCCCACCATCTGCGCCGTCACCCCGGGAATGAGCATGGCCACGGGCTTGTCCCACACGTCATCAGACTTGTACAGGAAATACTCGGTCGCACGGGGATTGAGTTCGATCAGATGACCGTTTGGATCCGTCACCAGCAAAGCATCATACATGCCCGCCATTAACTGGCGATACAAAGACTTATGATCTTGCCGGGCACACATGGATGTCATACGTTCCGTCCCTTCACGGTGAATGCATTATAAAGAGAAGTAATGTAATCCCGCAGACACGCAGGTACTATGACAGATTTCCAGCGGTTCCGCAATTCCTGTTTCCCACAAAATAGACTGGCGTTCCCTACACGCTTCATACTATGATGCCGGTCGAAATTTCGTGTGGGAGGCGATATGGACACACAGCTCGATGACACTACGTTTCTTTCGTTTATCTGCGAATCCTGTAATCAGGAAATAGAGGCGCCTGCCGACCTGGCGGGTCAGGAGACTGAGTGCCCCGCATGTGCGGCACTCATTACCATTCCCTACGTCTCCGCCCCCGGCACCCTGTGGGGTGTGCCGCTAGCGAACACCAAAGGGCCTTCCCCCGAACAAACGGAAGCCATGAAAAGCCGCACCATCCGGATCGAACTCCCCGACAATTGGTAACTCTGTCCCCCCCCCTTCCCATGTCCCGCATCCTTTTTATCACTTCCAAGCCCTATTATCCGTGGGAAGGCGCCTGCCACCGGATACGCCACACCCTCGAAGCCCTGATCGCTTCCGGCCATTCCGTCGATCTGCTCACCATCCCCGTCGGAACACCTCCCCACGTTGAGGGGGTCAATATCCTATCCGTGCCGCGCGTCCCTTTCTGCCGCCGTTTGCCCGAAGGCCCTTCAGCCCGGCGTTTCGTGCTGGATACGCTGATCCTCTTCAAAGCCGTCTATCTCGCGACCCGTACCCCCTATGCCCTGATCCACGGCAGCGATGACGGCGGCTCCATCGCGTGGATCGTAAGCCGGCTGACCAAAACCCCGTACATCTTCGAGCGCCACTCCGGGCAGATCCGCAGGCGCGTCAGGGGGTTGCGCCGCCTCTTCCTCGGCTTCTACCGCCTGCTTGAGCGCCAAGCCCTGAAACATGCCGACGCGGTCATCGGTAACGACAACACGGTCATCGGCCTCCTCACGCCCGTTAACCGCCGGAGCCGCGCCTGCGTGATCCCCGACATCCCGGCGGTCACCGGAGAGGTCTCCCCCCCTGCACGGAACCTGGCCCAGGCACGCTACCGCACCCAGCCCGACCAGAAACTCGTCACCTGCGTCGGGTCTTTCACCCGGTTCGAAGGCCTCGACCTTTTTTTCAACGCCCTGCCGTATGTTCTGGCCGCAGCCCCGCTGACCCGTTTCGTGGTCGTGGGCGGCGATGAAACCGAGATTTCCCGGATGCGGAAAGCTCTGGCAAAGGCCGGGATCGAACACGCCACCACCTTTGCCGGGCGTGTTCCCCCCGACGAGCTCGCCGCCCTGTTCGCCATTTCAGACGTGCTGGTCTCTCCGCGGCGCGCCGGCACGACCGCCCCCATCAAAGTGCTCGACTATCTGCACTCGGGCACCCCGATCGTCGCCGCCGACACGCCCGCCAACCGCGCCGTGCTCTCTTCCGACAATGCGGTCCTCACGCGGCCGACCCCCCAAGCGCTGGCCGACGGTATCCTCAAAATTACCCGATCCACGTATATCAGTGCGGAACTCTCGCAGCAAGGCCGCGAAACGTTGCGCCGCGAGAACCGCACCCCGGAAGCTTTCCGCGCCGCGCTGGACCACTGTTACGCCTACGTCATCGCCACCCCCTGACCCCCTGCACCATGCGCCGTCTCCTCAAACGCCTGTTCCGCACACTCGGGCTCCCGCTGCTCATCGCGCTTGCCGTGTGCAACGGGTACGTCCACCAGCCGCGCCACTGGCAACAGGCCCGCGCCCAACAGCTGCCCGCCCCGCTCGCGAACTGGATCGCGCGGGCCGGCAACGCCACGGCCGACACAACCGACGCGCTGGGACTCACGGGACATGACCTGACCGCCACGCTGGCCGTGCCGCTCGCCACAAACCGGCTCGTTTGCGCGGGAATACCCCAACGCCTTCCCGGCTGCCCCGCACCCGACGACCTTGTCGTGTTGAGCAGACCCTGCTTCCTTGTCGGTTATTCGCCCTCCCTGCGCCACCCCCTCTGGGTCGCCTACCGGACGGGTCCCGCGCGCCGCGCGGTGCTGCCGCCGCGCCCCGCCGGTTTCAAACCCGACCCGGCCGCACACAATTCACCGCAGCACAAAGACTACGCGAGGAGCGGTTACGACCGCGGCCACATGGTGCCGAACCTCGCCATCGCCAAACGATACGGCGCTGCCGCGCAAGGGCAAACGTTTCTCACCTCAAACATCTGCCCGCAACGCCCCGGCCTGAACCAAGGCCCCTGGCGCGACCTCGAATTCCGCATCTCGGAACTCTGGCCCGACTGTTACGGCGAGGTGTGGGTCATCGCCGGTGCCATCCCCGCCCCGAACGGTAAACGGCTGCCCTCCGGCATCGACGTTCCCTCCGCCTTCTATCAAATCGTCGCCGCGCAAACGGGCAAGACAATCCGCGTCTTCGCGGTCTACATGCCGCAGAGCATTCGCCGCCGCGCCTTCACCCGCGCCACCCTCGTCTCCGTCGACGAGCTAGAGAACCTCACCGGTTTCGATTTCCTCGCCGGCCTCCCCGACGATACGGAGAAACGCCTCGAATCCGACACGCCCACACGCCTCTGGCCCACGGGATTCACCGGCGCCTGCAAACTTCTCTATGAGCGTTTCCGCACCTACGATTAAAACCGCGGGGAACGCCGCCCAACCCGCGCGCGTCCGGCCCTGTTCCAAGCGTTCTTCGCCCTTGACGCTCACATGCGGTTCCGTGTATTGTTCGGGAATATTCTGAATTTTAGAAGGCAGCGGCATAGCGAGGCCCCATGACTTTCAGTACGCCTCAACGTGTCGCCGTCATTCACTGTGCTTCAAGCGTCGTTTGAGGTGCTGGCCGAAAAACCCTTCGTTGTCCGCCACAAGAAAGAGAAAAGAATGAAAACACCGGCATTGTTTTTATTGGCACTGATGGCAAGTTCAAGCTTGAGCGCGGATGAACTGTCCGACGTGAAAAAAGAAAACGAGTCGCTCAAGCGGGAGGTCGCCGAACTGCGGAGACAGGCGCAGAAGGGGACGGCTCAAAACACCGCGCCGGCAGCAGACCGCAAGGCCGCAATCAGGGCCAGGTATGAAGAAGACCGGAAGACGTACAGCGGCGAACAACTCCGCGAGATTGAACAGCTCTATCAAGCCGCCAACAGGGACTTGAAAAGTCCGGAAGCGAAGAAACACCTGAGTACCCTGATTGAGAAATACCCAAAGGCCAACAGGACGGGGTGTGCGGTTCAGTACATGGGACAGATGTCCACCGGCGCGGAAAAGGAAAAATACCTGCGCATGGCAATCAGCGATTTTGGGGATTGTTACTACGGCAGCGGTGTCCAGGTCGGTGCGTATGCCAGACTCTATTTGGCCTATTACTACAAAGAGCTTGGGAAGGAGAAAGAGGCCAAGGCGCTTTTCGATGAAATCAGAAAGGATTTCCCCGATGCGGTCAACCACAAGGGCAAGCCTCTGGTCGGCATGCTGCCAAAATAATGGACGGAGGCAGAACAATGAACAGACGTGAATTTTTAAAAAACACAACATGCGCCGGCGGTGCGGCAGCGATGGGCGGATGCAAGTCTTTCTTCGGGGAGACGTCTTTCTACGGGCCGACGATTCGGGATCGGCTCTGGATGTGGGGACACCATATCGACTGCGCACATCAAGCGGCGAATTGTGCCGGGGCGAAGAAGAACGGGTTTAAGTGGCCGGGGCGCTCTGTTGATCAGGCGGAAGGCTGCCGCTTGATGGGCATTCCCAACAACTGCGTGATCCGCTGGTGCAATCTACCCAAGTACCCGTGGGGAAATTACTTCGACCAGTTCACGTCCATGAAGCGCATTTCTTTTGGCATACATGACGGCGGCGCGGAATCGACCGAGAAGAAGATGCGCATCGCCTTTGAGGAATTGCAGCCGAGGTATCCGAACCTGACGGGATGCTTCCTCGACGACTATTTTATCTCCGCCGACAAGAACTACGTGCCTGATCTCAAAAAACTCGGCAAAATCTCCGATGCGGTGCACGCGCACAATCTCAGGCTTTCCGTCGTCGCATACGCCGACCAGGTCGGGATCAAGCCGGCGTTTAAGCCGCACTTCGATCTTGTCGACGAGGTTAGCTTCTGGTTCTGGAGGGGTGACAGCATTCCGACGATGAACGGCAAAGTCAGGGCGTGCCGCGACTTCATCGGCCCCGACAAGGACCTGCTCCTCGGACTCTATATGTGGGACTTCTCTGTCGCCGCGCCGATTCCCGCGAACAAGATGGCCGAGCAACTGGAATGCGCGCGCAGGCTGCTGGCCGACCGCACGGTCACCGGACTTCTCTTTCATCCGACCTTCGCCGCGGCGCTCGACGTCCCTTCGGTGAAACTTTCGAAAGAGTGGATCGCCGCCCACGGCGAAGACCGTTGGGGTGTGTGAGGAGGCACTGATGTTGCGCGTGAACCTGATCGGAATCATAGGATTCGTCTTTGTCTCCATCGGCTGCGCGATAGTCCGGGCTTCGGATGGTTCGGACGTGCTTCCGAACGGCGAGCGCTTCGCTTTTTGGGAAGATGAGACCGTCTATGCGCGCGAATGGCATGTAGACGCCTCTAGCGGCGATGACGCGAACCCGGGTAATGTGGCGAGGCCATTCCGGTCGGTGAATCGTGCGGCCGCGGCGGTTCGGCCTGGCGAGAAGGTGATCGTACATACCGGCGTTTACCGCGAGACGGTGGACGCCTGTTGTGGCGGATCTGACGCGAAGCACATGATCGAGTTCGAAGCGGCGGGAGATGGTCCGGTGACGATTTCCGGTGCGGAGGAGTGGAATGTTCCGTTCGTTCCGTCCGAGGGTTTCCGCCAGACCTCCGCCTCAATCGAAGCGGAGTTGTTCCCGTCCGATCCAGCGGTACTGTTTTCTTCCAACCGCCATGCGAAGGTCTGGTGCGGAAAGCTGCCGAAGGGGATTTTCTCCGGCGTCAATCCGTTCGCGCTCATGAACACGCCGTCGGTCGGATGGTGCCCGTTCCGCAAGTCGGTGCCGTCCGTCTGCGCCAAGGGCGTCGATACCAGAACAAAATACCGCAGCGGACTTCTTCGTCGCGGCGCGGTGTACCGCGACGGGAGGCGCATGCGCCAGGCGCTTTATCCGTTCGAGCTCTGGGACGAGGCGCATCCGACGGAAGACCTGTTCTGGGTTGAAGGCGATGGTGTAAAAATCCATTTCCGGCTCAAAGGCGACGTTGTCCCGCAGGATTCCCGTTTCGAGATCACGGCGCGATCGCAGGGGTTCGCGCCGGAGACACCGCACTCGAGCTGGATGAGGCTTAAGGGAATCGCCTTCGAGAAGTTCGCCAATCCCCTCGCACCGCCGCAGGAGGGTGCGGTGTCCTTCGCGTACGGTCACCATTGGATCGTCGAGGATTGCGAGTTCCGCGAGATCAACACGTTCGCCATGGACATTGGCTTCAAGAGCCATTTCACCGGGCGGACGGGTCTGCGCGGCTTCGATCTCATCCGCCGCAATCGGTTCCGTGCGTGTGGAGTCGGCGCGGTGTGCGGAGTTCCGGCGCTTGGCGAACCGATGCGGAGCGTCCTTTTCGAGGACAACGTCGTCGAGGGATGCGGATGGCTCGACGCGACCTTCAACGACGAGGCGCACATGTTCAAATGCCATTTCGCGAAGGGCTGCCTCGTCCGCCGGAACGTCTTCCGCGATCTCGTCCACGGCGGCGCGGTGTGGCTCGACAAGTGCGTGGAGAACAACCGGATCACCTTGAACGCGATCGTCAATCACCGCGATTACTATTCCGCCGTGTTCCTGGAAGCTACGCCGTACACCAACCGGATCGACCGCAACCTCATCTTCGGCGCGAAGACGGAAATCCACGAAAGCGCACGGTTCAAAAGCGGCGGCATCATGCAGGGCGGACGCGGCGTCTACCTGCTCGACCTCGATAACGCGATCATCGAGAACAACGTTATCGCCGATGCCGAGGGGGCGGGAGTTTCGCTGATCGGCGAAACCAATCGGCTGGTGCGCGGAGTCAAACTCGATTACCGCGGTTCTCGGATGACCGGTAATGTCTTTGGGAAATGCGGGGGCGGCGAATTCGCCGTGGATTGTCCGGAAGGCAACGTTGTTTCTGGCAACGTAACCGGCGCGGTGGTGTCCGTTTTCGGAACGGAAGCGAAAGTCGCTTCCGGCGGTCGCGATTTCCGCTGCGATCTTTCCGACCGCGTGTCTTTCGAAACATTCATGTGTGATATTGCCGCGGAAGTGGCGAAACGGAGAGGAAAATGAAAAGACTGATGACAATATTGGCGATCGCGCTTGTGGCGATGGTGGCGACGGCTGGGGAAAAAGACGGGTTCGCATGGTCGTATCTCGTCCATTTCGGCATGAATATGTGGCGCGACACCCATCTCAGGGACATGCCGAAGGACACGAAACCGGAAGACGCCTACACCTTCTACAGCGACAAGGCGCGCTTCGACTACAGCGAATGGGAACGCTTGAGCGCGCGGCTTAGGGAGGCCGGCTGCAACCAGCTGGTGATCGACCTCGGGGAATTCCCGGTCTATCCTTCTCATCCCGAACTCGCAGTCGATGGATCGTGGCCGGCCGGGAAGTTGCGGGCGGAACTCAAGCGTCTGCGTGCGATGGGGTTCGAGGTCGTGCCGAAGCTGAATTTTTCGGCGATCCACGACACCTGGATGAAGGACGTGCACCGGCGTGTCTCGACGCCTGAGTACTATCAGTTATGCGGGGATGTCATCCGCGACGTGATCGACCTGTTCGGCCACCCGCGGCTTTTCCACCTCGGCTTCGACGAGGAGGACGTCAACAACGGACAGTGGCCGGAATACCAGGTGATCCGGCGTGGCGGGCTTCTCTGGCACGATCTCAAGTTTCTCATTGCCGAAGTGGAGAAGGGCGGGTCACGGGCGTGGATATGGGCGGATCTCGCTTGGAAACACCGGGACGCGTTCATCGCGAACTGTCCGAAAACCGTTCTTCTTGGCACGTGGTATTACTGGAAGTTCTTCGATTACAAAAACCCCGCCACCGCGGAAGAGTACCGTAGAAGCCTCGAGGCGTACATCGCGCTTGACAAGGCCGGTTACGAACAAGTCCCGTGTTCCTCGATCTGGAACTGCGACGAGAACACTCCGCTCCTCGCGAAGTTCGCCAAGGAGAACCTTTCGAAGGAACGCGTCAAGGGCTTCATGATGGCACCGTGGCTTCCCACGACTCCCGAACCCGCGAACCGCGCAAAGGCGGATCATGCGGTCGACATCTTCGCCGCGACAATACGTGAAAGCGGACTGGGGCGCAACTGAAGGATTGGGTAAGAACCGTGAAAATGAAAAATATTCTTGCGCTGGTGATGACGGCGGCGTTTGCGTCGATGGCGGGGGCGGAGACGAATTTTCTCGTCAACACTTCGTTCCGCGGCGACGGGATCGGCGGCGTGCTCAACTGGAAGATCGGGAAGTCTGGCAGCGGAACGGTCCGCCGCATTCCCGGAGCCGGATATCAGGGAAGCGATGCGCTCGAATTGAAGTTCTTCGGGGAGAAAAACTTCTTCGCCCAGCCGGGGCTTCATTTCACACCCGGAGAGCGATATCGTTTCGGCGTCTGGGTGCGGACGAAGGGGCTCGAGAAAGACCACGATTTCCGGCTTTTCTCCTGGAATTACGCGTGGGAGAAGGAGATTCGCTCCAAGGAGTTTCCCGCCGACACCGGCGGCAAATGGGTGAATGTGGAGTGGTCCGGCAAACTCATTGAAAGCAAGACCGGATCGTATTCCTACGCCATCTGGGGGGCGACGAAGAATCCGGATGCGAAAGTAGAGATTTCCGCGCCGTATTTTGAGCCGCTCACCGAGAAAGCCCGCGCCGGCGGCGTGTCTGTCGTTCCTGTGAAACCGATGGTCGCGCGCATCGTCCCCGTGGATCCGCTGCTCACGAAGGTCGATTCCTCGGCCGGACGGCTCAGGTTCTACTATCCCGGCGATCTGGACGGCAACGCGTCGAACTACGTTCTCGCGATAACCGTCGACGGGAAGCTGGTCGCGGACGCGGCGTTCGGGGAGGATCACTATGCGACCGCGATGCTCGGCAAGCGTGGACTCGGACGCCACCAGATCGAGGTCAAGGTGAAAGAAAAGAAGTCGGGGCACGTCCTCGCCTCGAACGGCTATGCGGTCCGCGTCGTCGATCCGGTGGAGAAGGGCCCGGCCGGGAAGAAACTCAACAACTTCGTCACTGAACTCATCAAGGTCCAGGCGGCGGACGGAGACTACCGGTTCTTCAATCCCCGCGAGGGCTGGGTGCATATCGGTTTCGACCGGGTGATTCCGGAGGCGGTGGTGACGCTCGACGACATGGCCTTCCCGATCGTGCGGCATCGCCCGGGAGAAGGCACGGAATCGATGCGGCACCTTCCTCCGGGCTGGCACGTGCTGCACGTCGCCGGCGTCGGCGAATCGAAGGCGACGTTCGCCGCGCGGGCGGTGAAGCGCATCGTGCATCTCGCGCCGGACTTCGATCCGCGCCCCTCGGACTTCAACGACTGGAAGTACCGCTTCGATTTCTGCAAGCTCTACACCTTCCCGTTCTTCAATGTGGCGAGCGCGTATTCGCTCCGCTGCGACGGCTGGCCGAACGACGCGCGTAACGCGTATGTGAAGGAGCGCGGGCTCAAGATGGAGACGCTTGTCGGCTGCCCGCTCGACGAGACCCGCAGCGGAGACCCGAAGGCGTGGCTCGAGCGCTGGAACGGGAACGCCGCGTTCCGCGCGGGAATGGACACGGAAATCGACGAACTCGCGCTTTCCGATTCGCGCGAGCGCCGGATCGGATTCGCGGAGGCCACCTGGCCGTTCGCGGATTCGCTACAGACGATTAACGCATTCTTCTGCGATCCGTACCAGGACGTCTTCAACGACCGCCCGACGCAGACCACGCTCCTGTCTTCGATCGTCAACTCCGGGCTCGGCAACGGCATGATCATGCCCGAGGTCTATTCCGCGGCGATAGCGGACGAGAAGCAGGCGTACGCATGGGAGGACCATATGCTCCGGTTCGTCGCCTCCGCGAAGGGGTTCGTGCCTGACGCCGGGGAGAAGATCCTCTGGTATTTCGGACTCTTCCTTTCTCCGGGTTCGTGGAACGATTGGCCGTGTCCCGAAGCCGATATCCGCGTCCTCTACGCGCACTTCATCCACCGTCTCGCGACCGATCCCGAGTTTGAACATGCGATCGGCGGCATCTCCGCCGGATTCTTCGAACACGTTGACGAGGATGTGGTCCGCTGGGTCTGCAAAATCATGCGATACTACTGTGTCGACGGCGGAACGGAGTATCTTCCGGAAAAGTACGGCTTCAATTATCTCCCCGGGTTCCTCAAAGACGGTGACTTCACCGAGGGCTTCAAACACTGGACTGCGAAACCGGCGGAAGCGGGGAGTCTCGTCGCGACCAGACGCGAAGGCTACGGCACAGGCGAGCAGCACCGCATGAAGGTGCCGAAGGGGACAGGCGACACGCTCGCGCGGTTCGTGCGCAGCGCCAGGGCGCCGAACGTCCTTTCGCAGAAAATCTCCGGACTCGAAACCGGACGTCTCTATGCGCTCATGTTCCTCACGACGGACGAGGATGACGTCAACCGCCCCGCGAGCGTCCCGCCGGCATTCGGCTGCCGCGCCACGTTCGACGGCGGAGTTGAGATTCCCGAACTCGCGGTTGCGAAAACCGTCCCCTCGGGGCGCAACGCCCAGGGTAAGCTTTGGAACGGACAGTCGGCGTCGCTCAAGACCGTTCACCGCGTCGTCTTCCGTGCCGGGAAGCCGGAGGTGACGATCTCGTTTACCGACTGGCAGTCAGACTCCGGCATCGGAGCGCCGGCTGGACGCAAGACGCTTCTCAACTACATCCACATGCGGAAGTATTATCTCGAAAGCGGGCAGGAATTCGATTGGCTTGTTTCCCGCAAGCGCAAACTTGCTGAAATCAGATGAATTTTGTTACTTTCACGAGAAATTATAGGAGCATCCCATGAAAACCGCACGAAACGCGTTCACGTTCACCGCGCTTGCAGTGATGGCGTCTTTCACGATCTCGCTTTCCGCCGCGACCAAGACTTGGTCGGGGGGCGGCGACGGTAAGAACTGGAGCGACCCGCAGAACTGGGAGAACACCGCGCCACCTGTTAACGGACAGGGCGATCTCGTTGTCTTGAGCAACGCGGGCTCAACACCGGCGATCAGCAACGACCTCGGTGCGATCAGCATCGGAAAGCTCTCCGTCACCAACAGCGGCAATCTCGCGCTTACAGGCGGCACGATCACTTTCGATGGCACGCAGGGTACTGTGATCGATGCGAACGTCTCCCTTCCGTTGAGCATCGCCAACGATCTGGTTTTGCCGATCTCGCGAAACATCAGCTTCGAATTGCCCACGACCTTCACGCTGACCGGTAACGTCACGAGTCCCACTCTATCGACGGCAAGATCACTTTACTTCTATAGCCGCGGCAGCGGCAGGACTGCAGTCATCGACGGCGACGTAACCCTTCCGGGATGGGATGTGATCAACGTTGTCAAAGCGAATTCCTACGTCCAGTTCAACGGCAATTTGATCTGCGGGAACGTGCTGTCGTCCGGCGGCACCATCGGCGGCGACACGGGCGACTTCCGCCTCAACTGCACGGAGTCCTCCTTCGCGCTTATCCGCGCCGGCTATTCAGGAGTCAAGTGCATGCGCGCGGACGTGATCGATCAGGAGGCAATCGTCGAGTTCGGCGGATATTCCGAGGCATCGACATCCAACTTCGACCTGAACGGATACGACCAGACCGTCGACCGGGTGCGCGCCAAGCCCGGCGCATCCACCTACTGGTTCACGGGCAATTTCCTCAAATCGTTGTCTGCGGCGAAACTGACCATGAACGGCACGGGCCATGCGCTCGCATGCTGCAAGGTGGACGGCGCGGTGACGCTTGTGTGGAATCCGGTCGGCTCGTACGAGACCGTCTTCTCCAACCGCGTCAATACAACAACCGGCGACATCATTGTCTCCAACGGCACCTTCAAGGTGGCAGGCGCGGCGACCTTCGCGAACGTGAAGCGCGTCGGGGTCGCGGATGGCGCGGCGTTTGTTCTCGGCACAACGTCCGCCAGCTCGCTCACTTCGGTCACCAACGTCACGGTCGGCGCGGACGCGAGCTTCACGATCGGCGCATCCGCAACCGCGCCGTTCGCGAACAGCGCTATGTCGCTCGCGCTCGATTCTGATGCGACGTTCTCTATTCCTTCCGGAATCACGGTCCTCGTCAAGGAACTCACCATCAACGGCGAGCCGGTCGATGGAGGGGAGTACAGCGGCACTTCCGGCTTGAAACAGATCACCGGCGGCGGCACGCTCATCGTCCCGCAGGTCGAGGTGGAGACCAAGTCGGTTACTTGGAACGCCGACGCCCTGCCGGACGAGAACGTCGACACCTTCGAAAACTGGGAGGGCGGATTCGCACTTTCCGATCTCACGTCCCGCGGACTCCAACCGCTTTTCGCCAGTGCCGGCACGCAGGCGGTTTTCAATGTCAAAACCGATTTCAAGGGCGTGAAGTTCGGATTGCCCCCGTCGGCGGAAACAAACGCCTTTACGCTTAAGGGCGGAAACGGCGTCACCATGACGCTCAGAGAGCTCGGCATCGTCATGGAGGAGCCGGGTGGCGACGAGCTCTACCGTTATACGATTGACGTGCCGATGGTGCTTAAAGGCTCGGCAATGCCGTGGACGCTTGTTTCAAGTAAT
>JAQVSS010000024.1 GCA_028700415.1 Kiritimatiellia bacterium
CTCGTCAGGATCACCTACGAAGGACGCTACGGCCAGCTCTACACCGAAACCAACCCCATCCAACGCAAAATCATGGAGGCTTTCGGACTCACGCTCCCGGCATAGTTACACCGCTCGGGAAATGAGGTTAGAACATAGACGACCATACGACGGGAAGAGACCCGAGCCAATCCAAGAAGTCAGGCAAATCCGCAATCTTGTTGCCGATTTGCCTAAGACATTCAAACGGACGTGAAAGCATGAGCGCGGTTAGACCATTATAGTCCGCAGGCGCGCAGGCTGAACTCGCAGCCGCAGTATTTTTGCCGGTAGAGCCCGAGTTCGGCCGAGAGCTGGAGGCTGTGCCGGAAGCCGTCGTTCTTCTTGAAGTCGACGGCGAGGAAGCGGTCCGGGTCCAGCCCGCGCCCCACTTCGAACAGGGTGGGCGTGTGTTTGTGCGGGCTCACCGAAAGCGTCGTGGTGAATCCGTCGAACCCGTTCTCCGCCATCGCGGCGCGTGTCCGGCCGAGGCTGTAAAGGAAGCAGCGTCCGCAGCGGGCGCCTTTTTCGGGCGCGTTCTCGAATCCCTTTGCCGCTTTGTCGAGCCAGTCGGCGTGGTCGGTCTCGTCAACCAAGAGCGGCACTTTCCACCGGTCCGAAAGCAGGTGGACCGACTCCAGCCGCCTGAGATATTCGTCGCGCGGGGCGAGGTTCGCGTTGGAGTAAAAGAGCGTGACGTCATGGCCGAGATCCCGCAGGGCGAGGATGCAGTGGCTCGCGCAGGGCGCGCAACAGGTATGGAGGAGGAGGTTCATAAGACGCGGACGGCGCCGTATTCGCCGTCGTAACCGCCCTCGCGGACCACGCGGCCTTCGCGGACTTTCTGAATGGCTTCGCCGATGCCGCCGAGCGCGGCCAGTGTGCGCGCGTCCGCGTCCAGCAGCAGCGGCAGCTCGGGGCCCGACTGTGCGAGGAGGGCGGTGTAGGCAACCGCCACCTTTTTCGAGGTCGGCGCTGTTCCGAGTTGCTGGGCGAGCAGTTCGGGCAGCGGCACGATATACCGGTAGGGGAGGCGGGGGGGAAGTTCTAAAGTTCTAAAGTGCGGGAGTGCGGGAGTTTGGGAGTGCGGGAGGTCTAAAGGTGAAAGACCGTCATGGCAGCTCTCCGTCCCCTGCTTGCGCTCGAGTTCCACGACGCGGTGGAGGACGCCGATGGTGAGCGGTTTGCCGCAGGCGGGGCAGAGGTTGTCCATGGCCATGCTCTCTTCGGGGGTCAGGCGCACGCGGCAGGCGCGGTGGCCGTCGAGGTGGTACTTGCCCTCTTCGGGGAAGAGGTCGACCGTTCCGCCGCAGACCGCAGGGTCTTTCGCGCGCAGGCCGTTCAGCATTGCGTCATACGAGGGTGCGCCGAAAAACATGTTGGCGTTGCGCCCGAGGTTGGCGGGCGAGTGCAGGTCCGAGTTTGAGACCAGCGCCACGCGGTCGAGGCAGCGGATGCGGTGATTCATCGGCGCGTCCGACGAGAGGCCGGTCTCCACCGCGAAGATGTGCGGCGAGAGGTCTCCGAAACACTCTTCCAGCGAGTCGAAGCCGGATTTCGCGCCCAGCATGGAAAACCAGGGGGTCCAGATGTGCGCGGGGATCAGGGCGGCGCGCGGGTCGGTTTCCAGCAGCAGTTCAAGCAGGTTGCGCGGGTCGAGCCCGAGGATGGGGCGGCCGTCCGAGAGGATGTTCCCGATTTGCGCGAGGCGCGTGTTGAGCCGTCCGGCGGCCTCGAACGAGGGCAGGAGGATGACACTGTGGACTTTCCGGCAGGCGCCTCCGCGCTTGTAGATGCTGCTGATCTCGCCGGTGACCGCGAAGCGGACCGGGGCGCGGCACGCTTCGGGAACCCCCTGCCCGGCGGCGTCGCGCAACCCGGGCTTGAGCGCGTAGAGGCCGGGCGCGTCTTCCACCAGCTTTCCGCGGAGTTCGTTGAACCAGGAGGGGTGCGTGCAGTCGCCGGTCCCGCAGACGCCGACGCCCTTGCACTGCGCCCAATGAAAGAGGCCTTCAGGCGTGCAGGCCGGGCTGGTCGCGCGCGAATAGTGCGAGTGGATGTGCAGGTCGGCGTAGTAAGAGGCGTTCATGCGTGCGAGAGAGTCGGGAAGAGTTTTAGCAAAATAGACACAAACCAAGCAATTTCTGGAACGGTAGCACACGCCCTTATGCCTATCAAGTCTCGTTATTCTTCGGAAAGCGTTTGATAAGGCCGGAGGATTGTGGAAAAATGAATGCCATTTTGACTCCGAGGGGTCTGTGCAGCTTAAGAGGATCTTGTAGCCGTAATAGTAGGAGCATTATGAGAGAAAAGACGTTCGGTGATTATGCCAAAGATGGGCATTTATGGATCACACTTTCGACGGGCGACTACTATCCTGATATTTTGCCTGTCGCTTGTGAGTTGTACAAACCCGTTCTTGTCATGTTTGGACAACTCCTCAAGTCGTCGCATTCATCTTCTGACTTGTTGACGGCTATTGGCGAGATTACACCGCAGTGGATGAGAATTCAGCTATGTCGTGTCTTTCGGAAATATGTGAGTCCTGACACACCCGTTGAAATGCTCAAAAAAAAGACCGCCATTCCTGAAATCGCCAAAAACTTCGGGAAAAAGTTTCGTTGTATAGCGGAAGTTCAACAACGTTTTTCCGAAAGACCGATGCCAGATGAAGCGCTTTGTGCGCTCCTATGGGAGTACAAAGACCGAGGGCAAAAAGGATATGATTTAACGGAAAGATTCTTTTTGATGATCCGCGAGCAATTGCCGGAGGTGACGGTCATAGGTCCTGAACGTGCTGGCAAAGACATTCTTTTGGGTAAATTCTTCAAGGGGTATCCCAAGCCGGACCGTCCTGTGGATTTCATCATACTGAAAGACAAGTACCCTCTGGCCATCGGGCTTGCCCGCTATGACAGCGACCGAGGCGGAGCGCAAGAGGACGACAGGACAGGGCAATACCGGGATTGCGCTCGTGAAATCTTGAAGTACACGGGCAAACAAGAACTGAAGACAAAGGTGATTTTTCTGAACGATGGACCGGGCCTTTTGCTTGGATCAATGTGGCGCGATTACACGTACCTTGAGAGGTTCTGGAAAGGGCGTGTAAAAGTCGTCACACTCCGGATGGTTCAGGAAAGAATCACTATGGACTGGCTTCTTTCGTAGTAAAGGGGTGTTTAGAAGTGGCAACCGGAATTCCAAAGAAATCGGGTAATGGACGGGTCTCGTTACCCATCGAACTCACGTATGTAGGGAAGCTTGACCGGGCTGATGTTCTTCGACACCCCCCCGTACAAATGACAAGTTTATGGCGGCATCCATTAGCGGACGGAAACAGGCTTTTTTATGGAGACAATCTTGATATTCTTGCGGCTTTGGTCAAAGACAAGACCGTATGCGGTCAAGTTAAATTGATTTACATCGACCCGCCTTTTGCGACAGAAGGCGTTTTTTTGTCTCGAAAACAAGAACACGCTTATCATGATGTTATGTGTGGGGCGGAGTTTTTGGAATCGGTGAGGCAGCGGCTCGTTTTTTTGCACCGTCTGTTGGCAGATGACGGGTCGATATATCTGCATATTGACGAGAAAATGGCTTTCCACTTGAAGCTTGTGCTTGATGAGGTTTTTGGCACTCAGAATTACCGAAATTGTATAATCCGGAAGAAGTGTAATCCCAAGAACTTTACCCGCAAGACCTTTGGGAATGTCGTGGATTATATTTTCTTTTATACCAAGAATGCCGATTATGTCTGGAATAAGCAATATGAGGCGTGGACAGAAGACCGGGCAAAAGAGTACCAATACATCGACGAAAAAACAGGCCGGAGATACATGAAAGTTCCAATACATGCGCCTGGGACACGAAATGGCGACACGGGTAAAGCTTGGCGCGGTATGATGCCGCCCCCCGGTAAACATTGGCAGTATTCGCCATCAACCCTCGACGAGATGGATGCACGAGGAGAGATTTTTTGGTCTTCTTCGGGGAATCCGAGGCGCAAGGTCTTTCTTGATGAGCGGCCCGGTGTAGGGGTTCAAGATATATGGCTTGATTTCAGGGATGCGCAAAACCAAAACATCCAGATAACCGGCTATCCTACGGAAAAGAATCCTGATTTACTGCGGAGAATTATCAGCGCATCGTCAAACCCCGGCGACCTTGTCCTCGATTGTTACTGTGGCTCGGGAACGACTATGGCTATCGCAAGTGAACTGAAAAGAAAGTGGATCGGGATTGACAACAGTCCTCAAGCGATCAAAACCATTCTTCATAGGTTTGTTTATGGAACAGAAGCAATGGGGGATTTTGTTTCTGTCTCTCAAGTCAAATCAAACGATGACCCGCAAATGGGACTTTTCGATTCTCTAACTCCTGCCCAAAAGATAGATTTTGGCGACCAGCATGTTGCGATAACAGCGGAACTTGAGATTTTATCTGCTTCCAATGCGCAACCGCCAATAGATGAAATAGTCAGCGAATGGAATCAGGCTGTTGTAAAAGCTGACCGGTCATTTGTCCCGGCAAGTGTCGTTGCCGAGACTTCATCGAGTGCTGAAGCAGAGTTGTTCTTGGCAAATGCGGATCCTGTGATGGCGACATTGATTAAACGTTTTGGTTCTTATCCGCTTTGTTCCCGAGCTCCACAGTTCAGGTTTGTAGTCGAAGCTGTCGTTGGACAACAACTTTCAGCAAAAGCGGCGGATTCGATTTTGAAACGTTTAAAGGTCGTTTGCGGTGGAGGACGGATTACTGCAAAAAGAATATTGGGACTTTCTCTTGAAGAGTTAAAGACGGTCGGCTTATCACGCCGTAAAGCAGAAACGATACAGGCGTTCGCCCGGGCTGTCGAAGAAAACGTCATCCGATTAAATGCTTTTTTGAAGATGTCCGACGAAGACATTCAAAATGCACTGACATCGGTAAAGGGGATTGGGCCGTGGACAGTTGAAATGCTCTTAATTTTTGCTATGGCAAGACCAGATGTTTTCTCGTTGCATGACGGTGCGCTCAAGAGTGTGATCGGCGAACTCTATAAGGTTGACACAGCCCGACAAGATGTTTTGCTAGAGGTTTCAAACAAGTGGCGACCTTATCGAAGCATTGCTTGCTGGTACTTGTACAAGCAGAAGAACAGTTCGGATGGGTAAGAAAAACCTGCCGCCACACGCTCTGTAATCAGTCGGCGGGGGCGGAGGGTTGGGGGGATGGGGAGGAAAGACGGGGCTGCGGGTTGCGGCCTTCGACGACGATGGCGATGGGAAGGGCGGGGCACTGGCTCTCGCAGGCGCCGCACCCGCGGCATTTCCGCTCGTCGATCACGGGGCACTGCACGCCGTTCTGCTCGACTTCGATGACGGCCTGGTAGGGGCAGTATTCCTGGCAGACCACGCAGTATTCGCCCTTCTCCCAGGCGATGCACTTCTTTTTATCCACGCGCGCGAGCCCGATGGCGGTCTGCTGTTTTTCCCCGGTCTTCAAGGGGCGGAGGGCACCGGTGGGGCAGACGCGGGTGCAGTCGGTGCAGTCTTGGAAACAGAACTGTTCCTGGGCCGTGTTCCGGCTGCGGAAAGCGAGCACCGGGGTGAAGAGGCCGTCGAGTCCGGATGTGCCGAGGTCGGGTACGATCAGGCCGTAGGGGCAGGCCTTCATGCAGTTACCGCAGCGGGCGCAGAGCGCGTTGAAAGTTCTGTCCGCGGCGCCGGGCGGGCGGATGAAGGCGGCGGTGCGCGCGGCGGCGGTCTTGAGTTTGCGGTAAGCGAGGCCGGCCGCGCCGCCGAGGGCGAAACCGAGGAACACGCGGCGTCCGAGCGTCGCGTTGCCGGCGGGCGTCACGGCCGCCACGCGGGGCGGCCGGAGAAAATTCCCGAGCTGGGTCAGCCACTCTTCCAGGCCTCCGAGCGGGCAGAGGCGGTGGCACCAGATGTTCGGGGCGACCAGGCTGGCCAGCAGGATGAGGACGAAGCCAATGGCCGTGGAGGCGGAAACCCAGGTGAGCGGTTCGCGCCAGGCCGAGAAGAAGCCGTTGAAGAGGCAGAGCGGATCCGTCCAGATCAGAACCGGATAGCCAACGGCCGCACTGGCGAGGAGAACCAGCGCGAGCCCTTTGCCGATGAAGGGGATTTTCCGGACGAGTCCCGCGTTGCGCGTGTTCAGGCGGCTGACGGTTTCGGCCGCGAAGCCCATGGGGCAGAGCCGCCAGCAGAAAAAGCGGCCTTTGAAAAGCGGCAGAAGCGCCAGCGGCAGCCCGAGCAGGGTCAGCGCGCCGACCGCGCGCGCGGCGAGCGCCCCGCCGAGGCTGAGCAGCGGGCTCAGTCCGGGCAGGAGCACGCGCCACGGCTGCCACGTTTGCGGCACAGTGCCGAGCGCGAGCAGCGCGAACAGCACGAAGAGAACCAACCGGAGGAGATTGCGGCGTGTGAACATGACGGCTTCCCGCTACACTTCCACGCGCTCGATTTTGACCTTTTTCAGGTCGCCGCACCCGATGCCCATCTCATGGGCGATCTTGATGTAGCCGACATCGAACGGCTCTTTCTTGAAGAGCGTGGCGGCGTAGGCATCGGCGGCCACAGGGTCGGTGCTGAAAATGATTTCGTCCGGGTGGGCCAAGTCGCCGGGGCCTTGGGGCCCTTTGTTCAGCATGATGCGCGTGGCGTCGATGATGACGAGCTTCGGCTTGATAAACGTGCTGAAATCGGCGATGCACTGGTGCAGGCCGTCGCGGTGCCAGGCGCGGCGGTCCTCGTTGGCGATCGACCCCATCCAGTTTTTCATGGAGAGCGTAAGGGTCGCTCCCCCGTGGTGTTTGGCCACCGGCATGTTGATGAGGCAATCGCATTCGAGGAGCTCTTTCGGGACGCGCGCTCTCTTAAAGATTTTGCCTTTGGGGATTTCGACGTTCCGGTAGTCCCCCTTGGCCGGCCGGTAGAGCCTTGCCTTTGTGCCTTTGAGCGCGGCTTCGACGCCGCTGGCCTTGAAGGTGGCCTTTTCGGGATGGCAGGTGTTTTCCGGGAGCCCGATTTTTGCCGCGCCGTTCGCCTCGGCGGCGAGGACACAGGCCTTGACGAGGCCGGGGTGGGTGTTGCCGCCCTGTTCGGGCGACGAGTTCCAGGCGACGTTCGGTTTGATGACCACCTTCATGCCGGGCTTGATGAAGGTTGCCCAGCCGCCTAATTTGGCGATGCCGGCTTCGAGCATCTTGGCGATATCCTTGCCGTGGACGACAACGACGGTGGCACCCGGGACGGCTGCGTTCTCTTGGGCGGGGAGCCGCGATACGGGCAGCGTTGAGACTGCGGCCGCAGAGGCGGTGGTTCTCAGAAAGGAGCGGCGTTGGACGTTTTTCATGGGATCCTCGCTTTGTTATAAGGAAAGGATACCAAAACCCCGGCATCTTCCGCAAATCAATCGTTGGAAACCTGCGGTTGACGCGGAAGTGAACCCGTGGTTAACTCTGGACGTTTAAAAAAATAAGGGAGCGCTTCGCCTCCCTGTTTGAGGGCGCATATGACGATCATTGAACCGCACATCCACATGTTGTCGCGCACGACGGACGAGTATCAGGCCATGTACAGGGCCGGGATCAGGGCTTGCGTGGAACCTTCGTTCTGGCTGGGGACAAACCGCCGGTACGCCGGATCCTTTTTCGACTATTTCCGGCTGATTCTGGAGTTCGAGACGGTGCGGGCCGCGCGGTTCGGCATCGACCACTACTGCGCGATCGCCATGAACCCCAAAGAGGCGGACGACCGCGCCCTGGCGGACGAGGTGATCGACGGCCTGGCCCCGTATCTCGGCCATCCGCGCTGTGTGGCCATGGGCGAGATCGGGCTGAACCTGAACACCCCGAACGAAGAGTATGCCATGATCCGCCAGCTGCGGATGGCCGAGGAGCGCAAGATGCCGGTGATCCTGCACACGCCGCACGTGGACAAGTTGCGCGGCACGCTGCGCATCCTCGATATCATCAAGGGCGAGGGGTTCACCGTGGAGCGCATCGATGTGGACCACAACACGGAAGAGACGATCAAGCACACGTTGGACTCCGGGTGTTTTGCGGGCATGACGGTCTATCCGTACTCCAAGCTGAATCCCCAGCGGGTTTCGGCGATGGTGAAGCAGTACGGGCATGAGCGCGTGATCGTCAACGGCTCGGCCGACTGGGGCGTGTCTGATCCGCTCTCGCTCGTCAAGGTGGTTGAGTACATGCGCGGCGACGGCCACAGCGAGGCGGTGATCGCGGATCTGGTCTTCAACACCGCCATGCGTTTTTACAGCGCTTCGCCGAACTGGAAGCCCGACTTCAACATCCAGCCGCTCGACCCCGCCGCGTACCAGCGGTAGGGTCGGGGCGGCGGGGGTGGGCAAAAACGAAAGGGTAACTTCTTCAATTGAGAGTTGAACGTTGAGAGTTGAACGTTGAGAGTTGAACGTTGAGAGTTGAAAGTTCAAACGCTCAACGTCCAACGCTCAACGCTCAACGTTGAAGTTATCGACAAGGGGCGGCGGGCCTTTCGCCCTACTCGCGCATCCCGTATTTGCGGACGAGGCGCTGGAGATAGGCGCGCTCGATGCCGGCCTCGCGGGCCGAGCGCGAAATGTTCTGCTTGTTCCGGGCGAGGAGGTCGTTCAGGTAAGACTTCTCGAACTCTTCGATCAGGTCGTTCTTGGCGTCCTTGAAAGGCTTGTCGGTCACGAAATTGATTTCGGGCTCGTTGCTCTTGCGGCCTTGCCGCAGGTTGCTGAGGCTGAGGAACGCGCTCAGATCCACGGGGCGGCGCTCGCTGTAGAAGGCCAGCTCGATCAGGTTGCGCAGTTCGCGCACGTTGCCGGGCCACTCGTGGCGCTTGAGCACCTCCATGGTCCGGTCGAAGTCAGAGAGCTGGCCCAGGGCGTCCTCGCCGTGGAGGTCGGTGAGGAAGCGCTTGACCAGCGGGGGGATGTCCTCGCGGCGGCGGCGCAGGGGCGGGAGTTCAAGGTGGACCACCGAGAGGCGGTAGTAGAGGTCCTCGCGGAAGCGGCCCTCGTTGACTTCGTTGGCGAGGTTGCGGTTGGTGGCGGAGACGATGCGGACGTTGATCTTGGAAACCTTGTTTGAGCCGACGCGTTTGATCTCGCGCTTTTCGAGGACGCGCAGCAGCTTGGGCTGGAGGTCGGGGGAAAGGTCGCCGATCTCGTCGAGGAAGACCGTGCCGCCGTCGGCGAGCTCAAAGGCGCCCTGGCGGTCGGCGTTCGCGCCGGTGAAGGAGCCTTTCACATGGCCGAAGAGCTCGCTTTCGATGAGTTCTTTCGAGATGGCGGCGCAGTCGATGACGATGAAGGGCTTGTCGCGGCGGGGGGAGTGGTTGTGGATCTCCTCGGCGAGGATCTCCTTGCCGGTGCCGGTCTCGCCGGTGATCATGACGGTGACGTCGGCGGGGGAATAGGTCTCGGCGAGGTAGAAAATGCGGCGCATGGGGACGGAACGGCCCATCATGGCGCCGAAGGCCTCGTTGCGGGAAAGGGGGATGTCGTTGGCCTCCTGGAGGGGGCAGAAAACGATGCGGGTTTTGCCGAGCTGGATCTCGGAGCCCGGGGCGAGGTGGGCGGAGGAGACGCGCACGCCCTGGACAAGGGTTCCGTTGGTGCTGTCGAGGTCGCGGATCAGGTAGCCGGTCTGTTCCACGACGATTTCGCAATGGCGTTTGGAGACCGTGGAGTCCTCGATAACCAGGTCGTTATGGCTGCCGGAGCCGATGGTGAACGTGTCGCGGTTGACAACGAACTCGCGGCCCTGGAGGGGGCCGCTGATGAAGAGGAGTTTGGTGCGCCGGACACGGAAAAGGTGTTCCTGATTCTCGCCGTCGGCGAGCACCAGGGTTTCCGCGGCGACATTGTTGGTGCGGTCTTGAGTCATAGTGCGTTCACTGTAACGCATGCGTACGGGTGTAAGCAACCCAATTTTATAAGAATCGGCTTGCCCGGCCTGTTTTGCGCGTGATAAGATCAAACAATGTCGGCGTCGTGTGTCCACAGGCGGTGCAGGGGCACAGGGCGGCGTTCTAAAACGGATCGGAAAGCGAGTCAGATGTCGGTTTTTTTCGCGTTTAGAAAGTGGAAGAGCCTTCGCGGAGGTCTGGAGACCGTGGCCGGTATGGCCATGGTGTCAACCGTTTTCTTTTGCCTGGCGGTTGCGGGATGCAAAAAGAGCCCGGCGCCTGAGTCCGGGCCGTCCGCTCAGCTTCCGGGCGTCATCACCAACCGGATGGCGGATGCGGCGTACCGTGCCGCGCTGTCGCAGAACCGGCGCGAACAGATGCGTCGGGCGGACGCGCGCGGCGAGGTGGTCGCGAAGATGCAGCTTCTCGTTGAGCAGGCGCGGGCCAAGCTTCCGGCGGGCGCGGACGACGCGGCGGTGAAGGCCGAGCTGGCCAAGGATCCGGCGTGGCGCGAGTTGGAGGCCAAGAACCAGACGATGGTCGAGGGTATCGGTAAGACACTGGCGGAAGGCAGGGCGAGGGTCCGGCAGCGGATCTTGGCGGAAAACCGTGACGTTAAAGCGGTGGCCGAAGGCAAGGCGAGGGCGGTCGGCCCGCCCCAAGGGAAGTGACGCGGGCGCGGTAACGATTTTGGAGAGACAGGAGAATACGTATGAAAAAAAGCGGCATGACAAAAGTTTTTAAGACGACGGCGCTCGCGTGGGTGGCCTGCGGTGTTCTGTGGGCGGCCTCGACTGCTCAGGCGGTGTTGCCGCCTCAGCCGTGGAACGGCGACATGGTCGGCATCACCACGTCGCCGGGAATCACGAACACCACCCTGAGCAACGTCGGGACCCCGATCCCGGTCATCCTCCGGCTGTGGGGCTCCTTCATCATCACCAACACGTCGGCCGGCCCGACCGCCTTGCCGAGACTCAGGATGAATGTCTCCGCCGAGTCGGAGTCGTGGGCGACGCTCGAAAGCCTGAGCGATGTGGTGCAGTTCACGGACGGTGTCGGGCCGAAAACGAAGGTCACCTTCACGTACCGGGTCAGGGAAGGCGACATGGTCGACAAACTCAGGATCGCGGGCCAGGACGGCACCGATGTGTCCGGTGCCCCGTACGAGTTTGATTGGAGCACCTACGCGATTGTGCGGCAGAACAATATTTACAGCAATGCGGTATGGCGGTTCAACTCGACGTTTATCGAGGCGCCCGGCGTGGATCCCGACCATTACGACTTCAGCTACAGGAACGTGGGCATCAAGACCATGCAGTTCGGCAGCACGCCGAGTCCGGTGCAGGTCGGGGAGGCGGTGACCTGGACGGTGACCACGGCGTTGCCGGTTTCGGCGGGCCTGACGGTGAACTGTTACGTGTGGGTCTCCAACTCGGTCCCGTCGGGCGGGGATGTGACCATCAACGGGGATAAGTACAAGAAGCTGACGATCCCCGCAGGGGAGAGCACGGCCTCTTTTGACATCACGGGTTTGACGGTCGGCACGAACACCGTCTATCTCCAGGGCACGATGGATTACGGCAATAACGCGACCAAGGGGGTCCAGAATTTCGAGGCGCGGCAGATCATCGTCACGCCGGCGCCGCCGCCGTACGTGTCCGCGCTGCTGCCCGAGGCCGCGTCGCCATATGATCAGCAGACGCTGCCGGAGTCGAAGAGCATTAACACGGGCACCCTCAAGGTGCGGCTTTCGAGGACGTATCCCCAAGAGGTGTGGGTCAGGCTGGATACGGAGCTCAACGGCGGGCCCCAAAGCAATCTCGTTTTCGCGTCGTCGCCCTATTACGTGCGCGTGGCGCCCGACACCTACGAATCGCCGCTTGTATCGTTCAGCCTTCCGGACGGGACCCTGGCGAGCGCCCTGAACAAGATCACGATCACGCCGGTGATCACGAACAGCGCGATCGCGGCGTTTTACAACGGGGAGACCAAGGGCTGCGTGGTGTCGGTGGTCAACGCCGCGCCCGTGATTACGACGCCCAAGTCTACGGACGTCTTCACGGCGACCCGCGACGTCCCCTTCCGGTTCACCTGGGCGGTCGACGACGTGGCGGTGGATATGCTCTCGGGCATGATGGTGACGTGGAGTTTCGGCGACGGCACGACGAACCAGGTCGGCAACGGCTCGTCGGGCGAGATCTACCACACCTTTACGGACACCGCCGTGCCGAAGACCGTGACGGTGAGGGCCACGGACAAGGACGGGTTGGATTCGGCCGAGGTCCAGTTCACGGTGAACGTGGTGGAACCCACGCCCGCGCCGAGGCTGACGCTGGTGTTCAACTCCACGAACACGCCGCTCAAATACGCCGAAACGCGCGAAGTGAACACGGGCACGCTGAAGGTGCGGCTGTCGCAGAGCTACTCGGCGGGCGATATCGACGTGTTGCTGTCTACCCTGCCGCAGGGCAACATCCAGCTCGCGCTGACGAACGCGATGGTCATGCGGGGAGAACTCGAGTCCGGCGAAATCCCCTTCACCCTGGTGGACGGCACGGTGGCGAGCGGTTCGTACGGGGTCAGGATCACCCCCGTCATCCTGACGCCGGCCGCGTCGAACACCTATACGGATGTGCGCTCCAGCCTCGTTTTTGTGACGAACGTGGCGCCGGTCATCGCGACGCCGCCCGCGGCCGATGTGCTGGAAGAGCCGGCCAATCCCTATGACAAGCTGGTGGTGGGAATCCCCTTCGGGTTCGTGTGGCAAATCAACGATGTGGACGCCGACGCCAGCGGGCTTGTGCTGAGGTGGGACTTCGGCGACGGGACGACCCTGACGGAAACGAACAGCGCGCTGGAAGGGACGACCTACCACGCCTACACCACCACGGGCAAAAAGACCGTGTCGCTGACCGCCATTGACAAGGACGGCGGCAGGGTCACGCACCTTTTCCCGGTCCGGGTGTTGAACCGCCCGACCGTGCGGGTTCTGCCGCCCGCAGCCAACCCGGTGCCGGAAGGCGGTTTGGACAACGCGATCGCGGTTGAACTTTCGGAAGAGTTTTCCTCCCAGTTCCAAGTCGCGCTGACCATCACGCCGGCGAACTCGGCGACTGCCGGCGCGATCGCGCTCGGCACGACGCTCCTCACCTTCCCCGCGAACACGACCTACATCGAGGTGCCGATCGACGCTTTGGACGGCACCGCGGCGTCGCGCTCCACCGGGTTTACCATCACGCCCTCGATCACGGATACGAATTCCGCCGCCTATTCCCACTTCACGATGGCGGGGACCACGGTCAAGATCGCGAATGTGGCACCTGTGATCACGATCACTCCGGTGGGAGGTTCGATCCCGCAGGACGTGTCGTACGGCTTCTCTCTGGGGTCTGTGGTCGATGTGGACGCGGACTTGCCTACCATGCAGGTGAGATGGAGTTTCGGCGACGGCACGGTCTTCACGCAGACCGGCACGACGGGAAGCGTTTTCCACACCTATGGCGAGAGCGGCACTTACAAGGTGCAGGCCTACGCGACGGACAAGGACGGCGGACGGTCGGTGACGGTCGAGATCGAAGTGACGGTTGCGCCGTCCAAACTGGTGCTCGTCACGCCCATCGGCCCCAACTACGAGGCCAACTATTGGGGCGCGTCGGGGCTGGGCAACGGCCAGGTTTTCTCCGACGGCGTGCTCAATACGATCAACCGGAACAATGTCTATTATTTCCGCTACGGCCCCAGCGTCTCCTCCGCGGCGCTCCGCGCGGTGCCCTACAAGACGGATCCCGTTTCGGGCACGTATGTGGTGACCAATTTCAATGACGCCGGCATCGGGGCGCCGGGGGTCTCGACGGACAAGGACAGTTTCTTCTATGTCTGGGTGGGGACAGACCAGGGCTTGCCCGCGCAGGATCTGGTTTCGGCGCAGGCCGGGCCGACGACCGCGGTCACCCTGCCTTCCGCAGGCGGCGGCACGGAGAGCGTGGACATCCGCGTCATCCAGGCGATCTTCAGCCGCGAGTGGCGCAAGGCCGACAACATGGGCGACATCAACCAGGACGGCATCCCCGACAAGATCGCCACGCGCTATAACCTGCCTTCGCTCGCGAGCGGCGGTACCGAGACGACGCCGGCGGAAGGCAGCCCGCCGGTCGAGCTGATCAATGTCGGCAGCTTTAACAAGGACAAGGACGCGGCGGGCAACGAGGTCGGCGATTTCCTGCCGGGCGCGGCCAGCGGCGGCAGCGCGATCATCGGCGGCATCTCCAACGTGTTCGCCACGGTCGGCGACCCGTTCACGGCCATTCTGGAGGTGCGCGGTTTCCATCTCGGCCTGAACAACGAGACGTACAATTCTGATCCCGACTTCGGCACGGGCGAGACCGACCGCTCCTGCGAGCGGCCCACGGACCCGACCCTTCAGGACACGGACGGCGACAATTTCCCGGACGGCTGGGAGTATTATTTCTGGTACAACGCGAAAGTCAAGGGCGTGACGGGCCTGGCCTACACGCCCACGAACGTCGCGGCCGGGACTCTGATCCCGACCAAGGCCATCCTGACGGCCTTTGACCCGCTGATCCCGGCGACCGACAGCGAGACGGGCGCGGCGGTCAACCGCGACCTCGACAACGACGGTCTGAGCGACATCGAAGAGCTGACCATCGGCACCAACCCGATCCAGTGGGACACCGACTTTGACGGCATCTGCGACGGCTGGGAAGTGCTCCGGGGCCTGAACCCGAACGACCAGCGCGACGCACTGAACGTGGCGATGAACAATCCCGACGGCGACTACATGGCCCGTGCCGAGGTGCCCCGGCAACTGGTGACGCTGGAGAGCGGCACGCAGTGCCTCGTGCCGGAAGACGCGGTGATTGTCGTGGGCGAGGCCCTGTCGCTGACCGAAGGCGTGACGGGCGTTTACCGGTATGGCGGGACGAACGCGCCGTATGCGGCCGGCCGGCCTCTCACCGGCTTGGATGCCGAGCTTGTCGCCAGCGTGGAGACGGTTAACGCGCTGCTGCTGCACAACCAAGTCTGTCAGGCGTTCGGCTTCGACCCGCGCACGGCGTGGGCGGCCACGGTCAATCCGCTTTCGAATCCGCAGCGATTCCCCGCGTGGGTGGCGGGGTTGACCGCCGAGAACATCATTACGGCGCCGAACACGCAGCCCTTCACCGCGCTGGACGAGTACCTGCTGCTCAAGTATATGGCAGAGCTCCGCCTGAACGGTTGTGACGGTTCGATCGGGGCGGGCAACGCCGCCCGGAAGACTGCGGACTGGACAGACTTCTCCACGCATCCGCTGACGCCCGACAGCGATGTCGCGTGGGGCGCAAACGGCGCGGTCACGAAAACGGACCGGATGCCGGACGGCTGGGAGCTTTATGTCTCCCTGCCGCCGGGGTCAACGGGAGCGGAAACCGTTATGGAGATTTCCCCGTGGGACCCCTATGACGGCGACTGGACCTTTGTTGGCGAGGATGGCCTCCACAACAACCGCGAGTTCCACGGCACCGACTGCACCCCCGGGTACACCAACATTGCCCTGTACGGGGCCGGTCATCAGGTCGTGACGATTACACGTCCCGCCACGGATTCCGACTGGGTCAATAAATTCTGGCCATCCAACCCCTATGCCGGGGACACCGACGGCGATGGCTTGAATGATGACGCCGAGATGACCTTTGTCTACGGTTCGCCGGTGAGGGACAACGGCTCAACCTGCACGCCCGGCGGCGGGCTCAACCCCTGCTCCATGGATACGGACTCGGATCAGTTGCCCGACGCATGGGAGCGCGCGTTTACCTACACGGGGGTACCTGTCGAGCCGCAGGCGACCACCAACGGCATGAACGGCACGGTGTCGGACTGGGATAAGGACTGGGACCGGGACGGTCTGGCCAACTATCAGGAGTACTGGGTACAGGCGGTGCGCAGTTTCCGGTACGATTTCTATGAGGACGAGATCCCGATGGACGGTTCAGCCGGCCCGAGCGCGTTCTTCACCCCGGTGACGAACGCATGGGATTTCTGCCAATATCCGTGGGGCGACGCGAACCCGCCGCTGTGGGTGATGCTGAGCGTGGGCCCTTCCCATTTGTATGTTTCCACCGATCCCCGTGACCCGGACACGGACAGTGACGGCATGGACGATTTCTACGAAATGTTCCATGGCCTCAACCCGATCTTGGGCGACACGGCCCTGATCAAGGGCGACCGCATCCGTGAGGCGTATGTCGACTCCGGGATGTATACGATCGATTACGGCTCCGACGCGCTCGGTAACGCCTGGGGCGCTGGCCTGCCCATGGACTTCGTCTCCTACCCGTGGCTGGCCGGCTTGGACGAGGCCGACCCGGACGCGGACGGGTTGCGGAACCTGGAGGAACAGCTGCAGTCCGACACGGCGGCGCCCTCCTGCTCCAATACGGATCCGACGCCGATGTGGATGACCGACACGTCAAGCCCCGACAGCCTGACCGCGCGCTCCTACGGGTTCGGCGGCATGTTCTTCTGGCCGGGCAACAACGCGACCGTGATGCCCATGTATATGCAGAATTACATGATGTTCTCCTTCGAGATGAACGAAGGGTACGACACGGACAACGACGGCCTTTCGGACAAGTCCGAGATGCTGCAGACCGCGACCACGCAGTCGGATCCGCGGGATCACGACGACCCGCAGCGCCGACAGGCGATGTGGTTAAGCGGAACAAACTCCGTTTTGCAGTCGGTGAAGAATTATCCGAACGACCCCTATTCTTTCCGGAGCTTCACCATTGAGTTTTGGGCACGGCCGGAAAAAGTGGACCGCGAGCAGGTGCTGTTCGAGAGGCCTTTCATTTACGGGCCGAGTGATCTCAGTACGACCGGTTATGTGGTGCGGTTGAACTACCGGATCGGCATTGCCGCCGATGGTCGAGTGTATGTCATGTACCATAACGCTGGTCTGCATGATACGCACACCGGTAAAATGATTGTGTACGGGCGTGTGCTGATACCGGATGAATGGGTACACATCGCAGCACGCATGGACAGTGAAGCCCAAGTGCTCCAGTTGTTCTTGAATAACGAACCTCCGGTCACAGTGGGGACCGCGCTGATTCCTGCAAACGGCATTATCAATAGTTTAACGAATCCGGACAGCGAACAGTATCCCGATCCATATTATATGAGTATGGTTGCTAACGGAGGCTCGTTTGTTATTGGTGCGGCCAATCTCAATCGAGATCCGAAAATTACGTTCCCGTCATGGTCTGACTACGAGTGGTTTTATCAGGGCTATATCGATGAGATCCGGGTATGGGACGGCGCACGCAGTGCGGAAGAGATCGTGGCCGACTATGCCAAGAGGTACACGAAGGCGGAGTTGATGGAGAATCGGCGGGCGGTGGCTCAACGCAGGTTTGCGGGTGGGTCACGTGTGCCGGGCGTTTCGCCCCAGCTTCCGCCGGAGCTCATGTATCACTACACCTTCGACAACCTGTTCGGGGCGGACAGCGCCGGGTCAGTCGCAAAAGTGCCGCGCGGGTATAACTACTGGGAGGTCACAGTCAACCGTCCCGCTGGTTACGAGGTCGGCTGGTGGTCGCAGCTTTCGACACACAGCACGGTCTACTCGGATTACGCATACATGCCGTGGATCGAAAACGGGGTGGAGCATCTGCCGATTTTCGGCGGGCTCGTCACGGAAGGCACCAACGTGGTGTTGAAGGATTCGAACACGGTCCGGGACTCGGTTCACTGGTCGCACTATGCCGCCGGGGTGTACGCGACGCCGCCGTCGGCGCACGGTTTGGAGAAATACGAGTTCCCGAACAGCAACGACCCGTACGGGTACTGGTACATGACCTCGCTCGATATTTTGAGCGCGGCCGGGGCCGGCGTGAGAGTCGTGTCCGACCTGTTGCCGCTGGGCGGCGCGTGGGCCAAGCAGGCGGTGGAGATGTGGGACAACGACTCGCCGGCCGGCGTGTGGGCGGACATGGCGGACGATCTCGACGCCGACGGGCTGGCGGACTGGTGGGAGCGGGACGTGGCGACGAACTACTTTGGCTCCGCGGTGGGCTGGTACGACCTGAGCGCGAACGGCATGACGGCCGGCGAGCTGTACATGCGCGATCTGTCGAAGGGCTATACCGAGGGGAACCATCCGGGCGCGCCGGGGTACAATGCGGGCACGCTGGTCAAGCAGACCTCCGACATCGACGGCGACGGGTTGCCGGACTGGTGGGAGAACCTCTTTAACCTCAAGCCGACCCTCAACACGGGCGATAACGGCGCGATGGGTGATCCGGACAGGGACGGCCTGAGCAACTACGCCGAGTACCTGATCTCGGAAGTGTACCCGTTCAACCGCATGTCCCGGCCTGACAAGTTCCGCACGAGCGCGACCCAGACGACGTCGGATTACTTCGTCAAGCAAGGCTTGCTCTATTACGGGCAGATGTTCGCCGACCACGACTTCATGGAAGATGCGTGGGAGGACAACTATCACGCTCAGGCGGTCAGCCGCTATCTCTACGACCCGCTTGGGGATTGGGATCAGGACGGCTGGTCGAACTGGGCGGAGTGCCGCTATGGCGCAAGCGCGCTGCGCAGCGACCCCACACTGGGCATGCATCTGAACCCGGAAGGGGAATCGGTCAAGGACTTCCCCGTGCCGGTCATCCAGACCCGGCTCTCTTACAACGGCATTCTTCCGGTTGGGGATCTGGTGCTGTTCGCCTATTCGGATCCGGGGATGGACGGCGCGCCGGACGCGATCTGGCGTGTGCAGACCAGCAGTGAGACGGCGGTCGATTCAATCAAACACCTCGGTTATTGGGGTGCGAAGACGATCAGGGGCGTTCTCTCGCCCGGCACGATCGTCCCCGGATCAGTGGTGCTTGAAATGGTGGACAGCATAGATAACCCCGCCCATTATGTTATTGATGCGGGTTATGATATTGGTGGTGCCACAACGGTGCAAGGGACTTTTTACGGGCAAACACCTGACGGGATTAACGAGGCGATCGGAACGATCAACTACATCACGGGCGAGTATGAGATCGACCTGAGCTGGTTCGAGGGTATGACGTTAACCCAGATCATTTCGCCGACTTTTATGTTCAGCGCGCGTCCCGAAGATTCTTATATGAAGATCCGTTACCAGTCATCTCAGATCATGGGGTGGCCGAAGACGCTTTACCTGTCGGACGCCGAGACGCCGACCGCCGCAGTGCCCAGCCGCGGGTATGTGAAGGAGGGGGTGAACTACTTCTTCGCGCTGCTCGACCTGAACAACAACGGGATGTGGGACGCGGGCGAGCCGTGCGGCGTGCCGGAAACGTTTGGGGTGGACATCGGGTATGACTTCAATAAGGTAAACATCGAGTTGACCGACTACACGCCGGGCTTCCTGCGCATGACGCTTGATCCGGCTCAGCGCACGGAAGACATTTTCACCGGAGGCGCGGCGGCGGGCGGCGGCAGCGGGACAACCGTGTCCGGCCTCGAGAAGCGCGTGGTCGTGAAGCGTGTGTCGGTGGACGGCAACAAAAACTATCAGCAAATAATGCTGGACAAGACGCTCAGCGCGACGCGGTCGTTCGTACACGAGGGAGACTTTGGAGGCCTCGGCCTGGACTGGGGGCTGACCGGTGTGCCGACGACGATGAGCCGTCTCGTTGTGGCCTACGAGGTCTATCTCGGCAACTCCTACGGGGTTCCCACCAATGCGGTGATGACCTTCACCAATACCTTCGACAGCGCGCGCGCCAAGGCGCAGGCCACCTATCCGGTGAACAGGGGGTATGTGTATTCCGCCCGCCCGACCTTCAAGTGGACGATGCCGCTGAACTACACAGCCTTCCTGATCGAGGTGCGCCGCGATTCGCAGACCGGCCCCGTGATCTATAATTCCGGCACAGTGAAAGCTCCCGCGCGCGACATCGACGGCGCCTGTGTCTGGACCGCGCCGCTCTGCGTGGGGATGACGATGCCGGGCGCCGAGGCCCCTTACCTGTCGAACAAGCGGTACTTCTGGCGGGTGACCGCGCTGGACGCCAAGTACAGCAACACGACGACCGGCGCCAGCTGGTCCGACTGGCAGACCTACCGGTTGGACGTGAACGCGCCGCTCGATTCGGCCGGGTACGGCGCGGTCAAGGCGGTGGTCAAATACCACGGTCCCGCGACGGCCCTTCTGACTGGGCGCGTGAAGGTGCAGGCTTTCCATAACGCGGCCTTCAGCGGTCAGCCCGAGGCGGAGATCACGTTGGCGGGCGGCGGGCTGACGGCGCTTATTGATCCGGCGAACACGGCCACGAACGCGAACCTCTTCGGCCTGGCGCCCAGCGCGGAAGCCGGGGATTACTATATCCGGGCGTTCATCGACCACAACCAGAACGGCGTCCGGGACGTGTGGGAGTCGTGGGGGTATGCCAATTACTACGGCATCAGCGACAAGCCGTATGATCCCCGTGCGGTCAAGGTGAAGTACGTGCCGCTGGCGGAATGCGAGACCGTCGAGATCATCATCGAAGACGCGGATTCGGATCAGGACTGGTTCCCGGACGCCTGGGAGTACGAGCAGAATCCCGCGTCCGCGAACTTCCTCGCGCTGTCGGGCCCCAGCACGGGCAGCGACGATGACCCGGACTACGAGATCAACCCCGGCTTGACGGCGGCGACGGGCATTGCCCCGCTGTCCATCGTCAAGGCTTTGGCGTTGGGCACGACGGACGCGGACAGCGACGGCGTGGACGACCTGACCGAAATGGTTTTGGGTTCGGATCCGCGGGCGTATTCAACGGCCGGGGACGGCATGGCGGACGGCTGGAAGATCAGCCTGGGCCTGGCGCCGGCCGACACGCTGTTGCCGGATCTGACGGGGCTCAGCCTGAACGACTCCGGAGTGACGGTTCAGTGGAAGGTCGCGGTATCGGAGGCCTCCGACGTGAACCGCACGCTGGTGAGCAGCTATGCGACGACACTCGGCACGGCGAGCTTCGAGGTGTTGTTCACGCCCTCGCTGCAGAACCCGGACTGGCAGGTTGTCGCCACGGGCTACGCGACGTTGGCGGAAGGCACAGGCGGCGTGAGCACAACCATCGAGAGAACGCAGCAGGCGCTTCAGGCCGCGCCTGTGCAGGGCTTCTTCCGCATCCGGCTGACCGAGTGAGCGGGCTCAACGGCGAATACGCGGGAGTGAGAACGTGCTAACATTCGGACATACACGGAGCCGGGGCGCTGCCCGGAAGATTCCGGACGGCGTGCGGGCCGGTATCCTCGGGGCCGTGGCGGCGCTCTATCTCCTGCCGGCCTACGCCTTTAAGGCCGAGGAGGGCAACGAGGTCTTGCAGACCCGCCCGCCGGGACTGCAAGCCATGGCGGCCCCGGCACGCTCGGCGGGTCAGGTGAAGGCGCTGGAAAAGGCGGAGAGGCTGGGGGTCGAGGTCGTGTGGCACGAGACCCTGCCGGCGCCTTCTTCCATCCGGGGTTCCGGCTTGGGGAGCAAAAAGGTTTTCTCCGGCGGCAAGGGGCTGCGGTTCAAAGGGGCCGGGGTGAACCGCGGCGAGGCCGTCGCCGTGCTGGACGATCTGGCCGCGTTTTTCAGGATCGGGGACGCGGAGCAGGAGTTCGCCGTCAAGAAAATCCAGCCGGACGCCAAAGGCAATCAACATGTGAGGTTGAACCAGACGTACCGCGGGCTGAGGGTTTTCGGCGGTGAGATGATCGTTCACTTCGACAGGAGCGGGCAGGCCTACGAAGTCGGCGGCCAATACAAGCCCGACATCAAGGTGGGAATCGTCCCGTCAATTAAAGCCGCTCAGGCCGTCGGTATTGCCCAAAATGACTTGCGGGGTATGGGACGCCCGGAAGGCACGCTTGCGAAAGAGCCCGAGCTGGTTGTTTTCGCGCGTGAGACGGAGCCCCTACTGGCCTACGAGTTTGTGCTTGCTTGTGGAACCGGAGGGCGCTGGCGGTACTGGATCGATGCGTTAAAGGGCACCGTCCTTTTGCGCTACAACGACATCAAACGGATCGACGAGCCGACAACGGACGGGACACCGGCCGCCATTACGGGCAACCGCCTCCCGCGCGAGGGCGGTGAGGTCGTCGATGTGGACGGGTGGCTTGAGAACACCGGGTACTACTACCTGTACAACACCGTGCAAAGCTGGCGCGTGCTGAACGCGGCGCCTCTCTCCTCCGGGTATCCGGACGCGGGGACGTATGCCTTCCGCGATACGGCCGATTGGGGCGACTCCGATCCGGACGAAATATCGGCCGCCAATAACGTCAATCTGATCCAGCAGTACTACCAGCAGGTTCACGGGCGGAGCAGCTACGACGGCAACGGCACCGTGGCGGACGCCTATGTGCATCAGTTGGAATACGGTTTCCCGATGGCCAATGCCTATTGGGACGGCACCGCGATGCATATCGGCGACGGCGACGGCTCGACGGCGGACAGCCTCGCGGTGCTCGACGTGTTCGCCCACGAATATACGCACGCCGTGACGGAGCACACCTGCGATCTCGTCTATGCCAACGAGTCGGGCGCGCTGAACGAGTCCTTTTCGGACATCTTCGGCGTGTGCGTGGAGTTTTACGGTCAACCGGATGACCGCGCGAGTTACCCGGCGACGAACGCGGGGCAGGCGGACTGGCTGATGGGCGAAGACTGCTGGCTTGCCTCGCCGGCGCTTCGCGACATGCGGAATCCCGCCAACGCCGCCACGGTCGGGGCAGGGGGGCGGCAACCGACGCGGTACAAGGGATCCTTTTGGTACAGCGGCACGGGGGACAACGGCGGCGTTCATCAGAATGCGGGCGTTCAGAATTTTTTCTTCTATCTGCTGTGCGAGGGCGGTTCCGGGACGAATGACGCTTCGCCCTACGCTTACGACGTGAAGGGGATCGGGATCACCAACGCCGAGCGCGTGGCGTATCAGGCGCTGTCGGTCCACTGCACCGCCAATACCACGTTTTCCACCATCCGCACGGCCTGGGTTTCGGCCGCATTGGATCTGGATGTGAAGTGGGTGCGCAGCGTCAGGCAGGCCTGGAACGCGGTTCTGGGGCTGGCTCCCCCGCCGCCGTTCGCCGTCCTTACGGCATCGGATCTTCCCGCCGGCCGGGTGGGCTCTTGGTACGCCGCCACCCTGCGCGCGGGCAACGGGATCGCTCCCTACGTGTGGCAACTTCTGGAGGGCGAGCTGCCACCGTCCGGGCTGACGTTGGACGCCTCCGGGGCGCTCACCGGCCTGCCGCCGCCGGAAGCGGAGGGCACGACGGCGTTCAAGGTGACGGTGACGGACGCGACGGGCGAGGTGGTGACCAACCAGTTCAGCCTGACGATCCGCCCGCCGTTCGCGAGCCCGTACGAGGAGACGTTTGAACATGGGGGAGAGGCGCCGGACAGCTGGACGCAGACGATGGTGGTGAACGGGCAGCCGTGGACCTTCGGCGGCGGCAGCCCCTACGGGCAGCCCGGTGAGGGGTATGCAGGCAGCACGTATTGCGCCAGCCTGGCCGTGGTGGAGCAGACGTTGACCGGGACCGTCACCCGGCTGGAGTCGCCCATGATCGATTTCGGGGCGGACGTCCGCGCCGGCCGGTTGACTTTCTGGCACTACATGGCGCCTTGGGATGGCGGGCAGGATGCGCTGCGGGTCTATTACAAAACGTCGTATGAGGGCACGTGGACGCAAATCGCCGAGTTCACCTCGGCCACCGAGGCGTGGACGCAGCGCGTGGTGGACTTGCCGGACCCCAACCGCTCTTACTATATCGCGTTCGAGGGAGTCGCCAATTACGGGTACGGGGTTCACATCGACGACGTGCGGGTCTTTGACCCGGTTCCGCCGCTTACGCTGACCGATCCTGAACAACTTCCTGATGCGTACACCGAGCGGTTTTACAGCTACCCGCTTACAGCGGCGGGAGGCGTGGGGGGGTATACGTTCGATGTGGTGGGCGGGGCGCTTCCCGCAGGCATGGGCCTGAGCGCGGACGGTGTGATCACCGGGACGGTGGCTGCGGTGCAAAGCGCGGAGTTCACGGTGCGGGTCATGGATTCTGGACTGGTGGAAACCTCGGCGGTATTCCGTCTGGATGTCGCGCTGCCGCTCGCCGATTTATATTACGAGGGCTTTGAGCACAAGGGAGCCATGCCTGCGGGCTGGGCGAACGAGGTTGTGGTCCGGACGCTGGACTGGCGGTGCCAGACAGGCGGTGGCGACGGGAATCCGCTTTACCCGTACCATCAGCCGGCCACCGCGCACAGCGGGGAGTACAACGCGGCGCTGTTCTTCAAGACCACGGACGTGTTTCAGTTGAACGACGACCACAAGACCCGGCTGGTGTCTCCGGCGATCAACCTCGGCAAGACGCCGGCGACGGCCCGTCTCGTCTTCTGGCACTGCATGACCGAACTTGACGGCGGGCAAGACGAGCTGAGGGTTTACTACAAGACTTCGGCGGAAGGGGATTGGGTCCCGCTTGCAACCTACACGGCGAATGTGCCTGCGTGGACAGAGCGGATGTTGTTGCTGCCCTCTTCTTCCACGTATTATCTCGCGTTCGAGGGGAATGCGCGTTTCGGGAACGGCGTCTGCATCGACGACATCCGCATCACGGACGGGTCCAGCGCGCCGGTCATCACGAGCGCGGCGTTGCCGAACGGGCTGGTGGGGCAGTTTTACAGCCAGGCGCTGGCGGCGGCGGGCGGAATCGAGCCTTACACATGGGCGGTGGCGGCAAACGCTCTGCCGTTGGGGCTTGGGCTCCACCCGGACGGTGTGATCACCGGTGTGCCGGCACGGGCCGAAACGTTGGCGTTCTCTGTGCAGGTTACGGGGGTCGACAACTACGCCTCGACCAATCTGTTCAGCCTGCGGATCAATCCGGTGCAGGGAAGCCCGTATGCCGAGGACTTTGAGAACGGAGGGGCTATCCCGTCGGGGTGGACGGTGGAGTATGTTCTCGGGTCTCAAGGCTGGACCTATCGCCAGGGCAGCCCGGACGGCACGCCGCCGGCGCCCCACAGCGGTTCGTACAACGCCTGTTTCTATTCCGATTCGGCGACCGGATACCGGGCCAAGCTGGTTTCCCCGATGCTTGACCTGGGGGTCGGCTCGACGAACGTACAGCTCACGTTCTGGCTCTGCATGGCGTCTTACAGCGGAAACGGGGCTCAGGATCATTTGACGGTTTTCTACAAAACCCATGAGGCAGGAACGTGGGTGGCCTTAACCAATTACATAAACGCCGTGCCGGTATGGACACAGCAGACCCTGGCGCTGCCGAACCCGACGCGGACCACCTACATCGCGTTTGAGGGTCTCGCGAACGGGGGTCAGGGCGTCTGCATCGACGATGTGGATGTCACGGGCGATATCTCGACCTACGCCTCGTGGAAGGCGGAGCGTTTCAGCGAGGCCGAGCTGGCGGATGCGCTGATCTCCGGCGACCAGGCTGATCCGGACGGGGACGGTGTCCCGAACGGGCTGGAATACGCCATGGGCCTGGACCCGTGGGCCTTTGACACAGAGGGGCTTCCCTTCGGCGGGGTCACGGCGGGTTATCTCACGCTCTCGTTCCGCATGGACAAGGACGCGCTCAATGCCGGTACCCTGTATGTGGTCGAGGCGTGCACGGATCTGATCCTGCAGGACTGGACAACCGTCGACGTGTCCGAGTACCTGCGCGCGGACAGCAACACGTGGTGGCAAGCCTTCTTCCGGCACGACGTGCCGGTCACGAACGCGCCCCAGCGCTTCCTGCGCCTGAAGGTCACGCTGCCGTAGGGAACACAGTGGGGTTTGCCGAACATCGCCATCAGGCATGTGCGGAAAAAACACGGGGGCGGAGCATGAGAAAGACATGGCTGGGAGTGGTCGCGTTGACGGGGGTGCTGGCGTCGGGGGCGGAGCAGAATCCGGCGCTGAGCGCGGCCTATTGGAAACTCTGGAACCCCGAGGTTCAGGACCGGATCGACCGTGACATCGGGCAGCACCGCAAGGCGGACGCGTCCCTGAAACTGGCGGATGTGCCGGCCGGTACGGAGGTGAAAGTCGAGCAGCTCTCGCACGATTTCATCTTCGGCGCGCACATCTTCAACTTCGACCAGCTTGGGACGCCCGAGCGCAACCGGAAGTATAAGGAGCTCTACGGGACGCTGTTCAATTCCGCGACCATCGCTTTCTACTGGAAGACATTCGAGGTCGAGCCGGGCCGGCCGCGCTTCAAAGCGGACGAACGCGACACCGAAGCCTATTGGAACAGCGTGAAAGAGCCGAAGAAGGAGCCGCACTGGCGCCGGCCGGCGACCGACCCGGTGGTCGGGTTCTGCGAGAGCAAAGGCGTGCGCCTGCACGGGCACACCATCATCTGGGGCAGCAACAAGTGGCAGTACCCCGAGTGGCTGTTCGAGCGCTTCTGCCCGCCTGCGGAGAAAGCAAAGATCCTCGCGCTCGGCGCAGACGGGCTTAAAAAACTCACGCCGGCGCAGATCGGGGAGCTTGCGCCGGTCTACTGCCGGGAGCTGCGGCGGCTGTTCGAGAAACGCGTGGTCGAGCTTGCCGGTTATTACAAGGGCCGCCTGCACAGCTGGGACGTGGTGAACGAGAGCGCGACCGATTTCAGCAAGGGGCATATGATTCCCGGCGACGCGATCTGCAAGAGCGTCTACGGGCTGATGCCGGGGGATTACACGTACCATGCGTTCAAGACCGCCGGGCGGCTGTTCCCGGAAAACGTGGCGCTGAACATCAACGACTATCTGAACAGCGCCGCCTACACGTCGCAGGTCAAAGACCTCCTCGCACGCGGCTGCCGCATCGACATCATGGGCACGCAGATGCACCTGTTCAACCCGCAGCAGTGCCTGGACATCGCGGACGGCAAGCCGATTGAGACCCCGGAAATCGTGTGGAAACGGATGGAGACGCTCGCCAAGGCCGGCCTGCCGCTGCATCTGAGCGAAATCACGATCACCTCGCCCGGCGACGACGCGCGCGGCCGCGAGATTCAGGCCGTCATCGCGCGCAACCTGTACCGGCTGTGGTTCAGCGTCAAGCCCATGATGGGCATCACCTGGTGGAACGTGGTGGACGACTGCGGCGCGCCCGGCGAGCCGTCCGTGTCGGGGCTCTTCACGCGCGACATGGAGCCTAAGCCGTCGTTCCACGCGCTGAACGGGCTGATCAATGGCGACTGGAAGACGCGCCTGACGCTGAAGGCCGGCGAAGGCGGCAGTGTGAGGTTCCGCGGCTTCAAGGGCCGCTACCGCGTGACGTACACCGACGCGTCCGGCACCGCGAAGAGCGCGGAGTTCCGGCTGGCGAAAGACGGCGACGGCGGCGTGCTGACAAAATAAGATACAGGTATTTAGGCACCTTAATCCCCCGCCGACGGCGTCAGGTTTCAGGCTGAACGTTCGCCTCGGCCGATAGAGCGGCGGAGCTACAGGGGGGCGCGATGCCTGACACTCGACGCTCACACTGCTCATACCTAAACCCTGAACCCTGAAACCAAACTGCCCTTTCCCCACTTGAGCGGTGAGCGGGTGCATCCCCGTTCCATTGACCGATAACGTTAAGTTGGGATGAGGATTACGATTAAGCCCGCCGCGCGGCGGAGCCGCGAAAAAACGATGGGGTAACTTTTTGAGACTGTCTGATACAATTTGCCTTTTCGCACGGCAGTCATGGCCCGCTTTACTTATG
>JAQVSS010000226.1 GCA_028700415.1 Kiritimatiellia bacterium
CCGAGCCGCGCCGCCGTTTCAAGAACCTGCCGCCCAAGTGCCATAACCGCCTCCTTCGTCCTGTTTGATCCGCCACTTGCGGACACGAGGGCAGTAAAAGCCATTTGGGCGAGAAATATAATACGGGGATGCCATCCCCCATGGCGGGGGATGGAAAAATCAAAAACCCCCTGCAAAAGCAAGGGGTTTAAGGATATGCACGCCTGGAAAAGGGGACGGGCGGGGGACGGTTATTTTGTCCGCAGGTAACGCTTGCCGTCGGGTGCGGTCTTCATGATGTTGGAGTAAAAGCGCCGATGCACTTTCTTAAAGGCGTCACCTGCTCTTGCAGGCAGCTTTACCCCGTGCCCTTCATACGCGTCCGCCTCGATCATGCCGGACACGATTTCCCAAGCTTTCCCGCTTGGCACGGTGTAGGTCTCTTTGCCGAATGTAAACACGGCGGGCTCACGCCCATTAGGCAGTTTCTTCAGGAGCAACTTTCCACTCTTCCATCCGGGCAGGATGGCCGTCTTTGGTTGTTCCAGCCCCGCAGTTTCCGAAGGCATCTCTTTTGTATCCGCCCCAGCCGCATCCTCGGCACATCCGGCCGGGCTACTCACGGCTGCATCCCCGAGCGCAGCCTCGATGATCTCTTCGCGGCAACATTCCATCACCCATTCGCGCCCATTGACGTCGACCACGACACCAAGCTTAATCTCGTACGGCGTCGCCCAATCCGGTATCGACAGCTTGCCGGACGGCAAAACCTGGATCGCCGCCTTCAGGATGTAATAGATCATCGCCCGGACAAAGCGGTTCGGCGGCACGGTCTCGACCTCAAGCGCACAGGAGTGCCTCAAGAAATCTACCGGCTGACCGCCCGGCGTGTACTCCAAAGAGGGAGGAAGCTCAAAATGCTCGCACTTGATCAGGCGGACATTCTTACCCATGCAGAACAGGTATTTGCCCCGAGGATCGTCCGCTTCGGCCGCCGGGGTTTGAGGCACGGCCTTCTTTGGCTCTGTCCGGTTCTTCTTTTCGGCTGGGGACAACGGCTTCCGCTTCGGAACCCCTTTTGACTTATCGCTCATGCGCATCCCGCCTTTCATCATCACGCTGACGGGGAAGAGAATATCGAATCCGGAGCGTCAGACACAAGCGCCACTGCGTAAAACCAAATAGGCCTTGTTATAAGCCCCGTTATAAGTGGCCCATTTTTGCCACCCCATAAAACACATAAGCACCTGAAAATCAGGTGCTTATGAAGATGGAGCGGGCGATGGGAATCGAACCCACGTAAGAAGCTTGGGAAGCTCCTATTCTGCCATTGAATTACGCCCGCATGAAAAGCGGAAAATGTGGCGTTAATGTATCAAAAACGTGTGCGCCGTCAAAGGCGATTTTTTTAAAAAACAGTGGCCGCTCGTGTTGCCGTCAGGCGTTGGCGTTCAGGCGCTTGATCTCGTCCAGCGAATGGTTCATGTGGTCGCGCTCATCCAGCCCCACGCGCCGCACGAGATCCGCCAGCGTCTTCTGCCGCGGGTAGCGTGTGAACCACGGCGAGTCCACCGGCTCATTCTCGAACTCCGGGTGCTCCTGCGCGAAGAGCATGTACTCGTGTTCCGCGTGGGACTCGAAGGCCGCGTTCATGGCGAACGACCACGCGGGCCTGAGCCGGTACATGATGCGCGTCATGTGGAAGTAAACGAACGTCATGTGGCGCGGCAGCAGGAAATGCCTGAACCACGAGAGCCTGACCCCTTTCTGGTGGCAGAGGTCCATCCAGAGCAGCATGTGCCACTGCTCGTTGTCCTGTGAATCGCGCCCCATTTGGATATGACGCAGCGCCACCTCGATTTTTTCGCGCGGCACCGGTTCCGTGCCGCAATGCCATTTTGACAGCAGCGCGTAGGCGCCGTTCTCCCACGCCCAGTAGGGATACCTGGCCAGGATTTCCAGCACCATGACTTTGGGAAGCGACCTTTCTTTGCCGTAGAGGAGGTCGAATGTCAGGAACATCCCTTTCAGCGCCAAGTTCGCCGGCAGTTTCGGCGTGGCCAGCGTCCGGGCCTGCTCTGCCTTGAGATCCAGCTCCTTGCCCATCGTATACACGTCTTCTGTCACAGGCCGCCTCCTTGTCCTTATTTCCCGATGTTCTCGACCGACCAGCCCCTCCGGTAGCCCGGCGCAACCAGGCGTCCCGCCTCTACACTGTTCATGAACCGTCCCTTGCGGCTGTTCCACTCGAGGCGTCCCGGCACCCGCTGCGCGGCGCAGCCCGCCAGGACGGTTTCCGTCAGCGGCGCGGCATGGCTCATGTCCGAGAACGACCGAGTCCCGCACCGCACCGCATCGAGAAACTCCTGCTGCTGGCTTTTCACGCGCGGGAAAACCAAGGGTGCCGCCTCACAGGCCTCGTGTTTCTCGAAGTCCCTGACGCGCTCCTCCCCCTGCACCGCAAGGTAGTGGCGCGTGCCGGACTCATCCGAGACAAACCACACGCCTTTCGCGCCGACCAGCAGGCAGCCCGCGTCCGGAATCCGTCCGAAAGCCGCTGTCACCTGCGGCATCACCTCCGGTTCGGGCTTGCGGTCGCCGTCGTACCAGACGGCGGTCAACCGGGTTTTCCGCTTGTGTGGCGCGAACTCGAACCTGACCGTGCTGGCCTTCGCATACGTTTCCGCGAAACGCTCCGTGGTCCCGTCCGCCTCAACCGCGACGGGCGCTCCCAGCGCCAGCGCGCGGAACGGCAGGTTCAGCAGGTGGCTTCCCGCGTCTCCCAGCGTGCCCGTGCCGAAATCGTGCCAGCCGCGCCAGTTGAACCGGTGGTACACCTTGTTTTTGAAAGGCCGCGCCGGCGCGCCGCCCAGCCACAGATCCCAGTCCAGGCCGGCCGGCACCGGGTCGCAGCCGTCGGGGCGGTTGATCCCTTGCGGCCAGACGGGCCGGTTCGTCCAAACGTGGATTTCGCCCACCTCGCCGATCACCCCGGCCGTCAGGACTTCCAGCGCCCGGCGGAACTCCGCCTTTGCGCTTCCTTGGTTCCCCAACTGCACCGTCACGTTGTGCTGCCGCGCCTGTTTCCGCAAGACCCGCACCTCACGGAGTGTCCGCGCCAGCGGCGGCTCGATGTACACGTGGCAGCCGCGCGCCATTGCCCATGCGGCCTGCATCGCGTGCCCGTGGTCGGGCGTGGCGATAAAAACCGCATCCACACCTTTCTCGGCGTCCAGCAACACCCGGAAATCCTTGTAAAGCCTCACCGCCGGATACTGCCGCGCCACCTGTTCGCGCCCGGCGAGCAGCTCGCTCTCATCCACGTCACACAACGCCACGAGTTCCTCGCCCGCCCCGCACACCGCCCGCACGTTTGCCTGTCCGTAGCCGCCCACACCGATCACGGCCACCTTCAGCCGTTCCACCGCATCTTTCCGGTGCGCGCCGCCGCGCGCAAGCCCCAGGCAGCCGCCCGATGCCGTTGCGCAGGCCCCCGCCGTCGTTCTCAAAAACGCTCTCCGTGACAGTTGCGACACGCTTCCTCCTCCACGGTTCAATCCGTATCCGCCAGTTCTCTCCGCCGCAAGACCCAGCACCCGGCAATCGCAAACAGCGCCGGCAGCCACACGACGTTCCACAGCGCCGCCCGCCCCAACACGTCAACCTCAAGCCGCTCGCCGCGCGTCAGCGCCGTCAGCGGCTCGGCGCGCATCGCCGGCCGCGTTGCCGCGGACACCCCGCGCGAGATCCAGATGCCCACCCGGTTGCCCCATTCCTTTTCGTCGTCTTCCGACACCGCCTGAACCACCGAGTTCCCGACCAGCGTCAGCGCCAACAGCAGGGTCGCCACAAACGCCGCCACGGGCAGCGAGAAACAGGCGCTCAGCGTCAGCCCGAACCCCGCCAGCAGCGCCAGCACGCTCCACTGCACACAGGCGGCACGCGCCAAGTTCGCCCCGAAGGTCCCCCCGGGAGTCAGCAGCTCCACATCTTTCCGGAAACGCAGCATCAGCGCCGAGACCCGCTTCGCGTTGCCGGTGTGGCGGAACGCCACCTCGAAATCCCGCAAGCCGCCCGTCCCCGTCGTCCCCTCCGTAAAGGCCCGGGTGTCCACCGCAAACTCAATCTCGTTCTGCGTGAAATCGTCCAGGTCCACCTTCACCGCCCGTTCGGGCTGCCCCGCCACCGACAGGCTGCACACGCCTGTAACATGCTCGCGCGTGCTGAACTCCGTGTCGAACCTGATCCACACGGTCACGGGCTCCGCCTTCTTCACGCCCACAGGCCGTTTCAAACGAAACCGCCACCGCACCTCTTCGCCCGGGTTGATGACGTCATATTTCTCGTCCGCCTTGGCTTCGAGCGTCTTCAACACCGCCGCCTTGCTCATCCCTTTCGGCAAAGCGTCCTGCCGCCGCAGCACTTCGTACGCCTCCCGGGCTTCCTCCTTGGGTGTCGGCAGCACCGGATGCGCCGCATGCCGGCTGACCGGCCTGTCCGCCTCCGCCCAGCCGTTCCGGCGCATGCGCCACGCCATCTGCCCGTAAACGCCCGCGTAGACCGCCGCCAGCACCAGCGCGTTGAGGCACAGCAGGGCCAGCCACTTGCCCAGCCAGAACTCGGCCGCACGGACCGGCTTGACCGCCGACAGCTGCATGCGCGCGTTGTCGATCTCTGCGGCGAAAAGCGCGCAGGCCGCCCAGAGCGTTGACAGGCACAGGATGCCGAAAGCGAACCCCAGCGTGTAGGTGAGCAGAATCTGCAGTTCGCCCTCCGGTGTGCCGTCCCCCTTCACCACGCCCGGCAAAACCGCCACGCAGACCGCCAGCAGCACGAGGAGCGCGGCGACGGTCTTCGTACGCAGCGCGGCACGCACGGCCAGACCCGCCACGCCGCCGGTTCTCCTGAGACTCGCTGTCACGCCTCCGCACATGTGCCGCCCTCACGTTGGCCCGCCGCCGGCCTCGCCAGAAAGGGCGCCAACGCGAAGTCGCGCGCCCGCCCCTCTTTGGCCACCACCTGCAAAAAGAAGGTCTCCAGGCTCATGGCCGGATAGTCCTGCCGCACCCGGCGGCCCGCACGCGCCTCAAGCTCCAGGCGCAACGACTCCGCCGCCTCGTCGTCCAGCCCTTCGATCAGGAACCGGACCGCATCCGGCTGCCGCAGCAGCTCTGCGATTTTTCCCTCCGCCCGCAAGACACCGCCGTCCAGGATCGCCACGCGGTCGCACACGTCCTCCACGTCCGCCAGCAGGTGCGAGGTCATCAGCACCGTCACGCCCGTCTTGGCCAGGATCCGCACCAGATCTTTCACCTCGCGGCAGCCGATCGGGTCCAGCCCGGATGTCGGCTCGTCCAGCACCAGCAGTTCCGGCGCGTTCACCAGCGCCTGCGCCAGGCCCACGCGCCGCGCCATGCCTTTGGAGAAACGCCCCACCGCGCGGTCGGAAGCCTGCGCCAGGTCGACCATCGCCAACAGCTCTTCCGTGCGTTTCGCCGCCTCGACGCGCGTCATGCCGAACAGGCTCGCGTAGTACCGCAGCGTCTCGCGCGGCGTCAGGAACGGATGGAGGTGAGAGACTTCGGGGAGATACCCGATCCGCGCCTTCGCCCGCATGTCGTCCGGCCGCGCGCCCAGCACGCGGAGCTCGCCCCCCGTGGGATGCAGCAGCCCCAGCAGCATTTTGATGGTCGTGCTCTTTCCTGAACCGTTCGGCCCCAGCAGCCCGAAGACCTCGCCCTGCCGCACCGTCAAATCCAGGCTCTTGACCGCCTCGACCGTCGGCCTCCGCCAGAAATCCAGGAAGGTCTTTTTCAACCCGCGTGTCTCAATCACATTTTTTGTGTCCATGGCCATTTGCCCATTACCGACAAAACACTTATCCGAGATCCCTTTCGCGGAACACCGCGCACCCCACCGTAAGGAAAAGCGCGCAACACGTGAGCGCGTAAACGCCGGCTTCCGCCACGTACCGCCAGGCCACCTGCCCGCCGCGCGCGATCGCGTCGCACAGCCAGAAGTGCTGCACGTCCGGCAGCAGTCCCGCCGCCAGTCCCCGCACCGAAAGCAGCGGTGCCACCGCCCAAAGCGAGTCGCCCGCGAGCCCGAAGAGCAGCGCCGTCGCGCACACCGCCAGCGCCGCCCCGGTCTGCAGCCGCGTGGCCAGCGCCGTGGCCAGCGCCGAAAACACCGCCAGCGCGAACAGCACCAGCAGCGCCACGGGGAGCACGCGCAGATTGAGTTCGGGGTGATAGAACACGAGCCGGGCCGCCCCGTGCGCGTGCCCGCCGCCGCACCCTTCACACGCCGCCTCGCCAACCAAAGGATAGAGCTGCCCGAACCGGTTGTAAAACCCCGACACCGCCGCGACTAGAACCTGCGACGCCATCACGCCCAGAAAGGCGGACACTCCGAACCGCCGGCGCCACATGTAATGCCGCACCGCCGCGGTCGCCAGCGCGATCCCAGTGCCCGCAAACGCCAGCAGCAGGGTCACCGGATCGGCCGCGTATCCCGTGAAATCCCCCCGCGTCAGAAAATGCGCCGAACAGCGTTCCGACACCAGCGTTGCCGCCGTCACGCCGCACCAGAACAGCGCGACCACGCCGAGCACGCCGAGCCATTTCGCCAGCAGGAATGTCGCGCGGGCGACTGGTTTCCCGATCACCGCTGCCGCCGTGCCCCGCGCGATTTCCTCCGCCACCGACCGCCCCGCCGTGCCCGCCGCCAGCGCCAGGCCGAACACCAGCATGCACGAAAGCCCGCTGTCCCGCGCCAGCCGCCCGTCCTCACTGAACCGGTGGAACTGGAAAACCGGCACCAGCAGCGTCATCAGGACGGCGGACAAAAGGATGAGGAACGCCACCGGCTGCTGGATGGACTCGGTCACCGTCGTGCCCGCGATCGCGGCCAATTGCCGCAGCGTGCGCCGCAACCCCGCCGTCTTTGTAAGTTGAGCTGTCATAAAGGCAACCATGATGCGGTCATTGAATCCGCGCAGAGGACACGGGACATGACGGAGGCCACCCGGTGATGGCCGTCCTATTTGCCCTCTTCCTCAACCGTTATGGCCGGGTCAACGAACTCGCGGAGTTTGGCCTCGATGAAATCCTGCCGGGTGA
>JAQVSS010000227.1 GCA_028700415.1 Kiritimatiellia bacterium
TCGCCTCGATGGTGCTGATTCTGGTGTTCGCGAATTTCGGCAAGCCGCAGAATCGGGACGGGGTCTGGGTGCGGTCTACGGTGCGAAATGGACGCTCACGGCGGCGTTCGCGGCGGGTCTCGGCGTGATGCTGGCGGCGTGGTTCAAGATGCGGCTGTGGAAGGTCGGCCTCGTGGCGGCTGTGACCGCATTGACGGCCCTGGGCACGGGCGGCAACGCGCTGGCGGCTTTCACCGTCGGGTCGCTGGGGCTGGCGTGGCTGACGGCGACGGACACCGGCGAGGGCGGTCAGTGGTTCGACTCCTCGTGGACGTTCGCGAAACAGATCCTGCCGCTCCTGCTGATCGGTGTGGTGGCGGCCGGTTTCCTGCTGGGCCGCGTGGGCGAGGAAGGCATGATCCCGTCGGAATGGGTGGCGAAGGCCGTGGGCGGCAACTCGCTGCGGGCAAACTTTCTGGCCTCGTTCGCGGGCGCGTTCATGTACTTCGCGACGCTGACCGAGGTGCCGATCATCCAGGGGCTGATGGGGTCGGGCATGGGCAAAGGCCCCGCGCTGGCGTTGCTGCTGGCAGGTCCGGCGCTTAGCCTGCCGAGCATGCTGGTCATCAACAGCGTTCTCGGGCCGAAGAAGACGGCGGCGTTTGTGTCGCTGGTGGTCGTGATGGCGACGGCGGCGGGATATGCGTTTGGAAAATGGTTCTGAGCCGGACCTGTCGGACGTGTCTGACAACGAGAGAGGAAAAGCCATGAAAATTCAAATTCTGGGCACGGGGTGCCCGAAGTGCAAGACGCTGATGGCCAACGCGGAGGCGGCGGTCAAGGCTGCGGGGATTGAGGCGATGGTCGAGAAGGTCGACCAGATCGCGGACATCATGAAGATGGGCGTGATGATCACGCCTGCCTTGGCGGTGGACGGGGTCGTCAAGAGCGCGGGCAAGGTGCTGAGCCCGGAAGAGATCAAGAAGTTCCTTGTGTAGGAGTCTCTCGCCAAGGCGCAAAGAGCGCCAAGGGTCTGGATTCATGGAAACGAAAGAGAGGTGGGTATGAGTGAACAGAATGCGTGTGCGTGCGGGGCGGCCCCGAAACTGGTTTTCGCGTGCTCGGGCGCGGCGGACGTGGGGGCGGTGGCGGACCAGGCGGCGCGAAAGCTGACGCGGGACGGGGCGGGCAAGATGTTCTGCCTCGCTGGCATCGGCGGGCGCGTGCCGGGGATCATGGCCACGACAGCGGCGGCGTCGAAAATTCTGGCGATTGACGGTTGCCCGCTGAACTGCGTGAAACTGGGGCTGGAACAGGCGGGCTTCGCCGGGTTCGAGCACTTGCAGCTGGCGGACCTTGGCATGGAGAAGGGCAAGACGCCGGTGACGTCTGAAGCGGTCGAGAAGGCCGCTGCGGCGGGCGCGGCGAAACTGGCCGGTTGAAAAGCGGGCGTATGATATGGCGTTCGTCGGCATACTGGCGCAGGGATGTTCCTGCGGTCATGTCGGATTTCGCGAGGTGTTGCCTGCTCTGGCGGCAGTCGCGGTGATCTTAGGTTATTCGCTTGCGGGCGACCTGCTCCGCAAGCTTAGAAAAAGGGCGGGCAAGATGAATGTGAAGAACATCGCGATTATCGGGGCGGTCGTCGTCGCAGCGGCGGCGGTGATGATGCTGAAGCAGACGAAGAAGGCTGCGCCGGCGGCAAAGGACGTCGCGCAGGCGGAGGCGGTTTCGCAGGCGAAAGGCGTCCAGCCCCAAGCAAAGGCGTTGCCGCGGCTGGTGGATCTGGGCGCGGGGAAGTGCATCCCGTGCAAGGCCATGAAGCCGATTCTGGAAGACCTGATGGCGAATTACGCAGGGACGTTCAAGACCGAGTTCATCGACGTGTGGGAGAACGAGGCGGCAGGCAAGACGTACGGCATCAAGATGATCCCCACGCAGATCTTTTTCGACGCAACGGGCAAGGAGCTGTTCCGTCACGAGGGCTTCCTGTCCAAAGAGGACATTCTCGGCAAGTGGAAGGAACTGGGGATCGAATAACGCTCAACGTTCAACGCTCAACGCTGAAGGGGGAAGCAACGTGATCAATCATCTGTTCTCAGGTCTGACGAGGGCGGTGGAGGGGACGCCCGTGATCGCGATGACGGCTGCGGTGATCTGGGGGATTTTGAGCATCGTGCTCAGCCCCTGCCACCTGGCTAGCATCCCGCTGATTGTCGGTTTCATCGACCAGCAAGGGAGGATGACCACGCGACGGGCCTTCACGATCTCCCTGCTCTTCGCGCTGGGCATCCTCATCACCATCGGCGTGATCGGGGCGGTGACGGCGGCGGCGGGCCGGATGATGGGCGATGTGGGGCGCTGGGGCAACTACGGCGTGGCGGTGATCTTCTTCGCGGTCGGTCTCTACCTGCTGGAAGTGATCCGGTTGCCGCTGCCGAATCCGGCGCAGCCGGGCATCAAGAGCAAGGGCATGCTGGCGGCGTTCGTGCTGGGGTTGGTCTTCGGCGTGGCGCTCGGCCCCTGCACCTTCGCGTACATGGCTCCGATGCTGGGGGTGACCTTCCGGCTGGCTTCGACCAACCTTGCGTATGGCGTGCTGCTGCTGGCGCTTTACGGCGTGGGGCACTGCGGGGTGATCGTGCTGGCGGGGACATTCAGCGAGGCGGTCCAGAACTACCTGAACTGGAACGAGAAATCGAGAGGCACGATTATTCTGAAGAAGGTCTGCGGTGTCCTTGTGCTGCTGGGCGGGCTGTGGCTGCTCTATACGGCGCGGTAATCGAGCGCGGTCCGGACAGGTGGAAGCTGCCGGATGTGTGAGCGGACGGATAAAAACGCCGCACCGCGCGCGTGCAAATCCGCTGCACCATGCCGTCGCGGCGCCGCGAAACGGTTCACTCCCCGACGGAACGGAAAAACTGCAGAGGGCTTTGAGTTGAAACCCGGCAGGGACTGTTTGTCGCGTCCGGGAGATCGCTCCACGAAGGTGAGACCAGAGATTCTGTGGGCTGCAATCGGCCGAGGAAGCTGACTTCCGGTCCGGCGGCGCCGTTGTCGATGGCCACACGACGCCATTGCGCTTCGCCGCAGCCGGCGAGCTTTGCCTGCATGGCGGGAGTCAACAGCTTGACCAGCTCCGCATTGTACGCATGCGAATACGTGTTGGTCAGCTCCACACAGCTGTACACGCGCAACGCGCCGAGCCCCAGGTCGACGGCTTTGGCCGCCGGCGAATCGGCCGCCGTCTCCGGATCGACGTCCGTCGTGACGATCGAGATGTTCGTGTCGCTGTTGAGAAAAATCTCCCACGACCGGAACTGGATGGGGAAATCCCGCAGCGACGGCGTCTCCACCTCCCAGAAGCCGCACTCGGGATGCTCCGGATCGGGCGACGGGAAAGGCGTCACCACGTTCACGTGCCGATGTCCCGCCATCACCATCAGGAGATTCGGGTAGCGGTGCAGCGTGGCGATGAGGTTCGTCTCCATTGCGGCATCGTAGAACTGCGTGCCTGCGGCGAGCTTGTTCGTCTCCGTCAGGCTCTTTTGAGGACAGATCGGGATATGGGCCGCCAGAATCATCAGCATCTCGTCGGTCTGGCCCCTCTGCAGCTCGTTGGTGAGCCACGTGTAGCGCGCGTCGTCCACCCAGCCCGCGCCGTAGAACGTGGGGATCTGGCCCGTCTTGTTAGTTTTACATGTGTCGTCCAGCACGATCACGCGGATCGGCACATTGGTAAGCGGCTCGAAGGTGTAGCAGGCCGCCGTGCTTCCCGCGCCGTCCCGACGGAAACCGTGTCCCTCCGGCGCGGACGTCGTCTCAAAAAACTCGCCGATGAAGTTCGTGGGCGACGCGATATCCTCCGTGATGATGCGGCGGTTCGGATCGGACGCGACATGCGGCCGCGCCGGGTACCCGTTTGTGGGTCCCCAGTAGATCACTTCCCCGTACAGTGTGGCCCCGTCGACCACGCCGACGTACGTGCCGAAACCTTCCGACGCGCCCGGATACAAAGGCCCCAGTGTGGGATCTGAATAGATTTCGAGCACGTTGGTGCCGACCAGTGCCTGCCGGACTTTCTCCGTCGGATAACCGATGCCCATCCAGAACTGGTCGTGGTTGCCGATGACCGCGTACCACGGGATGGAGCGGTCAAGGCCGGCGGCCTGATACGGCTTCTGGTAGTCGATCGCGTCCGCGCCGAGATGCGCGCCCGAGCTGGGCTCGATGGCCTTGCCGTCCATGACGTCGATGAACCAGCGGAGCTCGTTGTACTGTCCGGAGTTGCAGAAGTCCCCGAGTGCCATGCCGAAATGGAAGGGAACCAGCCGGTGCAGGGCGTTGATGGTCTGGACCGTCGCATCGAGCAGGTGCGTCGTGGCGCACATGGCCGGCGAGTAGGAGGACGGGTTGAGCGATGCGGGTCCTTGCGTCCCGAACGCGGCGCTCCAGCCGAAGAAGGGCACTTGGGCGGGCGACTCCTTGTCCGTGATGTGGATGTCGCTGATGGTGAAGAACGAGAGCAAGCGGGTCCGGCGCGCCGCCATCGCGTAATCGGCCGGCATCAGGTCGAGCCGCACGCCATGGTTCGTGCCGGCCTCCCACTGCCACCGGGCGTAGCCTTGCTCCGCATAGGCCGCGACGTTTGACGGGAAGATCTCGGTATACTCCGGCAGTTCGATCGGCACGAGCGTTCTTTGACGCGTTCCGACCTCGACCCCGGCCCCGCAGACCTGCAGAGCGAAAAATCCAAACAAACCTCCCAGCCGGAACCCATACCGGCCCGCAATGCCATTCGCCGACTTACGCTTCATCCCACCCCCCTTTACTGTCTTGCGTTCTCCCCCATCGGGGAATAAACCTTGAAAAACAAACAGCCCCTTTTTTGCCATTAATTGCAATATAAAATAGCATTTTCCGGCAGGTATGCAATCGGATTTAGAGCTAACGAATTCGAACGCATGCGCCGGTAGTTGACGAACGCCGTAGTATGTGCTAATGTCGTCACATAACGAAATGACAGCACGCTTTGAACAGAGGCCTTCCTAATGACCGATGATACCCACGACAAGGTGCCAGTATGAGAAATGATGCGATCAGGACTGCTTTGCGCGTGACGAAGGCGCTGTCGGACAGTCAGCGGGTCAGGATACTGATGATGCTGCGCGGCGGCGAACTGTGCGTGTGCCGCATCGTCGAGGTGTTGGCGTTGGCGCCGTCGACGGTCTCCAAGCATCTTTCGCTCTTGAACGAGGCCGATCTGGTCGAGGTGCGCAAGGACGGGCGTTGGGCGTATTACCGTCTCCCGCAGGGGGACGCGATGAAGGCCGTGCGCCCGGTTCTGAAGTGGCTGGAAAGCGCGCTTGGCGAAGACGGTTCCGTGCTTCGCGATGCGGACAGGTTAGCCCGCGTGTTGTCAGGTGCGGGAGAGGGATCGGCACGCCGGACGAAGGCGTGCCCGAAGGAGTGCTGAGAGATGAGCGGAGCAGGCTGTTGCGGAACATGCGGGACTGAAGCGCCTGCGCGATGGGTCTCCGGTTCTGTGGGAACGGCGTCCGGGTCTGTGCCGCGCGTGGCGACGCGCTGGACGTGGCGCGATACGCTGGGCGCTTGGGCGGTGCGAAGTGGCATCGGACGCATGCGTTACACGGTTCCGCCGGGCCTGTATGCTCTGGGAGTTCCGAAACCGGATTCGCCGTTATTGGTTACGGCGAACTACAAGCTTTCATTCGACCATGTGCGGCGGGCGATGGACGGCCTGGACGCGTGGGTGCTGGTGCTGGACACGAAAGGCGTCAACGTCTGGTGCGCGGCGGGCAAGGGAACTTTCGGAACGGAGGAGTTGGTCCGTCGCCTCGACCTCTGTCAGGTGGCCGCGGTGGTGGAACACAAGACCGTGGTCGTGCCGCAGTTGGGCGCGCCGGGCGTGGCGGCTCATGAGGTCAGCCGGCGAAGCGGTTTCAGGGTTGTGTACGGTCCGGTGCGGGCGTGTGACCTGCCCGCGTTCCTGAGGGCGGGCATGCGGGCGACGCCGGAGATGCGGCGGGTTCGGTTTATGTTGCTGGACCGTTTGGTGCTCACACCGAATGAGCTGGCACGGCTTTTTATGCCGGCGTTTTTTGTGTTGGCGGTGTTTGTTGCGGCTGCGGGGCTGGGCAGGCACGGTTACCGGTTGACGCGGGAACTGGCGTTTGGGGTTGCGGCTGCGGTCGGGGCAAACTATCTGGCCGGGATCGTGCTGACGCCCGCGCTGCTGCCATGGCTGCCGGGGCGGGCGTTTGCGGTCAAGGGCGGGATCGTCGGGGTGGTTGTCGGGGCGGCGCTTGTCTGGTTCGGGCCGTTCGGCTGGCTCGGCGGTCTGTCGGCGGGACTGCTCAGCGTGGCGGCCTGTTCGTTCTTGGGCCTGCGGTTCACCGGTTCAACGACCTACACGTCGGCTTCCGGGGTCCGCCGCGAATTGAGCTGGGCGCTGCCGGTGCAAGGTACGCTGGCGATTGTGGGGCTGGCGGGATGGCTTGCGGCGAGGTTTGTGTGAACGCTCAACGTGCAACGCTCAAGTTTAGGGGAATTAAGAACGTGAAATATCTGAAAGATGTGGTGACGCTGCGGCTGGACCGGGATGCGTGCGTCGGGTGCGGGCGGTGCCTGGAGGTCTGTCCGCATGCCGTGTTCACGCTGGCGGATGGCAAAGCGGTCTTTTTGGAGCGTGACGCCTGCATGGAGTGCGGGGCGTGCGCACGCAACTGCCCGGTCGGGGCGTTGTTCGTGAAGAACGGTGTGGGGTGCGCGGTGGGCATCCTGAACGCGAAACTGGGGCGCACGTCGGGCTGCTGCGGCGGGGAGCAGGCGTGCTGCTGTTCGTGCGAACAGGAAAAGGAGAATAGCTGACGCGCCCGTGATGGTGGAGAAACTGAATTGCTGCCACCGTGTGCGGGACGAGATCCGGGCGTTTGTGGAGACGCCGCCGGAAGGGTTGGAGCGTGAAACGGTGGAATGATGAAGGATGGAGGAGGCTCGCATGAAGCAAACAGGAAAACTGGATATCGGATTCTTTGACAA
>JAQVSS010000228.1 GCA_028700415.1 Kiritimatiellia bacterium
CAGTACCACAACTGGCCCACCTTTCTGCGCCGCGTGTCGAGCCGGCAGAGCCAGATGTTCCGCGTGGGATGGGTGGGGGATTATCCGGACGCGGAGAATTTTCTGCAACTGTTCTACAGTAAGAACGTGTCGCCCGGGCCGAACCGCGTCAATTACGTGAACCCCGCGTTCGACCGGCTGTATGAGGCGGCGTGCGGCACGGCCGACGCGGCCGGGCGCAACCTGTATTGGGCGCAGGCGCAGGAGATGATACGCGAGGATTGCCCGTGGATCTTTTTGAGTTTCCCGAAAGCGTTCAGTTTGTGCAACAAAGGCGTGCTGAACTATGTGCCGTCGGACTTCCCGTACGGCACCGAGAAATATTTGCGCGCGAAATGAGGCAAACGCTTGCGGCGCGATGGGTGTGTCGGAGGCCACACGTGGAGCCGAAGCCTCCGGGCACCGTTATTACATCGCCATTTCCGCCCCACATCACATCAGCGCCGCGCCGGAACTGGCGTTGCCGACCATCAGCGAGTAGCGGCGCAGCCAGCCGGAGAGGTTGCGGGGCTGCCACGCGGGCGCGGCGGCGCGGCGGCGCGCGACCTCGCCGTCGTCAAGGAGCGCCTCCAGCTTGCGTCCGGGGATGTCGATGCGGATACGGTCGCCGTCCTTGAGCAGGCCGATGAGGCCGCCCTCGGCGGCCTCGGGCGAGACGTGGCCGATGCAGGCGCCGCGCGTGCCTCCGGAGAAGCGTCCGTCCGTGATGAGCGCCACGGATTCGCCAAGCCCCGCGCCCATGATGTACGAGGTGGGGTTGAGCATCTCCTGCATGCCGGGGCCGCCGCGCGGGCCCTCGTAGCGGATGACCACCACGTGGCCGGGCTTGACCTTGCCGGCGAGGATGCCCGCGCACGCCTCTTCTTCAGAATTAAAACAGATGGCCGTTCCCTCGAACGTGAGCATGGACGGCATCACGCCGGCCTTTTTGACCACGGCGCCCTGTTCGGCGAGGTTGCCGCGCATGATGGTGAGCCCGCCGTCTTTCGAGTAGGCGTTCTCGACGGTGCGGATGACCTGGTCGTTCTTGGCTTTGGCGGAGGCGATCATTTTCCCGAGAGTCTTGCCGCTGACGGTGGGACAGGACTTGTCGACGAGGCCTTTGATGCCCGCGATCCGTTTGAGGATGGCGGGGATGCCGCCGGCGGCATCGACGTCCTCCATGTGGTAGGAACAGGAGGGCGCGACTTTGCAGACGTTGGGACACTTCTGCGAGATGGCGTTGATCCGGTCGAGATCGTATTGGATTCCGGCCTCATGGGCGATCGCGAGCGTGTGGAGCACCGTGTTCGAACTTCCGCCCATCGCCATGTCGAGGGCGAAGGCGTTGTCGATCGAGGCGAGGGTGATCAGGTCGCGCGGTTTGGGGCTTTCCGCCTTGGCCATCTCGACGATGCGCGCGGCGGCCTTCTTCCAGAGTTTGCGGCGGGCCTTGTCCTCGGCGAGGATGGTACCGTTCCCGGGCAGGGCGAGGCCGATGGCTTCGCAGAGACAGTTCATCGAGTTGGCGGTGAACATGCCGGAACAGGAGCCGCAACCCGGACAGGCGGCTGATTCGACGCGCTCCAGGTCGGCTTCGGTGATTTTGCCGCTGTTGAGCTGGGCGACTCCCTCGAAGATGGAGATGAGATCAACCGCCTTGCCGTCGAGGGTGCCGGCTTTCATGGGGCCGCCGCTGGCGAAGATCGTGGGGATGTTGGCGCGGATTGCGCCGAGGATCATGCCGGGAACGATCTTGTCGCAGTTGGGAATACAGATCATCGCGTCGAAGCAGTGGGCTTTGACCATGGACTCGACGGAGTCCGCGACGAGTTCGCGGCTGGGCAGCGAGTACTTCATGCCGCCGTGGCCCATGGCGATGCCGTCGCAGATGCCGATGGTGTTGAATTCGAAGGGCACGCCGCCGGCGGCGCGGATGCACTTTTTGATCCAGGCACCGACTTTGTTGAGATGGCAATGCCCGGGGATGACGTCAACATAGGAGTTGCAAACGCCGATGAAGGGCTTGTCGAAATCTTCACGTTTGACGCCGGTGGCCATGAAAAGGCCGCGGTGGGGTGCGCGTTGGAAACCTTTTTTAACTTGATCGCTGTTCATAAGGATGATCCGTTACAGGTTAGGGGGTTGCCGGTTACTCGTAAACGCCGTAATTGAAGGTAGTGTACAAATTGGAGGGGGGGGAGACAATGCCATTTTTCGCGTCAGGCGATGGGGTGAAAGAGGTTGAAGAAGTTTTCGGCGAATTGCCGTATCCTTGGACGGCGGCGCCATTCGGCATATGTGATTTCGCGCGCGTGGCTGAGATCGTCGAGGATGACGCCCTTGAGACGCGCGGAGAAAGCGGTGTCGAACACGACCAGGTTGGTTTCATAATTGAGAAAAAGGCTGCGGGAATCGACGTTGGCACTGCCGATAACGGCTGCGGCGTCGTCGACCAGGAACGCCTTCGCGTGCATGAAAGGCGGGTCCCGTTCGAAAATGCGGACTCCGGACGTGAGGAGCGTTGCGTAAAGCGCGTGCGAGGCAAGCTGCAGGGTCGGGTGGTTGTTGACAGATGGCACCAGCACTTTGACGTCCACTCCGCGGAAAGCGGCCTGGCGCAAGGCGAGGATCAATGGCTCGGGCGGGACGAAATAGGGCGTGACGATCAGGATTTGGCGTTTGGCGAGGTTGACCGCGCCGAAAAAGGTGTTGAGCGCGGCACCCGCCTCGTCCCGGGTGGGTCCGCTGTTCTGAAGACGCACCGCACTGTCGCCCGCTTGTGTGGGGGGCGGGAAGAAACGGGCCGCAAGCAGCTTTTCGGGCGGGTCATCGGTCATGTAGTACCAGTCGCGCAGGAACGTGTACTGCAGTTCGAGCACAATGGGGCCCCGTATCCGGAAATGGTAGTCAAGGATGCCGGGACGGCCGTTGCGCGGAAGATACACGTCGTGAAAATTAACGCCGCCGGTAAAGGCCAGCGAACCGTCGACGACGAGGATCTTGCGGTGGTTGCGAAGGTTGAGCTGGAACTTGCGTTTGAGCATGTTGGCCTGCGAGAAGCCGATGAGCTGCAAGTTCGGCACATGCCGGCGGTGCCAGAAGAAAAGGCGCAGGCTTGCGCCGGCGGAGCCGAATGCGTCGTACAGCACGCGCACCTGAACGCCAGACGCGGCGCGTTCGGCCAGAAGGTTCATCAACCGCAGGCCTACGGCGTCGTCGTTGAAGATGTAGGTCGCGAGGTGGATGTGCTGGCGGGCATTGCGGATGGCCAGGAACATTTCTTCCATCGCGAGTTCGGCGGATTCGAGGAGCTGCACATCGTTGTCGCCGAGTAACGGGTGGTTGACGGAAAGCCGGTCGAGGATGCGGTTTAGCGGTGCCCATGCGGCGTCAGACGGCATAACCCGCAAGGCGTTTTTCCTGGAGGACATTTCCGCCAGCGGGTGGGTTGAACGGACATTCAAGCGCTGGCGCTTTTGGAACGTGCTGTCGGAGTACTGTTTCTGCCAGCCTTTGTGCGGCACGGTGTTGATGCCGAAAAGGACGTAGGCGAGGGGGCCGACGATCGGGAACGCCGTGGTGAAGAAGATCCAGAGCAGGGACACGCGGGCGTCGCGCGGCCTCAGCAGCAGGTGAAAGCAGACCAGCAGGGAAAGGAAGTAGTGAAGGATCGTTCCGTATCCGAGCGAAGCGTTCAGGCTGACGTCGAGCGTGGCTAGGAATGGACTCATGTGTTCTCCCGAATGGATGCCAGAGGATACCACAACAGCTTCTGCGGCGAAATGCCTTTCTTGCTTTGCCGGCCCTTTTTGCCGCATACTGAAGGTCCTTAAACAGTAACAGATCGGGGGACGTATGAGGCTTTGGCTTTTTGGAATATTTTCCTGTGTGCTGGCGGGTCACGCGCTGACGGCGTTCTGCCGGACCAACCTGCTGACAAACGGAGGTTTTGAAGAGGGCCAGAAAACGCCGCGGGGCTGGAGCCTTCCGCAGGGCGCGGGCGAGTGGGCGGGGCAGGGCGGCACAGGGAACAGCGCATGTCTGTCAGTCGAAGGGAACGGCTCGAACAACAACGCCTGGGTTTCCGAGCCCGTGACATTTCTGCCGGGGCGCTTGTACCGGCTGGCCTTCAGTGTGCGCGGAGAAAAGGTGGGCGGCGGCACGGTGGTCAGCGGGACTCCTTTCGCGAATGCGGATCTCGGACTGCCGGGAAAAGAATGGATGCCGCACGGGCATGTTTTCGCCGTGCCGTCACGTAAAGAGGGCCTAACCGTGCCCATCCGTCTGGGGCAGTGGGAATTGAAGGGCAAGGTGTTTTTCGACGATGTCCGGCTGGCGAAGGTCGAGGCGGTTCACGCCTCGCGCGGGGAGATGGTGTTGGGGGAGGGCGAGAAGATGGAGGGCGCCCGCTACACGTTCGACGCGCCGTTCTCCAGCGAGTGCCGGAATCACAGCCGCCCCCTGTTTGGTTTCACCGCATACTATAACACATGCCGCTGGTGTTTCTCGGAAGGGTCGGGGGTCACCTATCGCCATGCGTTGGCAGGGCGTAAACTCCTTTCGGGGAAGGTCGGGGTGAATTGCGGCTATCATGTTTCCGGACGGTTGCTGGTCGACGTTTCACCCGATTTGAAAACCTGGCAGCACGTCGGCGTGCTGACCAATACGGGGGAAGTCAAAATGGATTTGCCGGCGGCCCTGTTTCCGGCAGAGGCGGTCTATGTGCGTTTGCGCGGCGCCAAGCCGTCCTGCACCCTGCAGGTCCATGCCTACCGGTTTGGAGGGACGGTGGATGGCGAGCCAATGATGTTTGCCGGTTCGACGCGTTACATTGAGACGGAGTCGCATGCGCCAAAAATCCGGGTGCAGGTGCTTGGGCTTGGCGAGGGTATCCCCGGGGGCGAGAACCGTGTCGGACTGCGCGTGCAGAACGCGACAGGCGCCCCGCTGATAACGGAGGCCCGTGTCATTTTCTCGCGGCCCGATGCCGTGCCCCTGACCAATGCGGTGGCGGTGACTCTTCCCGGGGCAGGCGCGTATGACGTCCAAATACCTTACGAGGTGCCCGGCGTCGGCATGTGGCAAATGACGGTCGGGTTGGGCGACGCCTTTATGGCGCGCAGCGCGATCCGTGTGCCGGAGTTTTATGATGACACGTACGGGGAAATTCTTCCGGTGAATCATCCCGCGCTGAACCTGTGGCGCGCCTCATCGGGTTGGAAGATCCCGCGGTGTCGCGCGCTGCCGCGGACCGTCGCGAAGTCGCTCGCCCTCCGTGTTGCGAAGAACGAGTGGGAGGCTGTGCAGTTGGTCGTGACGCCGAACGGGGCGCTCACGAACGTGACCGTTTCGGTTTCGGACCTGACCTACATGCGAAACAAGATCCCGGCGGGCAACGTTCAGGTTTTGAGGGTCGGGTATGTGCCGGTCACGGTGAAGACGGATGAGACCGGGACGCTGGCGGAGTGGCCAGACCCGCTGTTGCCGCAGGGTGTGCCGGTGACTGTCGGGCCGGGGATGAACCAGCCGTTCTGGATACGCGTGAAGGCTCCGGAAGATATTCCCGCCGGCATTTACCGCGGGACGGTGACCGTGCAGGCCGAGGGTGTGAGCGTCGCGACCGTCCTGAACGTGGAGGTCTACGGTTTTGCGTTGCCGGACACACTGACCTGCGAGACCGCGTTCGGGTTTAGTCCCTCGACGGTGTGGCGCTATCACAAGGTCGACGACCCTGCTCAGCGGCGCGAGGTGCTGGACAAATACTTCCGCAGCTTGGGCGAGCACCGTATTTCGCCCTACAATCCCGCGCCGATGGACGGGTGGACGGTGGACTGGAAGGGGTTGGACGCAAAGACCGGTAAACTGGATGCCGGTAAAAAGATCGCGGATGTGGAACCGGTTTTCAATTGGGGGGCGTGGGACGCGGCGATGAAACGCGCGTTTGACACCTATCATTTCAATTCCTTCGTGATGCGTGTCGAAGGGTTGGGCGGCGGCACGTTTCACGAGCGCTACGAACCCCGGTTTCTGGGCTATGCCGGGAGTTCGCCCGAATACGACATCCTGATGGGCAAGTACCTGAAAGGCATTGAAGATCATCTGCGCGAGAAGGGATGGCTCGAAAAGGCGTACGTGTACTGGTTTGACGAGCCGGATCCTAAGGACTATGCGTTTGTGATGGGCGGGTTTGCCACGCTCAAAAAGCACGCGCCGGGGCTGCGCCGCATGTTGACCGAGCAAGTCGAGAAAGACTTGGCGGGCGGGCCAAACCTGTGGTGTCCGCTCACGCCCTCGCTGAACGTGGCGGGGCTTGAGGAGCGGCGGGCTGCAGGCGACCAATTCTGGTGGTATGTCTGCTGTGGACCCAAGGTGCCGTACGCGACAGAGTTTATCGACCATCCGGGTACCGAGATGCGCGTGTGGCTCTGGCAGACCTGGGCGGAGCGCGTGACCGGCATCCTGATCTGGGAAACGGTCTATTGGACCAGCACGACGGCTTATCCTGACCGCGCAAACCCGCAGAACCCTTACCTTGACCCCATGAGTTGGACCACAGGGTACGGGTTGGCGCCTGGGACAAAGAGCGCGTGGGGCAATGGCGACGGACGGTTTCTCTATCCGCCGCTTGCTGTGGCGGACGGCAAGTCCGCCCAACCGGTGTTGGACGGCCCGGTGGAGAGCCTCCGTCTGGAGCTGTTGCGCGACGGCATCGAGGATTATGAGTATTTCGTGATCCTGAAACGGTTGCTGGACGGGAAAGGCGCAAAGCTCGATGCGCGTACGCGGGCGAATCTTGAGGCGCTGCTGACGGTGCCGCCGGACGTGTCGTCGAGCCTGACGCGTTTCACCCGCGATCCCGCAACGATTGAGACGCACCGCGACAAGCTGGCCCGCGCGATCGTCGAGTTGCTGAAGCGCTGAGGAAAGCGGTGCCACCCGTTGGTTGCCACCGCGCTCCAAAATGTGTGCGGACGGCCGGGAGAATGTCGCGAGTGCGCTGTTGACGTCGGCAAG
>JAQVSS010000229.1 GCA_028700415.1 Kiritimatiellia bacterium
CCGAATCATGACCACGCTCGAGCACACGCTGAACAATTAAAGCCCTGCTTTTTTCGATGTCGAGGCTTTCGCGGTCAACGTCCCAGAACAATGCGGGGGTAAAATTGGCTATTTCAGGAGACATGGGAAGAGGTTCTAAAGTTCGGGAGTGCTTAAGTTTAACGTTGAAGACGGTCAAACTCTACGGCTTCGGTGGCGCGGTGAGAGCAAATATCTCCGTCAATTTCTTGCCCGCGTACAGAGGGGGCCGCGAAAGAGAAATGTTTGTGCGAGAAATAAGAGACGATTGTTGTGACGAGCACGCAGAAGGCGTTTGCGTAAACCGGGTTGAATTTCAGATGCTCGACACACACAAACAACAGCCCGGCGCCAAGGACCATCATGAGGCCATAGACCACATAGCATCGAATGTATTCCCGCGCGATGTTGCCCCTCGTCCTGAAAACGATGAGCTTGTACCCCAAAAACGCATTGGTAATGGCCAGGACGTTTGCGGGAATCAGCAGGACAAGATAATGGGCGCGATGACCGCAAAGACGGTAAAGAAGCGCGTAGATGCCCATGCCGAACAGCGTGTTCCATCCGCCCACCAGCAGATAGCGGAGAAGAGGGAAGTTTATTAGTGCGTTAGTGCATGAGTTCATTAGTGCGCGGGTTCAACGCGAGCGGGATGAGCGCGAGATACTGGAGAACAATTTCAGCAGTCCAACACACTGACCGCAAACCGCCTTGTGCGTTATTCCAACTCGCCTTTGAATTCACTATTCGTCATCTTACCCTCACCAACGAACGCACGAACGAACGAACGAATGAACTTCTCCTCACGCTTTGACGACCCGCACGGTGCCAACTATGCCGGACATGATGTTGCGGGTATCAACAATTAGCCTCGCCCACTCGGCAAGCAGACGGTAGTCCACGCACGCATGTGCCGTGGCGATCAGCACACAGTCGTAGGAAGCCACGGTCTCCTTGCCCCACCCGATAGAACGCGTGCCCGCCCACTGCGGATGTTCGCGCGTGGGCTTGATGACCGGAACGTAGGGATCGTAATAGCCGACCTCGGCCCCGCGCTGTTTGAGCAGTTCCATCAGCACGTAACTCGGCGACTCGCGGTCGTCGTCGACGTTGGCTTTGTACGCCAGACCCAGCACCAGCACTTTACTTCCGTTGAGGGCTTTCTTAACTGTGTTCAACGCCTCGGCCACACGGTTGACCACCTGTTCGGGCATGCGGGTGTTGATCTCGCCGGCCAGTTCGATAAAGCGGGTCGATTGCCCGTATTCGCGCGCTTTCCATGTGAGGTAAAAGGGGTCGATCGGAATGCAGTGCCCACCGAGACCGGGACCGGGATAAAAGGGCATGAACCCGAAGGGCTTGGTCTTCGCCGCGGCGACCACTTCCCAGATGTCGATCCCCATGGCGCCGTACACGGTTTTCAGTTCGTTCACCAAGGCAATGTTGACGCACCGGAAAATGTTTTCCATCAGCTTGGTGGCCTCGGCCGCACGGCAGGAAGAGACCGGCACCAGCGTCTTGATCGCGATCCCATAAATCTCCCGGGCCTTTTCCAGACAGGCCGGCGTGAGCCCGCCGACCACCTTGGGAATCGTGGCCACCACACTCTGCGGATTTCCGGGATCCTCCCGCTCTGGCGAGAAGGCGAGCGCGAAATCGAGCCCAGCACGTAAACCCGACCCTGCCTCCAGAACCTGACGCAGATCTTCATCCGTGGTGCCGGGATAGGTGGAAGATTCCAGCGCAACGAGAACGCCCTTGCGCACATGCGGGGCGATCTGTTTCCCGGTCTCGACAATAAAGGAAATGTCCGGTTCGCGGTTTTTATTCAGCGGCGTGGGCACACAGATGATGACCGCATCGACCGCATCGATGACCGCGAAATCCGTGGTGGCCTTAAACCGTCCGGAAGCCAACTGTTCAGAGATGTTCTCGGCGGTAATATGCTTGATGTACGAACATCCCGCCTGAAGAGCGTCAACTTTCGACGCGTCGATGTCGACGCCCACCACCTTTGCGCCCGAACGGCAGAACTGCAGCGCCAACGGCAGTCCGACATAGCCCAAACCGACAATCGCGATGGTTTTCATTTTACCCTTTACGTACGGCAGGGAGAAACCCGGATGCGCAGACAAAAGACAAGACCCAGACGATCAGAACCGCGGGGGAACGGAAGGGCAGGTCGCCCAACGAATGGCAGACCGTTGCGGCCGTACCCACGAATACCGCGATCAACTCGGGGGGGAGACGATACAGCCACACGGGTTTAGCGGCCGTCCTATCTGGTTCCTTTTTTGCCGCAAGCTTGCGGCACACTTTGACGGCCTGCCACACGAGCGGCACAACCAGCACCAACACGCACAACACCATAAGCCCATAACCCACCGCGCCCTGTTCCGCCAGGAATTGGAGGGAATCATTGTGGACGTTCGCGCCGCCCTGAATCTGCATGCTTTTGGTTTCTTCGGGCGTCAGGTACTGCAGCAGGTAGTGCGGATAGCCCCACCCGCCCACACCAAACACGCGATGATCACGGAAAATCTCCTTGGCCACCCGCGCATGGTAATACCCGCGCCCCGAAACCCGGTCAAACACCGCACTCGGCGTGATGGTCGCAATCTCCGTTTTCAACGCTTTCGGGGCAAAGACGGTCAGAGACAACGTGATTAAGAAGAACGTGATCGCGATGGCGGTCAGTATTTTTGCCCGCCCGCCGGCCTCGGCTTTCTGCCAGACGCCAGCGGTCATATACACGCCCAGCACGAGGAACACGACTGCGCAAAGCAGGATCGCGGCACGGCTCAAAGAGGCGATCGCGGCGCCAAAATTCAGCATAACCGCAATCAACAGACCGTGGCGCTCAAAAAAAGTCGTCTCGTCGGAACTTACGCCGCTCCCCGCAGTAAGCCCAATCACGTTGACGCTCGCGCGCCCGAACCACAGGCCTGCCGAAAGCGCAAAAAGCAGGGTGAAAAAAGCCCCCGCAAGATTGGGATAGCCGAAGGTGGAAAAGAAATGGGAGAAGGTTTCTGTTCCCCAAAAAATGCTTTTCGCACCCGTCGCCATTTGGGCAAACCCCAACACCGCCAAAACCGCGCCGTTCCAGCACAAGGCTTCGAGCAGCAGGCGTTTCCCTTTTTTCAACAGCCCGTGTTTGGCGGCAAGCGCAGCGGTCAGCACCGGCGGGAACCAGAGCAGCAACACGGCATGCTCGTAGGGGATGACGCAAAAAGGCAGACCCGGAAAAGGCGGAGTCGGGGAATTCCATCGCTTCAAGGCCTCATCGTACACAGGAACGCCAGCCGCGTTGAAAAGGGGGATCACCAGCAGGACAAGCAACACCAAAGAGAGGTAGAACAGCGGGTCGCGAGCAAGTGAACGCCACACGCGGCTACGGGCTTCGGCCAACGTCTCGGTGCTCTTGGCTTGCGGGAAGACCAGCAAAAACTCAAGCAGGAAGGCCGTCAACCACGGGATGACCGGCATGAGCAGATCCGGCCGGGTTCCCCCGTGGATCCAACTGAACGCCAGGACTAAAAGGAAGGCGTGAATGAGGACAACGTTTCGGACGAAGAAGTTCATTAGTGCATTAGTGTAGGAGTGTAGGAGTTCATTAGTGCGGGAGTTCGAAAGTGCTAAAGTTGGAAGAAATTAACCACATAGGCATGGAGAGTTGTAGTAAGCAGGGGCAGTAGCGGAAGAAGAACGCAGGCACTAATCAATGACTCCAATCATGTACGAACGGCCTTCTCATCTTAACTCATGCACTAACGAACTCCTGCACTAATGAACTTCTCCAACGCTTCCTGCCAGTGCGGCATGGGAGGAAGGCCGGCGAGGCGCAACACCCGCTTCTCCAAACGTGAATTCGCGGGACGCGGGGCCGGGCGAGGGAACTCTGAAGTGGCACACGGGATGATCTCACGGCTGAGACGGCTTTTTTCAAAAAGCGCACGGGCAAACCCGAACCAAGAGGTCTCCCCTTCACAAGAACCGTGGACAACCCCCGGGATAGGCGTATCCAACAAACGCTCAAGGAGCCCCGCCACAGCGTCCGTCGAGGTGGGATTGCCGAATTGGTCATCCACCACCTTGAGCGGAGCCCCCGCCTGCGCCCCCAGCTTCAGCATCGTATGCAAGAAACTTGGGCCTTCTTCGCCGTAAAGCCAGGCGATCCGCACGATGGTGTGATCCGGGCAATGTCGCCGCACCGCCTCTTCCCCCGCAAGCTTGCTGGCGCCGTAGACCGTCCGGGGTGCTGGCGAATCAAACTCGTGGTAGGGTCGCTCCAGCGAGCCGTCAAAAACATAATCCGTGGAAACCGCGATCAGCCGCGCTCGGCAGCGCTCGGCCGCACGCGCGACATACGCGCTGCCGAGCGCGTTGATCCGATAGGCCCTGTCCGCCTCCGTTTCGCACGCATCCACATGTGTCATCGCCGCGCAGTGGATCACCGCGTCCGGCCTGAAGGCGGCCACGGCCTGTTCCACGCAGCGTCCGTCGGTGATGTCGATTTCGGGCAGGTCTGCGATGAACAGGTCATGCTGCCGAAAGTGCCGTTGCAGCGTCCGGCCAAGCATTCCCTTGCCGCCTGTGAGGAACACTTTCATGAATCAGTACCGGTAATGATCGGGCTTGTACGGCCCGTTGACCGGGACCCCGATGTAATCGGCCTGCGCCTGCGAGAGGGTCGTGAGCTTCGCTCCGAGCTGATCCAAATGCAGGCGGGCGACCTCCTCGTCCAGGCTTTTCGGCAAGCGGTAGACGCCGACCGCCAGCTTTTCGTCCCAGAGCTTGATCTGGGCTAACGTCTGGTTTGTGAAGCTGCTGGACATCACGAAACTGGGATGGCCGGTGGCACACCCGAGGTTGACAAGCCGCCCCTCGGCAAGCAGGTAGATGCAGTGTCCGTCCGGGAAGATATACTTGTCCACCTGCGGCTTGATGTTCACATGCCGGACGCCGGGCCAGGCCTTGAGACGCGCCACCTGGATCTCGTTATCGAAATGGCCGATATTGCACACGATCGCCTGATCGCGCATCCGGCTCATGTGTTCGGCCGTAATGACATCGCAGTTCCCGGTGGTGGTCACGAAGATGTTCGCTTGAGGCAACGCGTCCTCCACGGTAGTCACCTTGAAGCCCGCCATGCAGGCCTGAAGCGCGCAGATCGGGTCAGCCTCCGAGACCCACACCTGCGCCCGGCTCGACTTCAGCGCCTCCGCACATCCTTTGCCCACATCGCCGTAACCGCACACGAACGCGGTCTTGCCGGCGATCATCACATCCATCGCGCGCTTGATGCCGTCCACCAGCGACTCGCGGCACCCGTAGATGTTGTCGAACTTGGACTTGGTTACCGAGTCGTTGACGTTGATCGCCGGAACCAGCAGCTTTTTCTCGGCTTCGAGCTGATAGAGGCGGTGGACGCCGGTCGTGGTCTCCTCGGAGACACCTTTCCAGCCTTTGACCGCACGGCCGAACCAGCCGGGCTCTTCCTTGAGGACTCTCTTGATCAGCGCGTTAATCACCTGCACCTCTTCGACATCCGTCGGGACATCCAGAAACGCTGCGTCTTTCTCCGCATCGTGACCGCGGTGAAGGATCAGCGTGGCGTCGCCCCCGTCATCGACAATCAGGTGCGGCCCGGAACCGTCCGGCCACGTGAGCGCCTGCTTGGTACACCACCAGTACTCTTCAAGCGTCTCGCCCTTCCAGGCGAAGACCGGAACGCCGGCCGCTGCGATGGCGGCGGCGGCGTGGTCCTGCGTCGAGAAGATGTTGCACGAGCACCAGCGCACATCCGCGCCGAGCTCAACCAGCGTCTCGATCAGCACGGCGGTCTCGACCGTCATGTGCAGACTGCCCATCACGCGCGCGCCTTTCAGCGGCTTTTGGGCTCCGTACTTGGCGCGGGTGGCCATCAGGCCGGGCATTTCCTTCTCGGCGATCGCGATCGCCCGGCGGCCCCAGTCGGCCAAACCGATATCTTTGACTTTGTAGTTCATTTTCATTTCATCCCGGCGGCGGAACGGAGAGCGGAGACGCGGTCGGTTTTTTCCCACGGAAAGCCTTCACGGCCAAAGTGGCCGTAGTTGGAGGTCTTGCGGTATGTCCACCCCCTAGGCTTGGTGAGCCCGAGATCCTTGATCAACATGCCGGGACGAAAATCGAAGATCTCGTTGACCATCAGGATCTTTTCAATCTTCGCCTCGGGAACTTTGCCTGTGCCGTATGTGCTGACGTTGATGCTGAGCGGCTTGGCCACGCCGATGGCGTAGGCCACCTGAATCTCGCACTTGTCCGCAAGCCCCGCAGCGACGATGTTCTTGGCGGCATAACGGCAATAGTAAGCTGCCGAACGGTCAACCTTGGAGGGGTCCTTGCCGGAAAAGGCGCCGCCGCCATGCGAGCCCACCCCGCCGTAACTGTCGACGATGATCTTGCGCCCCGTCAGGCCCGAATCGCCGCAGGGGCCTCCGATCACGAACCGGCCGGTGGGATTGATATAAAACCGGGTCTTATTGGTTAACATCCCCGTGTCTTTCAGGAAGGCCCGGGCCGCCTCTTCCAATTCTTTGCGGATCCGTTTGATCGGGACCTCGCGCGTCTGATGCGAGATCACGACGGCGGTAATCTCTTTGGCCTCGCCGCCCTCGTGCAGGACACTGACTTGCGCTTTGGAATCAGGACGCAGATAGGCGATTTCGCCGTTCTTGCGCAGCGCGGTAAAAAACTGCAAGAGGGAGTGCGCATAAATGATCGGCGCGGGCATGAGCTGCGCGGTGGCGTTCGACGCGTAGCCGAACATCATCCCCTGATCGCCGGCCCCTTGTTCCGCGAGTTCCACCTTGTTGACACCCTGCGCAATATCAAGCGACTGACCGTGCAAGGCGCTGACATAGTTGAACGTGTCAAAGCTGAACCCTTCGGAAGGCGTATCATAACCGATGTCCTTGACCACCTCGCGCGCGATT
>JAQVSS010000230.1 GCA_028700415.1 Kiritimatiellia bacterium
GGAGGCAGTCCGCGATATCGCCGTAGGGCGTCGCCGTGTTGAACCCGCGCTCGTCGCGGTAATAGCCCGAATCCTCGTAGCCGGGGTAAAGCATCGAGAGGACGCCGTCCATCAGGTGGTCGCCCGGCTCGTACGGCAGCACGCCCCACACGCGGAACGATTGGTGGGAATAGAGGTGCCGCGGATACGTCCAGCCAGAATAGAAGTCCGTCACCAGCGCGACGGGCGCGTGCATCAGGCCGGGCGAACCGTTCTTTTCGCACCACTTCACGGCGTCCTGCTGGATCTTCCCGATCGGGCTCAGCTTGCCGTCCGGACCGTAGAAGGAGCACTCGAACCCGGCGGCAAGGGAATTGTAGAAAAGTTGCGCGTACATGAGCTTCTTCATGAGCGCGAGCGACGTGCCGTGCGTCGCGTGCCCGCCAGTGTCGACCTCCTTCGGAGGCTTGCCCGTGTAGGACTTGAAGCCCCAGCGGTTGTACACGCTCACGTTCCCGAACCACGGCACGCCGTACTGCTTGCCCGCGCCGCGGATGAAGGAGTAGTAGATCTGCGCGTTCGGCAGCGCCTGGGCCGTCTCCGCGCCGATCATCGTGTAGCACGCCTCCTTGAGAAAATAGTGCCCGTACGTGAGCGAGACGAGCGTCGCCATCTTGTTGCCGTGGATGCGGTCCATCTCCTCGAAATGCCGCTGAAAGTGCCGGTAGCACTCCAGCCGGCTCGTGCCGGACAACACGCGCTTCGGGGCGTAGGCGGCCACGTAGCGTCCGTCCTGTTCGCCGTTGTCCATCCCAAGCCAGTGGTCGCCCAGCTCGCGTTCGAAGAGGTTCGAGATCTCCTTCGGCGTGTGGAACTCGAACTCATGGCACGGCACGTACCCCCAGATGTCGAAGAGGTAGTACCCTCGCCGCTTGATCTCCGCCACCGCCTCCGGCAGATTACGGTTCTTGAGGAAGTCCTTGCTCAGCCACAGGATGTCGCCCAGCTTGTCCTCCTCCACCCACCGGTCGAGCGAACGCGTCCAGTCCTTGCCTGAGCCCAGCCCGCGCAGCGCCATGAACTGCACCTTGTTCCCGAACGTCTCCGCGGACGGCGGTTTCACCGCCCGCCGCGCGTCATCCGGATGCTCCCGGGGATTCATCGGAACCGAATACACGGCCGCGCTGAAAAGCGCCGCCAGCAGGGGTGTACAAGACATCGGAACTCCTTTGTTATTTAAAGTGCGGCCCGGATGGCGGCGGCGAAGGCGGCGGCCATCTGCTTCGCACCGTAATCGTTCGGATGACCGCCGTCGACGGTGCCGTCGATGTCTGACGGACACATCGCCCCGGTCGTCACGAGCGAGAAGTTCGCCCAGAACTTCGGTTCCTCCGCCTTGAGTTTCCGCTCCAGTTCGGCGGCGAAGGCGCTCTTGTCGCTTCCCGTCTCCAGAATATAGTGGTAAGCGCCGAACACAATCGGCACGTCCGGCTTAAGCGCGTGGAGCTTGCGCAGGAACGCCTCGGCGTCCTCGCGGTAGTTCTTCTGCACCATGTTGCCGAGGCAGAGGAACGCGTAGCAGGACGCGTCGATCTTCGCGAGGAGGTCGGCTTCGGGCAGGATCATCCGGCCCTGGCCGTTGAAGCCCATGCACACGGTCGGCAGGTCGAGGTCGCGCCCCGCGATGTTGACCCAGGCGTTGCCGGCGCGCGTCACGCACGCGCCCTGCACCACCGATCCGCCGTAGAAGACGACCGGCTTTTTGTCCGCGGCGAGCGGAATCGCCGTCAGCGCTTTGCCTTTCTCGACGCCGAATTTGAGCTCCTTGATGCCGTTGTAGAGCGGCAGATAGAGCCGGTACAGGCCGCCGGGCTTCACCGCGACCTCGAATTCGTTGTCCGTCGCCTTGCGCGGAAACCCGCATTTCCGGAACCGCCAACCCTCGGGCGTCATCGCATAGAGGTCCACGCCGCTCACACCCGTGGCGGCCATGTGAGGCATCGCGAGGTTCCCGGAGGTGAGGGACCAGCGCACGCGGAGATTCGGCGACGTGGTCTTGAAGACGTAGCTCATGCCCGCCGTGCAGTGCCCCATCGTCCACGTGCCCCACACGACGTCCTGTTTCGCGGACGCCGGCAGCCGCGCGTAGTAGGTGTCCGCCTCAGCGTAGGGTTTCCCTTCGAGCGGCAGCGTCGTCCCGTCGATCCAGTCCCAGGACGCATCCGCTTCCGCCTCGGTCTTGCCGCGCTCGGCGGGGACGACGGCACTGGTGTTCTCGTCGGGCAGTTTCGCCACGAGCGGCAACTTCGAGCCGTCGATCCATTTGGTCCTGCCGTCCTCCGAAAGCCGGACCGCGGCGTCGGCCCCGTTCAGCGGATCATTGCACGAGGCCAGCGTCGTCCCGACGGCCGCCGCCAGGGCGAGCAGTGTGTTTGCGAACATTCCCTATCTCCTTATTTTTTCAGCGCCGGCATCGCGAGGCCGATGGACGGCGTGCCGCTCTCCCCAACGGTCTTGCACCCCGTGACCCTGTTCGCGTTTCTTTCGTTCATTCCGCGTTTCCCGTCAGGGCCTCAAGTTCGTCGGCCATCGCATCGCGCCAGCACTGGAGCGGCGCGGGGTCGAGCGTGTAGTCCGTCATCGACTTCATCACGTTTTCAGGAACCTTAACCTTCCCGCCCTTCGCCGCGAGAAGCCGCGCGTACGCGAGGTCTTCGAGGCCATCGCGGTAGTTTTCGAGGCGGATCGTGCCCACGGGCGTCCCGTCCGGACCGCAATAGATCCAGCTGCCGCAGCCGTGGTAGTCCTCATAACTGACCGGATCCCAATCCGTGTACGGTCCGCTTTCGATCGGCTTGCGGTTTTTTCCCCACGCGCAGATTGCGTAGAAGAGAAAGCCGTCCGGCTTCATCTTCTCCGTCATCGCGCCCATGAGGAGTCGCGCCTCGATCGGCTGCTTCTCGACAAACAGGTTCGCCCAATCCGTGAGCGGCAGGTTAGAGACGTACCACCACACTTTGTGCCCCGCCCTGCGGGCCGCCTCAGCCTTGACGGGGTCGTACATTTCCGTGAGAGGACAGAATGCGTCGATCGCGCCGAGCGGCGAACCGTTCGTCCCGAAATCCGGGTCGTACGCCGTCGTGAGGAGCGGCACGCCGGGATAGCGCTCCTTGAAGCACGTCGCCGCAATGGCCACCTTCGGGAAGTCCTTTTTCGGAATCTCGTCCGCGCCGTAGAGGTAGGCGTGGTCCAGAATGCCGAGTTTTTTCGCCTTCGCGTAGTCCTCATCGCGTTTCGGGAACCAGCTCTTTTTCCATTTTCCGGACCCTGTCACGCCTTCCGCGTCCGAGTGCCTCCAGTAGCCGAGATTGAACGGGCCGAGCCGCCCCTGCCTCTTGAGACGCATCAGCTGGTCGAAGCGCGGCCGCACCGCCGGATAGAGGTAGTCGATGCTGATGAGGTGGTCCGCGGCGAAATCGGTCCATGCGTCCGCGTGCGGCTTCCAGACGTTGGTGATGTCCTTCGTATCCTTTTTGCGCGCCTCGGAGGCCTCGTCGTACGTGTGGATGATCGGCGGGTGGAACGATATCGCCGTGGGGATGACGGCCGTCTTCGGCAGCGTGAAACCGTTCACGCGCACGGTGAAGGGAACGGAGAGCGACGACGTCCCGGAACCGGCGGCCGTCGCAATGACCGTGACGGTGCCGTCGTAGAAACCGGCGGCAAGGGACTCGTCCGCGCGTACTCGGATCCAGAAGCCCTGTACGTCGCCGTCATTCACGTCCGCCTTCTTCACGAACGGCAGGAGCGGGTCCGGCCACCAGCCGACCGGCGTTTTCACGCTGCCGCCCTTCCCGTCCTTGAGACGGTAGTGCGCGGGGCTCTTGACGGTCTTCACATAGCCAACCGTCTCCACGGCGACGTCCTCCGCCGGAATCGTCTCCGCCTTCGCGAGCTTCTTCCACCACGGACGACGCTTCACAAGCGGACCGGCCGAGACAGACACGTCCTTCAGTCCTGTGCCGTCCGGCACGACCAGCAGCTGTAGCGCCTCGTACTCGTTCCGCGCGAGGCGCAGGAAGAGTTTCGCTGCCGCATCGCAGTCGAAGGTCTCCTGCGGACGGAAATGCCGCATGGACGAGCCCTGTCCGACAAGAAAGCCGGCGGGCTTCATGCCCGCCCCTTCGAGCGCCGAGCGGAGTTTCCCGCGCAGGGCCGCGCGTTTCGCGACCCGATCTTCCGCGTGGCTTTTCCGCACGCCGGCGAGCGCGGCGAGGGAGGCGGCGGAATAGTTCGGCGCAGGCGGTTTCGCGCCAGGCCTGAGCAGCGTCAGGTTGTCCAGGTAGACATCGCTTCCAGCCGGACGCGTGACCGTAAAACCGACCGTCTTCACGTCCGACGCGCGCATCGCCGCCGGCCAGTTCGTGAGCGGGATGATCCACTGCATGGCGTCCCGCGCCGGCAGCGCGATCCGGTCTCCAAGCCCCGCGAACGCGCCGACGCCAGGTCCCGCCACAGATACGGACAACACGTCGCCTGCCTCCACGAGGTTCACGAGGTCGACGCTCAGGCGATCGTAACCGCTCCAGTTCGTCACCGCTCCGACGGGCAGGACAAAGAGCGGCCACGGGTCCCAGCCCTCCTTCCAGGGTTCCGTCTTAAAACGGTAGCTGCACGTGCCCGAACTGGCGAACGCGTTCGTAACGCCGATCATCATGTTCGGCGAGGTCCTCCGCGCGAGACGCCGCACCTCGTCCGCAGACTCGAAATCGAACACCGTAACTGCGTTGCCCACGGCGCAGAACGAGCAGAACGCGGCGGCGAATGTGCAGATAAGCCTCATGTACACGCCCCTTTTGTTGTGGGACTATAGAAAATCAGCCGACGGAACGCAAACGCGAAAACGGTGATCAGCGGAGCCTGAGTATCCAATCGATGGTTTCGCGGCGGGTCTTCGCGAGGTCGTCCGTCTCGGGCTTGAGACCGTCGAACCACGCCTGCGCGGCGGCGTTGGGTTTCGCGCGAAGGAGTTGGCGGAACTTCGTCATGTACCGTACGTCCTTGATCGCCGATTCAAGACCTGTGAGCGCAAGCGTCTCGATCACGCCATCCGTGGTCGGATACACGATGCACAGACTGCGGTAGGCCGTTCCGGCTTTCTTCGTCGCCGAGAGCTTCTGCACGCCTGCAACGTCGTTCCAGCACGCGGAGGAACCGACGTCGCAGTAGGTGTTCGCGCCGTCGAAACCGCGTTTCCAGATGTCGAGGCCGTAGTTTCGGCGGAAAATGCCCGGATCCTCGGGACCTGTCTGCGGCGTGTTGTACTTCCAGAGGCGAGCGCCCTTCGAATGCCACTGCGCGGGATTCGCGCTTCCCGCGTCGTCGGCGTAGACGCAAAGGTCGAGGTAGTCTCCCACGAGCTTGAAGTGCTGCGAATAGCCGCTCACCATCACTTTGGCGCCGACTTCGTGCGCGGCCTTCCACGCTGTGATCTGAGACAGGAGCCGGTCCCCCTTCGCCTCGTCGAAACCGTAGAAGTACACGTCGTCGTAACCGAATTCCTTCGCGACGTCCATCGCGCGCTTCAGCTCCGCCTTCTTTTTTTCGAGCGCGGCGGAATCCGTAGCGTTCCCAATGTGTCCCGAAGCGCCGAGATGCAAAACCTTGCCCGGGAATCCCGCTTCGCGCGCGAGCGCGAGGTGTTCGCGGAATTTCGCGTCATTGAAGACGATGCCGCCGGACCAGATGAAAGCCGGATACGTGACACCGTTGTCGACGAGCGTCTTCCACTCGTTCAGCGCCTGTTCGCGGCTGCGGGCCATCGGGGAATAGTACGCCTCCGTTCCGTCCGCATACGGACATGCCCACGTGTAGAGCCCCATCGTATATTCGCGCTTCGGGTCGTAGACCGTCTCTGCCGCAGCAGGGAGCTCGAACGGCAGCACTTCCAGTTCTAGCGGAACGGACGCGATCACCGTCGCCTGGCCGCTGGAGCCAGACCGAAAGAGAATCTTGCCCTTGTAGACGCCGGGCATCGCGTTCTTCGGCACCGCGAGGCGGATCATGATCTGCTTGTTGAGCCCAGCTTCGAGGCCGAACGGCAGCAGCGTCTTCGCGTCCGTGATCGGCATCTGCGAAACCGGCATCCGGAACGCCCAGGGCATGTGCCCCAAGGTGTTCACGTCCACGTACCACGACGTTCCGTCCGCCTGGCACTTCACGAGGTTGCGGTTGCCGTTGTGGTCGGGCACCACGAGCGAATCGTCGTTGAGGAGCAGCTCGGGAATCAGCACCTGTTTGTCCGAAAGCGCGAGGAACCCGCCCGGTGTACCTTCGGCCTGATAGTGCGCCTTCACGATCTTCGCGCGCAACGCGGACGCGGGGATCGTCCCGCCGAAGCCCAACGGCCCCCTTTTCAGGTCGGTGAACTCCACCGTCACGGGCCAATGCGCGCGCTTGGACCAGAGCACCACGGTCGCGCGCGTCTTCTCGCCCGCGCATTCGCGCACCTTGAGCGTATCGCCGGCCTTGCCGGGCACAGCGGCGCTTTCGGGCATCACGGGGAACGAGTCCGTCAGATTGTCCGACACGTAGGCGAGCACGTCCTCCTCCCCGGCGGCGGCGCGCGCGGCCAGCGTGTCCTTCTGCTTCGCGAGGACGGCGCCGACCTCGCCCACGAGGTCCACCACGCGCACGTTCGCGACTTCGCCCGGAAATTCGTCGCTCTCCTTCGGACAGTGGTGGAACGATAGCCGCAGGAACTTCGTCTTCGCCGGCATTCGCGCGCTCGCGAGGTGCGCATTGCGCTGGAAGAGCGTCGGCTGCGTGGGATCCACGCTCGAACGGAACTGGTATTCCCCGCGGACCGTCTCGCGGTTCTCGCCGTAGAAGTCGATGCGGCACATCACCGTGTTGCCGCCCCGCGACGCGCGCGTTTCCCAGAGAACCGCGACCGGATGCGCCGGATCGACGGGCACGTAGCGTTCTTTCTTGATCGTCAGGCAGTCGAAGTCCTT
>JAQVSS010000231.1 GCA_028700415.1 Kiritimatiellia bacterium
CGGGCAATCTACAGCGGCAACGACCCCTGGCTGGACGGCGTGACGATCGATTGCCGTACCGTGGCCATCGTTTCGCGTTTCGGCATGGAAGTCGGCTGGGACCCGCTGGAAGACGAGAACATCATCGCCTATGAGCCGGAGTCGGCCCAGCAGCTCGGCATGAATATCCTCAGCTACGCCAGCGCCATGCGCAACTGGACGCAGGAAAATGTCAAAAAGACCAAGTTCGAGGACACCAAGCAGGTGTCGGTCGCAGGCTCCATGAATATCGCGCAGGTCATTTACGACGGCGACTGGAAGACCCGCCACGTCGGCCTCTCCGTATTGCTTTCCCAATATAACATCAAGACCGGCGTACCCGTGAAGTTTGCGGCCAAAGACATCCGCCTGACCGACCCGAAGCTGTTCGACGCGCCGGTTCTTTACATGACCGGCCACGAATCGTTCACGCTCAAGCCGGACGAGGTTACCGCCCTGCGCAATTATCTCAACCACGGCGGCCTGCTGATCGCCGAAGCCTGTTGCGGACGCAAGGCGTTCGACGTCGCTTTCCGCGAAAACATGGCGCGCGTGATGCCGGGCGTGGCCTTTAACAGCCTGCGTTCCGGACATCCGCTCTTCCGGTTGCCCAATGACATCTCGAGCATGAAGGTGACCCCCGCGTTGGCCAAGTCCTACAACAACGCGCCGGCCATCGCGCCCCAGATCCTGACGCTCGAAGTCGAGGGTAACCCAGCGGTCATCTACAGCCCGATCGGCATGGCAGGGGCGTGGGAGCTCTCGCCCAACAAATACTGCAACAGCTATTTGGAGGACGACGCGCTCAAACTGGGCGTCAACATCCTGATGTATTCCAGCACGCGCTGAACTTTTTAACTTTTTAACTGCGCCCATGCCAGATTCCTGTCAAAAAAGCCGCGCCGCAATCCTTGCAACCTTTCTCATCACCCATCTTTCCCTGTTTGCCGCCACGCCGCAAGAGGCGGCATTCTTGCGGGCGTGGGGAGCACATGCCCGGACCCCGAACGACCACAAGGCCGTGATCGAAGCCTGCCAGTCCGTCATGGACAAGGCTTCCACGCTGGGCGATTTTCTGCCCGCCGTTAAAACCCTCGCCGCCTGGCATCTGTTGGCGGACGGCAACCAGGCCGATGCGGTCCGCGTTTTCGAAAGCGCGCTGACCAGCGGCAACACCCCCAAGCCGGTCGCGCGTTTCGCCGACATCCAGGCGCGCCGCTGGCTCACCCGCATCGATCATGCGCAAACCGAGAAAGTGCTCAAGGCCTATTACAAGGAGAACGTTGAGTTCCCGTCGGGCCTCGCCCCTTTGCTGAACCTCCCGAACGGCAAGGCCCCGCCGAAAACCGACCGCTTCGGCGACCCTTGGGTCTATAAAACCGAGGAGTTCGCCAAGCTGACCAAACTCAAAAACCAGCGCTTTTCGCTTTACAGCAAAACCCTCGGCAACAAACTCACCCGGCTCGGCGCCCTGCCGTTCACCGCCTACGGGGGCAAGAAAAGCGCCGCGTTCATCGCCCGGAAAACCGCAAACCCGGTCAGCGCGGAGTTCGAAACAATCACCGGGGCCGGCACCCAGCGCGGCGTGGCCACGGAAAGCGGGTTGATCAACGGCATACGGTTCCTGAGGCTGGCCTCGGACGACCGGTTCGCCCTCATGATTGACAGCGAATGCGATTTTTGGGTCGTCGCGACGCCCGCAAGGAGCCGCTGATGAGCGAAGAAGGAATCGGGGCGTACCTGAACCCCGCACAGATGGCAAAACTGAACCGCCTCGCCCTCAACTCGCGATACGTGGTTGAGGGCACGCTCGCGGGGCGTCACCGCAGCGCCCAGAAAGGCGCCAGCACGGAGTTTGCCGACCACCGCTCCTACATGCCCGGCGACGACCTCAAGCGCATCGACTGGAAGGTGCTGGGGCGCACCGACAAATATTATATCCGGCGCTATCAGGACGAGACGAACCTGCGCGTCTACCTCCTGGTGGACCGCAGCGGCTCGATGAACTACTCCTCGGGCACGCACAAGACCAAATTCAACTACGCCTGCACCCTGGCGGCCGCGCTCGGCTATGTGGTGCTCAAGGCGCGCGACGCGGTCGGCATGTACATCTATGGCGAAAAGATGGATGCCGCGCTTCCCTGCAAAAACTCCTTCAACGAACTCAACAACGCCCTCAAGGTTCTCCAGGGCTACAAGCCCGCCAAAGGCACAGCCGGCGCCGACGTGATGCACCAGATTGCCGAATCCATCAATCGCCGCGCCATGGTGATCATCCTCTCCGACCTGCTGGACGACCAGCCGGAGATCATCAAAGCCATCGCTCACTTCCGGAAAAACCTGCACGACGTGATCGTCTTCCACACGCTCGACCCTGTGGAACTCAACCTCGACCTCAAACGCGGCGCGGAGTTCGAAGACCTCGAAACCGGCGAGCGCATGATCGCCGACCCGCGCACAATGGCCAAGGAATACAAGGATCTGATGGGCACCTTCATCGAAGACTACCGCAAAGCGTGCTCGGAGATGAAGGTGGATTACCGTCTCGTGAAAACCGACGAACCCGTGGACACGTTTGTCCGCGCCTACCTTGAGGAGCGCAAACGCCTGTCCCGCTAACCCGCCAGTACGGGCAGGTCTTGTGCCGGCCCCTCCACAAACCCTTTAAAACCTCTTCCCATGCTTGTTTTCGCAAATCCAATGTTCTTGTGGGCGCTGACCGCAGCCGCGATCCCGCTGATGCTGCACATGTTCCAGCGCCGCAAAACCGTGGTCACCCCCTTTCCGACCCTGCGTTTCCTTAAAGCCGCACAGAAGCGTTCTTCCAGCCGCGTGCGTTTCGAGAATTTCCTGCTCTGGCTGCTCCGGACGCTCCTGCTGCTCATGCTCGGGTTCGCCTTCGCCCTGCCGGTCCTGCGGATGACCACGGGCAGCTCGTGGCTGATCCGCACACGCCGCGACGTCGCCATCGTCATCGACGCCTCTTACAGCATGACCTATGAGCTGGACCGGGGCAAGGTCTGGGACATCTGTAAAGACGCCGCCGTGAGTGTCATCGAAGGCCTCCTCTCCGGCGACCGCGTCTGCGTCTATGTCGCCGGGGACGTCCCTGTCCCTGTCATCGAAAAGCCGACCACCGAACACGCGACGGTCATTCAGGCGATCCGCACGCTCTCTTGTCTCTCCGGCACCTCAAAGCTGGACGAAACCGTCGCCCTGGCCTTGAAGGCGCTCGAGCAGCAGGAGGGGCGGCGCGAACGCGAAGTCTACATCCTGACCGACGGCCAGGCCCTGCCGTGGCAGGGGTTCAGGGATGCCGCCAAAAAAGAGGAACAGGCGGGCGATAACAAGGCCCTGATCCCGCGCGAGCAACGCGACAAGGTTTCGTTCTTCACCCTCTTGGCCGGCGCGCAGCAGCCCGACAACGCCTGCCCCTCCAACCTCAAAGTCTCCCCTCCCCTCCTGCTCGCGGGCCAAAGCGCGCGGCTCAATGTTCGCGTCGGGCGCACGGGCACGGCCAAACAAGTCACGGTGGCGGTTGAGGTCGACGGCCAAGAGCGCGCCCGGCGCGCCGTCACGACTGAGGCCAATGCAGAGTCCTCACTCGAATTCGCCGTGGCGGGGCTCGAACCCGGCATCCACGTCGCAAAAGTCACCACGCCGCAGGACGCCTTGCCCATCGATGACGAATTCCTCTTCCTGCTCCGTGTCCGGAAACAGCTCCCCGTCCTCATCGCCGGCCCACAGGAGGCCACGCGTTACCTCAAAGCCGCGCTCGCGCCCGGCGCGGCCGATGACAGTGTCAGGCAGATCGATGTGGCGGAGCTCGACTCAATCGACCTGCGCGACTATCAGGCCGTCTTCCTGTGCGACGTTTTCCCGCTCACCGGGCAGGCGGTGATGCGCATCGAGGAATATGCCAAGACCGGCGGTGTGGTCATCGTTTTCCCCGGAGACCGCGCCGACCTCTCCGCCTACGCCGAAATGAAGATCCTCCCGGCCCAGCCCAAAGGGACTGAGGATATCCCTGTCGAACAGGCCGCCCGTCCGCTCAGGCGCCTCCCGAACCAGAAAGACCAGATCGTCAACTTCAATCTCCCGCTGCCGCCCGGCTCGATCCCCACGGTCGCGCTCAAACGGATCATGTCCTTCGGGGATCTTCAGGAAAACGGCGCCGTCCTCGTCACCGCGGGCGACGGCGTCCCGTTCATGACCGGCCGCGCGGTCGGACGCGGGCGCGTCTTCATGTTCGCGATCAGCGCCAACCGCGAGTGGAGCACCTTCCCGCTCACCGCGTTCTTCCTGCCGGTCGTCCACCAGCTCATCCGCCAGGGCGCCGGAGCCTCCGTGCAGCCGCCCCACCTCGCGATGAGCTCCAATAATATCCTGGTGAACGAGGCTGTCCCCAACTACCGTGAAGATGACGCGATCGCGATGCCGTCCGGCGCGCCGTTGCCCGTCAAGGACAACGGCAACCGGACGTTCGTGATCGAAGAACTCCCGGAACCCGGCATCTACACGCGGGCAAAAGCCGGCGCCGCCCAACCTGAACCGGTACTGGCCGTCAACACCGACCGTCTTGAATCACGCCTGACCCCGGCCACAACGGAAGAGTTGTCCGAGTGGACCGGCTTCAAGAAGTTTCTGACCGCCAGAGATCCGGAAGAACTCACCCGCCTCATCGGCGAATACCGGAACGGGCGTTCGCTGGCCGAAGTCTTCCTTTGGATCGCGCTGCTCCTGGCGCTGGCCGAATGGTGGTTCGCCAACCGCGCCCTGCGGACCCAGACCGGCGCAACCGAAAAAATGACCGTTGACCTTTCCGGCAAGGTGGTGACGACATGACGACCGCCGAATGGATTTTTGAGCACAGCCTCCCCGGCTCCCTGCTGCTGCTCGCGCTGCTGGTCTCGCTCGCCGCCGTCGCTTACGCGGTGTGGCGCTACCTGCCGCGCAACGCCACGGGGCTGGGCCTCGCGGGACTGCGCGTGCTCTTCCTGCTGGTTCTCTTCTGGGTGCTGCTGCTGCCCGGCAAAAAAAGCGCGCTCACCGAGGTGGTCAAGCCGCGCTTCATTGTCCTGCTCGACATCTCCGGCTCGATGAGCCAGAGTGCCGACGAGACCGCAGGACGGACCCGCTGGGAAGCCGCGATGGCCATGCTCGACAAGTCCTGGGCAAAGGTTCTCCGCGCGAAATGCCTGCTGGAGGTCTATCCCTTCCATGCCGACTTGGACACGCCGGTCGCCTTCGATCAGGTCAAAACGCTGAAGCCCGAGGGCAAATCCTCGCACCTCAACCTGAGCCTGACCCGCCTGTTCGACCGCCTGCGCGGCCAGGAACTCGCGGGCGTCTTGGTGCTCTCTGACGCGGTCGACACGCGCGAAAAGAAGGACACCTGGTCCGAAGCGGGCTGGGCAGCGCCACTCTACGTCGCTCAGCTCGAAAAACCCGGCATCGCCGACGACACGCCCGACATGCGGGTGGATAACGTGGACACTCCGCGCCGGGCCATCGTCGGCTGGGACACGGCCATGACCGTCACGGTTGCGGGACAGGGCGGCAAGGGCGAGCCCTTCCCCGTCATGTTGCTCAAGGCCGACAAAGAAGTGGAGAAAATCGCCGTCCAGCTGCCGCCCGAGGGCGGCAGCCGCGACGTGCAATTCAAATTGCCCCACCCCGAAATCGCCACCGAAATGTACACCGTCCGCATCCCGAAACTGCCGGGGGAAGCTCAAACGAACGACAACGAAATGGTCGTGGCCGTGGATGTCTTGGATGCCAAAAACCGCGTGCTCTTCCTCGAAGACGTTCCGCGCTTTGAAAGCAAACACCTTTCCCGCGCCCTCTTCGCCAACAAAGACATCACCCCCCTGGCCTTTTTCCAGATGCCGAACCGCAAGATGTCCGGTGCCAAGGAATGGGTCGCGTATGGGGACCGCCAGGGCTTGACCTTCGACCTCACACTCGACCAGCTCCGCCTCAACAAAATTATCGTCCTCGGCGATTTCGATTCCGAGGCCATCTCTCCCGAACACTGCCGCACCATCCTCGAATTCGTCGAGAAAGGCGGCAGCCTGATCCTGCTCGGCGGGCAGAAGCTGTGGGGAGAAAAAGGGATCAGCAAAACGGAGCTGAGCAAACTGCTGCCGTTTACCCGCGCCGGCGCACCCGCTATCGAAGGCCGTTTCAGCGTGGCGTGGACCGCGGAAGGCCGCGCCCATCCGGCTCTCGCAAACAATCCCGACATGCCCGCCGAACTGCCCCCTGTCCTCTCGGTCTTCACCGGCGTGACCCTTTCCGGCGGGGCCTTCGCACTGGCGGACGCCCAGACCGACAGCGGACGCCAGCCCATCCTTGTGTCACGCGTCTACGGCCAAGGCAAGGTTCTGGCCGTCCTCACGGACTCGCTCTGGCGGTGGGTCTTGCAGCCCGGGGAAGAAAAGCCTTATCCCAAATTCTGGCGTCAGATCATCCAATGGATGTCGCCCTCGGAAAGCGATCTGGACAAATACCATCTCGAACTTTTCACCGACGCGGGAACCATCGCGGTCGGCGATCCCGCCATCCTGCAGAGCCGCCTCGTGATTCCCCCCTCCGAGACGCGTAAAGCGTGGAAGGTCGCCTGTAAAATCACGACGCCCTCCGACCGCGTGATCCCCCTCTCGATGACCGGCCGCAACATCCAGGCCACAGGCGGCGCGGAGATCCCGGGTTATGTGGCCGAGTTTACTCCGAATGAGCCCGGCAACTACAGGGCTGTCGCCACGGTCGAAATCGACGGCAAGGCCATCGAGTCGTCCCCCTGCCTCTTTACCGTGCGGGCGACGTCACAGGAAATGGTGCTCAAGCCCATCAACGAGAAGGTTCTCAAGGCGCTCGCCCGCTCCAGCGGCGGCCGCTACGGAACACCGGAAGAATTGGACGCCGCCCTTCAGGATCTGCGCGTCAGCGAGCGGCGTG
>JAQVSS010000232.1 GCA_028700415.1 Kiritimatiellia bacterium
TTTTGCGTGGGGCCGCCGTGTTTCAGGATTGCCTGCCACGCCTGCTTCAATTCGTCACCCGAGTCCATACACATGGCCCTGATCAGATCGCGTTGGATCCCGAAATGCGCCGACGTCCAGCGCGGCTCGTAATGGAAAGCGGAGCCCAGCCGGTAGGCGTCCGTATCCGGCTGCCACAGGGGGTCGGCGAGATGCGGGCGGTGTGCCTCAAACGCCGCCTGCAGCACGGGGTCATCGCACGGATAGAAATCGCGCCGGATCGGCAAGCGCCGCAGCGCGAAGCGGCGCGGCCCTCCCGGGGTGCCGACGCGGTAGTCCCATAACTGCTGGCCTTCTTTGCCCAGAAGGTACTCGATAAAGCGCACCGCCAGTTCGCGGTGCGGCGCGCCGCGCAACAGGCTCACCGGATCAGCGGTCACGCTGGAACCGCCCACCGGAGTCACATAGGCCATGACCGGCCGCCCGCCCGGAAGGGCGGACAGCTCCGCTTGGAGCCGTCCGAAGAAATCGATCGCGATTCCCGCCGCGGCCGCGCCCATGCCCACATCCACCGGCACTTTGCCCGACGCGTCGGTGAAATATCGCGCGTTCGCGCCGATGCGCCGCACCAGGTTGACGCCCTCCAGCCACCCCCGGCTGATCGCGTCCTGATACGCCTGCGGCACATCGGGGGTGCGCCCGCCCGGATCTTTTCCCGACGTGCCGAGCCGCGTCTCATAAAGCCGGATCTGTTCGCGTGTGTATCCGGCTTCCGCGACCGCTTTGGCACACTGCGTCTGAATGATCATTTCGAAGGCTTTGGCCACGCTCCCGCTCTTGGTGGGATCGGCCAGCCCGAGATGGCCGAAATAGCGCGGGTCGGCCAGATCATCCCACGCCGCAGGGGGCCGCGTGATCCCGAAGTCGGTGAGGCGGTCCGGGTTGTAGCAGATCCCGAATGCGCTGAGCACACAGCCGTAGAAGGCGTTGCTCCGCCAGACTTCGCCGTTCAGTTCACGGGGGATCAGCTCGCGTCCCGCGGCGTCCTCAAAGAGTCCGGCAGGCGCGCCGTCCGCGCCCCAGGCGGGCACGGTCAGGCCCTGCTTCTCGGCCTTGGCGTGGTCGTACACGCCGCCGCCGAAAAAGAGGTCGATGCGGCATGTGATCTTCGCGGGATCGTCGACGAGCCCGATGCGCTGATCCTCTCGCCGGGGGCCGGAGCCCTGCTGCGCGTCGTTATAGTGTTTCGCGGAGGCGGTGTATTCGGATGTGAGATAGCGCATGATCTCTGTTGTGCCGCCGATCACGCGCCAGTCGATCCGCACGGGTGCCCCGAATTCCCTCCGGTGCCATTCCGAGAACCCTTCGGCGAATTCCTGGCGGAACGCCTCGTTGTGCGGGGTGATGATGACCAGCTCAAGACAGCCTTCGCCCTTGTCGCCGGAAACGGGGGCGCGGCGGAAGACAAACGGCAAGGCGACAATCAACGCAGCCGCCAAAAGAATGAGGAACTGCTTCATTTTTGTGCCTTAACTATACACGGATTGCCCGGCCGGTGTTACAAAAAAGTGCCATGGCGGCCCTTTCGCGATGGGGCCGGGCCGGGTGCGATTAAGCCCTTGTGTTGCTCAAGGCGGTATAGTATCGTTTTTAAAGTTTTTTGAGTGCCGGGGCCTGTGCTTTTATGAACACCATCTATTTTGACAACAACGCCACCACCTGCGTGGCTCCCGAAGTGCGCGACGCCATGATGCCGTTCTTCGGCGAACTCTATGGCAACCCTTCCAGCATGCACGCCTTTGGCGGCCAGGTCAACAAGCATGTCGCGGAGGCGCGCGAGAAGATCGCCGCCTTTCTCCACGCGGAACCTTCCGAGATCATTTTCACCAGCTGCGGCACCGAGAGCGATAACATGGCCATCCACGGAAGCGCGGAGTTGCTCGGCCGTCAGGCCAAAGTCATCACGTCGCGCGTGGAGCATCCGGCGGTGCTCGGCCCCTGCCGCCGCCTGAAAGACATGGGGTTCTCCGAGACCGAGATTCCCGTCGACAGCGTGGGGCAGCTCGACCTGGACGCCTTCCGGGAGGCGCTCAAGGGCGGCGGTCCGGCGATTGTCAGCATCATGTGGGCGAACAACGAGACCGGTGTGGTCTTTCCCCTTGAGAAGATTGTGGCGATGGCCAAAGAGGCCGGCGTTGTAGTCCATTCCGACGCTGTGCAAGTCGCGGGCAAGCTGCCCATCGACGTCAAGAAGCTGCCGGTGGACATGCTCTCCATTTCCGGCCACAAGCTGCACGCCCCGAAGGGCATCGGCATCTTCTACCTGCGCCGCGGCACGCGCCTCAAGACCTATATGCTCGGCGGCCACCAGGAGAACGGGCGGCGCGGCGGCACGGAGAACGTGCCGTACATCGTCGGGCTCGGCAAGGCGTGCGAACTGGCCTCGGCCAACATGGAGGCCGAACGCCGGCTGGTCACGCGCCTGCGCGACAAACTGGAGAACGGGCTCCTCGCCACGTGTCCGGACGCGAGCGTCAACGGCGACCGCGCGCACCGTCTGCCGAACACCACCAACATCAGCTTCGAGTACATCGAGGGCGAATCGGTCATCTTCGACATGAACGACCTCGGCATCTGCGCTTCCACCGGCTCGGCCTGCGCGGCCGGCTCGCTGGAGCCCTCGCACGTGATCCGCGCCATGGGCGTGCCCTTCACGGCGGTCCACGGTTCCATACGCTTTTCCCTCAGCCGCTACAACACTGAGGCCGAGGTGGACTTTGTGCTCGAACACATGCCCAAGATCGTCCGGAGACTCCGCGACCTCTCGCCCTTCCGCAAAGGCGACGCGCTGCCGGTGGAGCTGTAGAAACGTTCAACGCTCAACGCTCAACTCTCAACGTTCAAGTGGGGAGAGTTGCGAATGACTGCCAAATCCCACGGGTTTTTGCTTGAGAGTTGAGCGTTGAACGTTGAGCGTTGAAAGTTAATCATCCTATGAATTCCTTCCTCCATTCCTGCCGCCTCTGCCCGCGCGTGTGCGGCGTGAACCGCCTTGCGGGTCAGACCGGTTATTGTAGGGCAGGGGTGCTGCCGCGCGTGTTCCGCTACGGCCCGCACTTCGGCGAAGAACCGCCCATCAGCGGCGAACGCGGGTCGGGTACGGTCTTTTTTTCGCACTGCACGATGCGGTGCGTGTATTGCCAGAATCACCCGTGGAGTCAGGCTGGAAAGGGCGACGATCTCTCCGCCGGGACGCTGCGCGATATTTTCAGGGGTCTCGCGGAGAAGGGCTGTCACAACTGGAACCTTGTTTCTCCCACCCCGTGGCTGCCCCAAATCCGGGAGGCGGTGGTCCCGCTACTTCGCACTGGAATCTCCCTGCCGTTTGTGTATAATACGTCCGGTTTCGAAGCAACGGAGACATTGGAAGCGTTCGGCGAATTGGCGGATATCGCGCTGATTGATTTGCGCTATGCCACATCTGAAGCCGCCTTCGAGGGGTCAGATGCGAACCTGTATGTCGATGCGGCGCGCCGCGCGGTCCTCTGGTTCTGGAACCGGTTGGGTCCGCTGGAGACCGGTGCGGACGGCATGGCCCGGCGGGGTGTGATTTGCCGTTTGCTGGCGCTGCCGGGGCGGGTGTCTGAGGCGGTCGCGAACCTCGAGTGGCTTGCGAAGCATGTCGGCACCGGCGTGTCGGTCAGCGTGATGTCTCAGTACACGCCGGTGCACCGCGCGGAGCGGCTTGAGGGCTGGGACCGGAGGGTGGGCAAAGAGGAGTACGCGCTCCTCACAGAGGCGGCCAGAGATCTCGGGTTCGAGAACGGCTGGATACAGGATTTTGAAGGCGACGCGCCCGCTGACCTGTTGGGGCAGGCAATGCCCGCAGGCGAAGGCGCCGTGGGGGCGGTTCAAAGCCGCGTTTGCGGAAAACACAGTGTAGGATGAAACCATGCCGCGCCGAGGGCGCGGCTGAAAGGCAGACGATGAGCGGTCATAATAAGTGGTCTACCATTAAGCATAAGAAGGGCGCGGCTGACGCCAAGCGCGGAAAGATCTTTTCGAGAATCGCCAAGGAGATGACCATTGTGGCGAAATCCGGTGGCGGCGACCCCGGGAGCAATCCCACGCTCCGCACGCTGATCGCCAAGGCCAAGGCCTGCAACATGCCGAACGATAACATCGACCGCGCCATCAAGAAGGGCACCGGGGAACTGGCCGCGGAGGTTCTTGAGGAGATCACCTATGAGGGCTATGCCCAGGGCGGCGTCGGCCTCGTCGTCAAAGTGCTGACCGACAACAAGAACCGCGCCGCGGCCGAAGTCCGCAACATTTTCAAGAAAAGCGGCTCCGATTTTGCGGGGCTGGGTTCGGTCTCTCGCGGTTTCGAGCGCAAGGGCACGATCATGGTTCCCGCGGCCGAAGGCCTCACGGAAGACGGCCTCATGGAGGTCGTGCTGAGTTCGGGCGCGGACGACATGGTCGCCGAAGAGGGCGGCTTCACCGTCACCTGCCAGCCGGTCGCGTTCTCGGAAGTCTGCGCGGCGCTCGATGTTGCAGGCATCAAATTCGACCAGGAGAATTCCCAAGTCGGGCTGGTGGCGATCACGCCGGTGCCCGTTAACGATCTGGCTGTCGCGAAAGCGGTCAACAAGTTCGTGGCCGCGCTCGAAGACCATGACGACGTCCAGGATGTCTACACCAACATGGAGATCGCCGACGAGATCGCCGAGAAGCTTCAGGCCGAAGAGGAAGCGTAGCCGTTTCGCCGGTGAGCGGCGGGTTTTGACAAAGAGGCGCGGGCGTCGATTACGCCCGCGCCTCTTTTTTGTTTGAGGTTGCGAAGAAAGCGCAAAACGGCCACACTATCCGGGATGCTTCGGTTTGTTTTTAATAAACGGGCTGCGGCAAGCGTATATCCGTTGAAAACGGAGGTGAAAAACATGAGAACACACATGGCGGCGGCGCTCTGTTTAACCCTGGCCCTGTATGCGCGGACGCAGGAGATCGGGTTTGTTGAATCCTTCAGCCTTGCGGATGACCGCGAGGCCGCGCTGCGGGAACTGGTTCCCGGCACGGACGACTTTTACTTCTTCCACGCGCTCCATGCCCAGAACACGGGGGCGCGGCAACGTTTTCAGGAAACGATGGACCGTTGGATTCGCGAACGCAACGGCAATGTGACCGACCGGGCCCGCGAGCTGCTCAACCGGCAGGCGCTGCTCGATTATGACCGGGAGCCTAAGCGGAGCCTCGACTACCTGCGCCGCGAGTTGGGGCTCTACTATGGCCACGCCCGCAAGACCGGCGAGCGCGCGAGCGCGGCGCCGACCGTTTTGGACAACTTGCAGATCGGTTTGCGGGAGTTGCTCCGGAGAGCCCTGTTAGAGGATCCCCGCAGTCTGGAGCGTCTTGAGGACGCGGGGTTGGAGTTGGCCGCGGGACAGAAACTCACGGATGAACAGCGCCGTAACCTGCTCTCCCGTTTGCGCCGCCCGGATTTCCCCGGGGTGGTCGAGCTGATCGTTGCCGATCTGGAGGCGAAGGACAGCCGCGGCTTCGGGTCCCTTCCCGTCCACCGCCTTCTGACCCTCGCGCAGTTAGACGGGTTGCTGCAGAAAAAACCCGCGCTGCGTAACGAGGCCGCCTTTGTGAACGCCTACCTCGCTAAACTCGCGCCCGAAAACGAGGTCGACCCCGACGCGGATTCCGAGGCCTGCGCAGCCTACTACGCGCGTGTCTGGGCGTTTGCGAAAACGCTCGATCCGGTTCACAACTCGCTCAAGGCGAACGTGCTTTACAACCGTTTGCGCTACGACCGGCGCAAAGGGGTTTATGACCGCGACCTGTTTTTGGAGTATGTCAAACTGCCCCGCAACGTGTACTACCTGCGTCCCGAAATCCGCGAGCGGTTGCCGCGGGGCGACCATCTTGCGCAGTTGGACCAGGACTTCCGCCTCGTCTCCCTGCCTCCCGTCGCCAACGAGGAGCCGCTGGTGCGCGCCTTCCTGCTGGAATTCTTCAAGGATGACATCGGCTTCGACGCGTTCCTGCCCTACATCCGCGAAGACTTCCTCAAGCCACTTTTTGCGGAGGCCAAGATTGTCAACGGCGTTGGCGACCCGCAGCAGTGGGCACCGCTGCTCGCGCCCGATGCCTACCGCCGACTCAAGGAACGCGTGGACATCGACTTTGCGCCTGACAATCCGTCCGCGTGTGGCGCGGGCGACGCGGTGACGCTGACCGCTTTCGTCAAGAACGTGCCCTCGCTGATCGTCAAGGTTTACGAGATCAACACGTTCAATTACTACCGGGAGACCGGACAGCCGCTCAACCTCGCCATCAACCTTGACGGGTTGGTCGCCTCGGTTTCGCGCACGGTGAAGTACCGGGAGGCTTCGGAGCGCCGCGTGGCGCGCACGTTCGAGCTGCCCGAACTCAAAGGACGGGGCGCGTATGTGGTCGAATTGATCGGCAACGGGAAGAGCAGCCGCGCGCTGGTGCAGAAGGGGCGGCTGGGCGTGCTGCAGGAAGTGACCGCCGCCGGTCATGCGTTCACCGTGTTGGACGAGAGCGGCCAGCGCCTGGCCGATGCGGGCGCATGGCTGGGCGGGCGCGCGTTCGCCGCCGACAGGGACGGCCGCATCCTCGTGCCCTTCAGTACCGCGCCCGGGAACGAGAACATCGTGATCCGGCAGGGCGGGTTCGCCACGCTGGTGCGCTTCTCGCATTTGGCCGAGACCTACGCGCTGAAGGCCGGGGTCTATGTAGACCGCGAAGCGCTGATCCGGCGCGAGAAGGCGCTGGTTGCGGTCCGTCCGGTACTGACCGTGAACAACCGGTTTGTCAGCCTCAAGCTGCTGGAAGAGCCGCGGCTGGTGATCCGCTCCACCGACTTGAAAGGTATCGTGACCGAGAAAGAGTTCGCGGGCCTCGTGCTGCGTGAGGACGCCGAGACGGTACAGGAGAT
>JAQVSS010000233.1 GCA_028700415.1 Kiritimatiellia bacterium
CGGTTTAGGAGTTATAGGCAAGATGGAACGGCTGCTTTCATAATCGTAATCTTCATCCTAATCTTAATCGACTCCCTCTTGCGGGCTTCTGCCGCTTGACCCTAGTCAACGGAACGGGGATGCGCCCCTGGCGCCCGGCAGGGCTTGATAGGGGCGAGGCGGGAGCGTATAGTGGGGCCATGATGAAACGTGAAGAGTGTGCTGCGGAAAGGCGGCTGGTTGCGATCTGCAGGGAGAAGGGGGTGACGGTCGCGACGGCGGAATCGTGCACGGGCGGGCTGGTCGCGGGGCGGATCACGTCGGTGCCCGGCGCGTCGGCGATGTTCATGGGCGGCGTGGTCAGCTATGCGAATGCGGTGAAACGCGATATGTTGGGCGTGCCGCAGGAAGTGCTGGACCGCGTGGGGGCTGTGAGCGCCGAGTGCGCGGAAGCGATGGCGCGGGGGGCGCGCGCGCGCCTGAAGGCCGGCGTGGCGGTGTCGGTGACGGGCATTGCCGGGCCGGACGGCGGTTCGCCGCAGAAACCGGTGGGGCTCGTTTACCTGGGGGTTGCCTCGGCTGCGGGCGTGCGGACGGAATGCTTCCGGTTGTCCGGTGACCGCGAGTCCATACGGGGGCAGGCGGTTGAGCGGGCCTTAGAAGTACTGCTGGAGGCGGTGGGGTAAGGACGGCCGGGAACGGGGGTTGCCCTGTGCGAAGAAGTTTCTTGCGCAGGGGGCCGTTTTTCATCGACTTTGCGGGCCAAATATTCGATTATACCGGTTTGGAAAAGGGGTGGGATGTGCCTGCAGGGACTGTGGCGCGGAGGCATTTTCCTTTCGTGTGCCCCGGGTAGGCGTTTCGTATGAAGACCTTTGAATACATTGAGGGCGGCGTGACAGCCGCGCGCGGGTTCCGGGCGAGCGGCGTCGCGGCCGGCATCAAGTATAAGGACCGTAAGGATGTGGCGCTGGTCGCGGCCGACGCGCCGGCGGCGGTGGCCGCGGTGTACACCACCAACAAGGTGGCTGCCGCGCCCGTCCAAGTCGACCGCGAGCGGACCGGTTCAGGTCAGGCGCAGGCGGTGATCGTCAACAGCGGGTGCGCCAACGCCTGCACGGGTGAGCAGGGCTTGCTGAACGCGTGCGAGATGGCGCGGGCCGCCGCCAACGCGCTGGGGATCGATGAGCGGCTCGTGCTGGTGTGCTCGACGGGCGTGATCGGGGTTCACCTGCCGATGGAACGGGTCGCGGCCGGCGCAGAGCTTGCGGCCCGGGCATTGAGCCGCGAGGGTGGCGACGACGCGGCGCATGCGATCATGACCACCGACACGGTGGACAAACAGGTGGCCGTGGAACTGGAGATCGACGGCAAGACGGTCTGCATCGGCGGCATGTGCAAGGGCTCCGGCATGATCGAGCCGAACATGGCGACGATGCTGGGCTTTTTGACCACCGATGCGGCGATTCACGCGGAGGCGCTCGACCAGGCGTTGCGCGAGGCCGTGGACGTGAGTTTCAACCGGCTGGTGGTGGATGGAGACCGCAGCACGAACGACACGGTGATCCTGATGGCGAGCGGTGTGGCGGACAACAACGTGCTGACGCCGTACCACCCGCAGTGGCAGTATTTCGTGGACGCGCTGACGACGGTCTGCCTCGAACTGGGCAAGAAGATGGTGATGGACGGTGAAGGCGCGACCAAGTTCGTGAAGGTGCGCGTGATGGGCGCGCGGACGGATGCGGATGCGCAATTGGCGGCGCGGGCGATCTCCAAATCCGCGTTGGTCAAGACCTCGTGGTTCGGGATCGATCCCAACTGGGGGCGCGTGATCGCGGCGGTGGGGTATTCGGGTGCGGAGGTTGACGACCGGCACGCTCAGATCTACTACGGCGACGTCTGCGCGTACGACCAAGGCCGTGTGGCGGACGCGCCGCTGCTGAAGGCGATGCGCGACCTGATGCTCAAGCGCGCGTTCGACGTGACCGTAAATTTGAATGTGGGCAGCGGCGAGGACACGATCTATACGTGCGACCTGTCGCTCGACTACGTGAAGATCAACGCAGAATACACGACGTGATGTATATGATGCAGGAAGCGATGCAAAAAGCGGCGGTGTTAGTTGAGGCACTGCCCTACATTCAGGACTTCAAAGGGTCGGTCGTGCTCGTGAAGGTCGGCGGCAGCGTGATGGAGGTTCCCGGGAACCTCGAAAGCCTGCTGACGGACATCGCGTTCATGAACGCGGTGGGCATGAAGACGGTGCTGGTGCACGGCGGCGGCAAAGCGATTTCGCGCGGCATGGAGAAGGCCGGAATCCCGCCCCACTTCGTGCAGGGGTTGCGCGTGACGACCGAAGAGGCGGTGCGCGTGGTGGAGCGCGTGATCAAGGGCGAGGTCAACGCCAACGTCGTGCGGCTGCTGCAAAAGCACTTGGCCAATGCGCGGCCGCTGCACGGCGACTGGATTTTCACGGTCGAGAAGAAGACCGGCAAGGACCCGGAGACCGGCGCGGCCCTGGACTGGGGGTATGTCGGCGAACCGGTGGCGGTCGACGTGCGGCCGGTGGCCGAGATGCTCGACGCGGGGATTGTGCCGGTGGTGACGCCGCTCGGGACCGGCCCGGACGGCAACGTGTACAACGTTAACGCGGACACGGCGGCGGCGGCTCTCGCCAAAGCCATGAAAGTGCGCAAGCTGGCGTTCATTTCGGACGTGCCGGGGCTGCTGATGGATGTGAACGATCCCGCGTCGTTGCTGGCGACGCTGCGGGTCGGCAGTGTGAGGAAACTCAAGGAGACCGGCGTTGTGGGTGGCGGTATGCTGCCGAAGTTGGACAGTTGCGTGGAAGCGATCAACGCTGGGGTGGGCAAAGTCCACCTCGTCGACGGACGCATGCCCCATTCGCTGCTGTTGGAGATTTTCACGAAAAAAGGTGTAGGAACGGAGATCATAGCAGATGAGTAAGAGTACTGATATTGCCGCATTGTTCGACCAATATGTGATGCACACGTACGCCCCGACGGCGACGCTGACCAGTGGCAGCGGATGCAAAGTCCGTGACCCGGACGGCATGAACTATCTCGATTTCACGGCCGGGATTGCGGTCCACAATGTGGGACACTGCCATCACAAGGTGGTGAAGGCGATTCAGGATCAGGTCGCCACCTTGGGGCACTGTTCCAACCTGTTCTACAATGTGAACCAGGCGCTGCTGGCGCAGCGGCTCTCGAAGCTCTCGCTCAACGGCAAGTGCTTCTTCTGCAACTCCGGCGCGGAGGCCAACGAGGCGATGATCAAACTCGCGCGCCTGTGGGGGCACGAAAAGGGCAAGTACGAGATCATCACGATGCAGAACTCTTTTCACGGCCGGACGCTGGCGACGATGGCCGCCACGGCGCAGGCCAAGATCCAGAAGGGCTATGATCCGCTGCCGATCGGCTTCGCGTACGCGGAGTTCAACAATCTGGAGTCGGTCGCGGCCGCCGTCAACGAGCGGACCGTCGCGGTGATGTTGGAGGCGGTGCAGGGCGAGGGCGGCGTGATTTCTGCGACCGAGGAGTTCATGGCCGGCGTGCGCAAGCTGTGCGACGAGAAGGGCCTGCTGATGCTGTGCGATGAGGTGCAGTGCGGCATGGGCCGTACGGGCAAGTGGTTCGCGTGGCAAAACTATTCGGTCAAGCCGGACGCGTTTTCGTTGGCCAAGGCTTTGGCTGACGGCATTCCGATGGGCGCTCTCGTGGCCTCGCCGGCTTTGTCCGACCTGTTCCAGCCGGGCATGCATGCGTCGACCTTCGGCGGCAATCCCGTGTCGAGCGCGGCCGCGTTGGCGGTGATGGACGTGATCGAGGAAGAGGCGCTGATCAAGCATGCGGAGGAGGCGGGGAACCTCTTCGCCGAAGGGCTCAACGTTTTTGTCGAGAAATACGCGCAGGTTTTGGAGGTGCGCGGCAAGGGCCTGATGGTGGGCATGGTGGTTGAAGGTTCGGCCAAAGAGGTTGTGGACAACTGCCGCGATATGGGGCTGCTCTGTTGCGTGGCCGGCGAGCACGTGGTGCGCTTCCTCCCGCCGCTGAACGTGAAGGACGGGGATCTGGAAGAGGCGCTGGAGATGATCGGCGACGCGCTGGATCAGCTCTACGGGGCACAGGAAGAGGCGTAATCCGCTCTCGGACGCGGAGGGTCTGGACAGCGCCACGGAAGTGTTCCTCGGCGCTGTTTTTTGCACCTCTCGCCGCTTGGCCGTTTTCCCGTGCGGGGAAACGGCCAAGTGCCTTTTGCCGCGGATACGGAAGGGAGAAATGATGATGCCTGGGATCAGGAAAATTCCCTATAAATGGGAAGTGGTCGCCCTTCTTTGGCTGGCTTTGTTCTTCAACCAGGCCGACCGCCAGTGCCCTCATCGGGGAAAACCATGACAAGACAAGGGCGACAGCCCTGTCGATCCATCAGACCGCACTCTATGTCGGCATCATCTGCAGCGGATACCTGGCCGGGTATATCGCGGACGTATACGGCTGGAGAATGGCCTTTTATGTTTTCGGCGGCTTTGGCATCGCGTTGGCCGCCGTCCTGTACTACAGGCTCAAGGACTCCTTTCCTCAGAAAAGGGATGGGGCGGCCCCCGTTCCCGCGGCGGGGATCAAAGAGGCTTTGGTCGCCGTTTTCAGAAAGCCGTCGGTTATCCTGTTGTCGCTGGCCTTTTCGGGGATGAACTTTGTGGGCGTTGGTTTTCTGGTATGGATGCCGACATTCCTGCATGAGAAATACAATTTTTCCCTGTCGAGGGCGGGGTTTGACGCGACCTTTTATCACCATATCGCCGCCTTCTTCGGCGTGTTGGTGGCGGCCCGGATCACGGATGTGCTGACCGCTAAGATAAAAAGGATCAGGGCGATCGTTCCCATGCTGGGATTGTTTTTCGGCGCGCCTTTTATTTATCTCATGGGCACAAGCGGTTCGCTGCCGGTCCTCTATGCCGCACTCGTGTTGTTCGGTCTTTTCCGCGGGGTTTATGAGGCGAACCTCTGGGCCTCCATTTACGACATCGTCGATGTCCGGTACCGGTCGGCCGCCACGGGTTTTGTGCTTTGCTTCGGGCTTTTTGTCGGCGCGCTGTCCCCTTACATCTTGGGCATTCTGAAGCCCGCCTTCGGTTTGGCCAACGGGTTCGCCTGCCTGTCTGCGGTCTATGTCGGCTCCGCCGTGTGCATTTTAATCGCCGTCCTGTTCTTTTACCGGAAAGATCTGTGCGAAACGTGAAGCGCAAAGACCTTTTCGCACTTGACAATTCCCCTCAATGTGTCACATGATGTGTCACATGAAAACGGCGACGATTAGACAGATGCGGCACGACCTTAGCACGGTGCTCGGTTGGGTGGCCGAAGGCGAGGAAGTCACGGTGCTCAAGCGTTCCAAGCCCGTGGCCCGGCTGTGTCCGCCGCGCGCAGCAGAGCCGAAGTCGCGGCCCAAGATGCCGGACTTCGCGGCGCGTGCCAAGGCGATCTTTGGGGACAAAGTTATCCCCAACATGGTCTTGGAGGAGAGGGAGGGCTACCGGTGGTAGCGTATGCCGACACGAGTTTCCTGTTTTCGTTGTACGCGCAGGACGCCAATACCGCGCGGGCGGCGGCCGCGGCCGAAAACGGTGGTGTGACGTTCCTGCTGACCGACTTTCAAAGATACGAGTTGCGCAACGCGCTCCGGCTCTCCGTGTTCCGGGGTCATCTGCCGGGCTTGACTTGCCGGCGACTGCTGCAGCAGGTGGCAGACGACCTCGACCAAGGGGCGTTCTTGGCTGTGCCGTTGGTGTGGGGGCAGGTGTTCGCCGAAGCGGAGTCCCTGAGCGCTGGTCACACGGGGGTGCTGGGGACGCGAGCCTTCGACATCCTCCACGTTGCGGCGGCGGTCACGCTGGGCGCCAAAGCGTTCTACACCTTCGACGCGCGGCAGGCGGCGTTGGCGAAAAAGGCCGGACTCAAGGTGCGGCCCCGATAGTGTGCAACGCCCGATTTTACTCCCTGTTCATCGGCAGCCTGTGATGGAACTGCCCTTGGCATGGTTAGCGCAGATTAACTTTTACTGTAGCCAATAAACTCTTAACACAGGGACACGGAGATACAGAGAATATGAAGTTTTACGGCACGCTGGCCCCCCGTGACTCTGTGACCCCGTGTTGTTAAAACGGATCTAGTAGTCTGTACAGGAAATTTTTTCGGACAGGATTTCCGCCTGCTTCGCTTCGGCGGCCAGTATAATCCAGGATTCTCAGGATTGTAGCATTCGTACCTTGTTGTCCGACAAGGCCAATAAAAAGCAAGTCGTTTCAACGCCTGAACAAACAGCAGATTGACGAATAACGAGTTCCGAATTATGAAGGAAAGAGTCTTGACTGCGTATGGGCGGGATTTCCTTCGATATTCTTCGGTTCAGTATTCGTCAATCTGCGGTTCAATTGGGTTACAGACTGCGCTTGCCTGTGTTATCACTCATGTAGTCATGTCCGAAACAACATCTTGTGCAGTGTACTAGCGCGGCTTAAGTTATTTTGTAGCCAGTTTCGATTGTCGGTAGGGACGGTTCCCCGAACCGTCCGCGGACGCCTCGGGGAGGCGTCCCTACCCGGAGCGGCTACACCTTTTGCGAAACGGCTCTAGGCCGAGAACGATAGACACAGGAATCGAAAAAACGAGATAGGTGGTTCCGGCATAGGTGACAGCACGATCAGCCTCTCTCTTTTCTTCCGTTTTCTCTCGCTTTTTTCTTGTCAGCCTTGGTTTTCGCGCAGAGTACGCAGAGACCGCAGAGTTCTGTAAGTTGAGCAACGCCTTCTACTCAGCGTTCTTTGCGTCCTTCGCGCGAAACGGACAGCTTCTCAATCGGTTTCGCTCGTGATTCTTTTTCTCGATCCTAACGTTGTCAGCCACACACGGTGGCAA
>JAQVSS010000234.1 GCA_028700415.1 Kiritimatiellia bacterium
TACCTTGATATCGCCGCCGCCGGCCTTGAAGCGCGGAATGAAGAGTTCGCAGTGCGACGCCGGAGGCACCACCTGATCCACGCCGCCGTAAAGCAGCAGCACCGGAATGCCGGCCTTGGCGATCGGTTCTGCCATGTTGACGGGCATACGCGGATCGCTGCGCCAGCCCTTCTCCGGGATGGACTTGGCCCAGGGGCCGATCTGCGCGGGGTCGTTGTTGCCGAATTTCTCGAAGTTCAGGAGCGGCGCGTCGAGGTAGATCGATTTCACCAGCTCCGGATACGTCGCCGCGTAGCGGATCGAGTAGAAACCTCCCCAGCTCATGCCGACGAGCCGAGCTTTTGGCGCGAACCCGAGCTCCTTGGCAAGATACTCCTGGAACGCCTTGAACTCCGGCATCGATTCGTCGCACGCGCGTGTGTCGAACATCTGTAGGGTCACGTGGTGCCAGCCCTTTTCGAGGAGCTTCGGAACGTTTGTGCGCGGCACGAACGCCGTCGCCCACTGCATGGTCCATGTCCAGGGCATCCCTTCGGCTGCCTTTTCCTTGGGTTCAACCACCCACGCCTCGTGCCCGTTGAAATCGAACACCGTGCGTTCGAACTCGAAGAATTTGTCGGTGCGGGTCACTTTGTGCTTTTCGGCGATCTTGGCCGTGAGGTTTCCGCCGAACAGCGGTGCCGACAGGGAGGCGCAGGCGAGGGTGACGATCAGTTTCGTTGTCATTTCCATTTTTCTCCTTTTTTGGTTATTTGGACGATTTCGTGGATTCCCAGAGTCTCGCGTCGCGGTATTCCGAATCAAGATCAGGATGGACTGCATCGAAGACGACGCGCGGAGCATGCGTGCGGATGGCTTTCAGATTGTCGATCAGGATCGACTCGTCGACGCCGCAGGCGTTGAGCGGCGCGGCGGAGGAAACGCCCTGCCGGTTCTCGTCATTCTGAGCGGCGCTCACAAACCAGAGTGGCGCCACGATGTTAGCCAGCACACGAGGCGAGCCTTTGATGTTCATGCCGCAGCGGCGCATCTCGCTCTCAAGCCGCGGAGCCATCGTGCAGTTCGGTTCGTCGATGCGCCTGACGAACGCCTCAAGCTCCTGGTACCCCCCGACGCCGCGGCTCCCTTCACCGTGGAAATGGAGGCGGATCCCCTTCTCCGAACAGGTCTTGCAGAACGTCTTCGTGAACGCCACGAACTGCTCCTCGAAATCCTTCTGCGTCAGGTTTGCCGGACGCATGTGCTTGGTGATCACGAGATCTTTCGCCCCGAGAATCGCCATCTTTTCAAGAAGACGCTTCAGCTTGTGCGCGACCCGCGGTGTCTCATTCGGGTCGTTATCAATGAACCGGAGATCCGGGAAGAGGTTGAGTCCATTCGAAAGGTCGACAAGCACATGGATCTGTTGCACGGTAAGGAAGTTCGTCTGTTCCCCGAGATCCTCGTCGTCACGCGCCATCAGGTACTTCCAGTCGATCATCACGCTGTCAAAGTGGCGCGTGAACGTCGGACGACGCAGGATCTCGCGCTTGATGGGACCGCCGATGTTCCGTAGATACAGGGTCGCCTTCGTTTCGTTCGGCACTGGAACCGCTTCCGGGATTTCCGCGATTGACCCGGTTTCATCGAGCGTGACGGCGAAAACCCGCACTGAGCCGGGGGCGATGGTATGCGCCGTGTCCCTGCCGGAAGCGGTGTTTTCCATGAAGGTCGGGTAGTAGCCAACGGCGGTCTTCTCGTTCGTGGCAATCCGTTGCTCGGTCACCTTCTTCACAGTGCCCGCGAATGTGTGGAGATGAAGCGGCAACTCTTTCCAAGTGTTGTTGAGAACCAGAACGGTATACTCACCCGGCGACTTACGGCACGTTACGATCGAAAGCCCGTTTGCTTCGCAGGTCTTCGACGTGCCGAAAATCATGACGCGGCGAAACGCCTCGTCCAGCTTTGTCCGGGCTTCAGCGGAAAGCGGATGCGCCCGCGGGAAGGGCTTTTCCCGCCCCGGATCCTTCACCGGGGGACGCACGTCGGCACACTCGGTGAGGCCGTCGCCGGAAATGACGACCACGTTTGCGCCGGCGAGCTTGAGGTTTTTCTGGTTGGCCTCAGTGAGAACGATCCTGCCGCCGCCGGCAAGATAGCCGTTCAGCGTGTCCTTGAGTTCGTCCGTCGCCTTGAGCGTCGTCGTGAGAACGATGAGCGGATACTGTTTCAGCATCCATGCCGGCGCATCGGAAAGAACGCAATCCGCGATGTCCCCGTAGGGCGTGTCGACGTTGAAGCCATGCTCGTTGTTGTAGTAGGCCGAGGCGTCGTATTCGGGATAAAGCATGAGCAGGACGCCGTCGGTGAAATAATCGCCGCGGTCATAGGGCAGCGTCGCCCATTTGCGATTGATGCCGCCACCGTAGAAGTAATGGCGGGCAAAAGTCCAACCGGAGAAGAAATCGAGCATCACTGCGACAGGCGCGTGCATGACGCCGGGCTCGCCGTACTCCTTCAGCCACGCAATACTATCTTTTTGAATCTGTCCGATCGGCGTCAGCGTCATTTCCTTGCCGTCAGACGCATAATATCCCATCTCAAAACCGACCGCCTGAGCGTTGTAGAAGATCTGCGCCATCATGAGTTTTTTCAAGAGCGCGAGCGACGTGCCGTTCTCCGGTCCCGGACCCTTCCCCTTCACGACCTCCCGACGCTTGTTGTAGTCCTTCCATCCAGTCGGGCCGAAAACCGATACGTTCCCGAACCACGGCACGCCATACTGCTTGCCCGCGCCGCGGATGAAGGCGTAGAAGAGCTGGGCGTTGGGAAGCGACTGCGCGGTCTCGGCGCCAAGGAAGGTGTAACAGTTCTGCTTGAGGAAGTAGTGCCCGTAGTTGAGGCCGGTAAGCGCGACCATCTTGTTGCCTTGGAGCTTCTCCAGCCGTTCGAACCAGGATTGGAAGGCGCAGTATTGCTCAAAGCCGCTGACGCCACGGGGGATCTCCTGCCCGGCGAATCCAGCGTAGCGTCCGTCCTGCTCGCCGTTGTCCATGCCAAGAAAACGGTCACCAAGCGTGTCATTGAGAAACCGGATATCCTCCTCTGTCAGTTGAATCTGCGTCAACCCCTCCCAGAGCTGCCTGTCCCGTCCCATACCCACACCAGGGATGAAACCGACGATGTCGAAATAATAGAGGTTCCTGGCCTTAATTTCGCGGACGATCTCCTTGAAGTTCGGCAACAGAAAGTGGCGGTAGTACCCCCAGATAAAATCGCCCAGCCCGTCCTCGTTGATGCAGCGGTCCATCTCGGCCTTGTAGTTTTTCTCGCTGAGATGGCGGAGAGCCATGAAGTGCGTCTGGTTGCCGAGTTCCGCGCGGTTCGGCGGTTTCACGACGCGGCGCGATTCGTCCGGATGCTTCCTTGCATCCATGTAGTGAGGATAGACTTTAACTTCCGCGAAAACGGAAGCCGCCGCCAGAACGGCGGACGCCGCGGCGGCGAACTTCATTGCATTCATACGACGTCAGGACCTTTCGTCAACGGATCTGAAAGATGAGCCCTTTCGGCAGGAACTTCACGCCAAGCACGCCATTTTCAAACACAAGTTTGACTGTGAACCGGTCATCCGGCACGCCCGCGATGATTGCGGTTTCGAGATTCTCCAGCCCGGTGATTGATTCACATGCAAGGATCGTAATCACGGTGTTCCGAGTGATTGTGCCCGCGTTCGCCACCGTCACCTTCTGTCCCGCCTCGATCGCGACCGTCACATCCTTGAACTCTGGAAGCGACGCTAGCGTCGGATCGGCAACGAGCGTGCCGATCGCGAGTGTGCCGTTCGTGACCGTACCCGCGCCGGAAATAGCTGCCACGTACTGGTTCGTCCCGCCAAGGTCAAGCGCCGCTCCCGCTGCAACCGAAACCGAAGCCGCGTTCGTCATCGACATCTGCGTACCTTTGTAACCCCACTTGCGGCGGAGGTAATTTTCCGTGGCAACGCATTCCCCATCCGTGAGCTTGCGGTTATAGATCAAGACTTCCGCAAGCCGCTGACACCCCATATAGGTTACATAATCATTGGTGTTGTTGATCGTGCGGCCATCGAACGCAAAGCCATCGGCGTTCGACGTCTGGTAGGCAACATTCGTGATGTTCATCGAGATGAGATCCCAGCCGCCGGACAGCCCCGTCGCAAGCGGCGATACGGAGGTTCCATCGAGACGCCACTCGGCACTCTGGAGGTTGTACGGACACACCCACGCGCTATTCAGAATCGAGTACTCTGGGAGATCACACCGTCCGCCAGGGCCGCCGCGCATGAAGTTGAAAAGCCCGCCGGCCCAATTGCTGTAGTGGTGGCCTCCGCCGAGGAGGTAGCCGCCGCCATTATGCGAACCGAGCATCCAGAAGACACTGCCAATGCTTTCAAGAAGATTGGTGACGCCGTTCTTCGCGAAACGCATCGCTTGCTTCTTGCCGCTCGCGCCCATGTCCACCACATAACCCCGGTTCAAATCGTCCGCCTTGATGAGCGTCGGACGGTTCGCATCGTGAAACGGAATTGCCGACCAACCGTCGTTCAACGTCGATGCCCATTCGGTCACCTCGATCATGCCGTTTTCATTGGTGACCGTGGTAAACCCGCGGGTGGCGTCAGCGTGAAAGAGAAGATCATCCGCTGCCGCAAACGGAGCATCCGAGGCAGGACGGATACCGGTAATCTTCAGCGTACCTCCAGTCACGACGACTTCGCCGCTGAATTCGCTCAGATCGCTGACAGAAAGTGTTCCCTCGCCATCTTTGACGAATGTTCCCGAACCCCTCAGTTTCCACGCGCTGATGTCGGCATCGCTGCCAACGCTGCCCGACCCCGCGACCTCGATGTCGTAAACAGACATCGTATCCTCTTCTGGCTCCGGCAGTGCTTGGGGTGCGGCATTGAACCACTTCTGCATGAGGTAGTTGCGCGTTGCGACCTTCTCGCGGTCGGAAAGCTCGCGCTCATAGAGGACGACTTCCGCCATCCGGATGCCGCCCGTGAAACGCGGAACGTCACGGTCGGTTCCCAAACCAGAGATGTGCGCCGGGCACGTCGGGTGAAATTCGGCAAGCATGAACCTCCCGGCGGACGGCACGATCATCGTGGCGGCCACCTGAATGCCGTTCGTGTAGATCTGGCCATCGCTGACATGTCCGGAAGTGGGGTTGCCTTGGAGAAGTGCCGCGGTGTTGGTCGCCGTAGCATCGCGGAGGAAGTCGTAGAGTTCGCCGACGGTGTCGCCGTTGCCCTTTGAACAGCCGAAGAAGCTGCCGCGGCTGTCGTCGCGCGGAGCCCAGACGACATAGGCGCTACGGACCGCATCGAAGGAGCGCGAAAGCGACATCGCTCGTCCGCCCGCGTCGATGGTGAATGGGCCAAAGTCAAGCGTATCGCGTCCATTCAGCTGTACCGCGCTCGATAGATAAGGCGCGTACTTGTCATTGCCGTACTGCGTCGCGTCGTTCAACATCCTATGCGGAATCGTCGCCATAACTGTCCGGTCGCCCTGCGAGTACCACTCGTAGACGCGGCGCTCGCCATTCACTTCCGTAACGCGCATGCTGGAGGCGTCGGTAACGTCAAGATGAAGCGCCGGCTCCGCCGCCAGCTCGCAGGCGGACGAAACGTCTGGTGTGGCGACCTTGACGACCTTGCCGCCCCTGACAGAGATGTGCTCGGCGTCGGTTTTGAAGAGTTCGAGCGTTCCCGCACCCTCCTTAACAAACGAGCCGTCTGGAGCGGTGATGGTCCCGATCCTCGCGCTCCCGGAGTTGACGTCGAGCGACGCCGACCCGGAAGCGGACACCGTGAGAACGTCCGGCGTCTGACGGTTCTTGAAGCGCGCGTAGCCGGGTGCCTCGCGGTTGAGCCACTTCTTCATCAGGTACGCCGAAGCGTCACGGAGCTCCTGCTGTGAAAGGACACGACGGTAAATGGCGATTTCGCCGAGGCGGAGTCCCCCCGAACCCCACGCTGTTCCACCAATGGCGTCCGATTCAGTGTTGCCGGGTCCTTGGAGCGCCACGACCTGATAGGCGGGGGTGTCAAAGCCAACTTTTGTGCCGTCGGCTGGAATGGCATCGATCATTGCCGTGGCATATAGGTTGGCAGGGAGGTTGTTGACTACCGAATAGGTGCCAAAGAAAATAGTGTCGAAACGGCACGGCAACGTGGAGTTGCGGCACAGGTACCCAAGATTGCCTGTCTGCTTGATGAGACCACCGCCACCGCGCTGGGCGCCAACGACTGCAATCACAGTTGTGAAGCCTGACGGCGTTGCCTTGAAGGACGTCACGGTCCCGGTCTCGTTTGTCGCGAAATAGAGCATCCGGGTGAAATCAGACTGCACGTAGTCGCCAAAATCGAGCATGTGAAGTCCAGTGCCCATCTCATCTTTGAGAACGGTCGGCGCGGTGCCGGCCGGACGCGCGCAGATCTCGTTCATCTTCCAACCGTTGTGTATGGCTAGGTTGCGGAAAAGGAGAAACTCGCCAGAAGCGTTGGTTACGAATGAGGATGAGTCGGATGGGTCAAAGTGGATGAACGCGTCGTGCGGAAGCGCTGTCGGCAGTTCCCTGCGGGTGAACGCAAGCGAGCCGGCTTCAAGTTTCACGGTGCCGCCGTAGGACGTTGCATCGCCAATCTCGAGCGCGCCTTCGCTGGCCTTGATGACCGCGCTGCCCGGACCGCGTCCGCCGGTCAGCTTGCCAATCGTGAGCGTTTCGCCTGCCGTCGCCTCGACCGGAAGCTCAACGGTTGTCGGATAGCCGGAAGCATCTTTAAAGGATCTGACGCGCCCGATTGTCGCGTTGCCGTTGAAGCCAGCTTCGTTGCGGGAGAACCACTTGGCGTT
>JAQVSS010000235.1 GCA_028700415.1 Kiritimatiellia bacterium
CCTTTATTTTGACAACATCTGGATATCTCCCCCACTAGGGAAATGCAGCTTGCGGGTCCTTCCCCTTACCGGATCGCGTCGACGAGCTTCGAGGCGATACCGGTATAGCTTGCCGGGGTTAGGGCCAGCAGGCGCTGCTTGTCTTCGGCCGGGAGGTCGAGGCCTTCGATGAACTGCCGCATGATCCCGGCGGTCATCTTCTTGCCGCGCGTCAGCTCTTTGAGCTGCTCATAGGGGTTGGCCTTGCCCAGCTTGCGCATCACGGTCTGAACCGGCTCGGCCAGCACTTCCCATGCGTCGTTCAAGTCGTCAGCCAGCCGTCCGGCGTTCAGCGTGATCTTTCCGAGACCCTTGATCGTGGACTGATACGCGGTCAGCGAGTAGCCGAAGCCCACGCCCATGTTGCGCAGGACCGTGGAGTCGGTCAGGTCGCGCTGCAGGCGCGAGACCGGCAGCTTGCGGGCCATGTGCTCCAACACCGCGTTGGCCATTCCGAGGTTGCCTTCGCTGTTCTCGAAGTCGATGGGGTTGACCTTATGCGGCATGGTTGAGGAGCCGACTTCGCCCTTGACCGTCTTTTGGCCGAGATAGCCGAACGAGATATAGGTCCAGAGGTCGCGGTCGAGATCGAGCAGCACCGTGTTCCAGCGTGTCAGCGCGTCGAAAAGCTCCGCGATGCCGTCGTGCGATTCGATCTGCGTGGTGAGCACGTTCTGGCTGAGGCCGAAACGGCCTTCGACGACCGCTTTCGCCAGCGCTTCCCAGTCCGCGCCGGGATACGCGGCGAGGTGCGCGTTGAAATTGCCGACCGCACCGTTCATTTTGGCGGGCAAAACGATGGCGTCGAGCTGTGCGGCCTGGCGGCGCAGGCGGTGGACGAACACCGCCAACTCTTTGCCCAGCGTGGTGGGCGAGGCGGGCTGGCCGTGCGTGTGCGCGAGCATCGCGACGCCGCGGGTTTCCTCGGCGAAGGCCGCGAGCAGGCCGGTCAGTTTGTCTTGGGCGGCACGCAGCACGCGCAGGCCGTCGCGCAGCATCAGGGCGTGCGCCACGTTGTTGATGTCTTCCGAGGTGCACGCGAAGTGGACGAACTCGCCGAGCGCTTCAAGCGTCGTCCCGGCCAGCTTCTCCTTGATGAAGTATTCGACGGCTTTGACATCGTGGTTGGTGACCGACTCGATGGCCTTGACCCGTCGCGCGTCTTCGGCCGTAAACCCGTCGGCGAGTTTCTGCAGGAATTCATGTTCATCGGCCGTGAGGCTGCGGGCCTCGGGAATCGTCCGCGCGTCGCACAGCGCTTCGAGCCAGGCAACCTCCACGGCGACACGGCGCCGGATCAGGCCTGCCTCGGAAAAGACGGGGCGCAAGGCGTCCAGTTTATTGGCGTAGCGGCCATCGAGCGGGGAAAGGGCGGTGAGGGTATCAATGGGTTCCATGCGAAAAACTCCGAAGAAGGCTGTTAGGCTGTTAGGCGGGAAGCGGACTGAAACGGAAGCACTCTCTAGGGCTTCACCTAAAGACGTGCTCATAATAACGTTTTCCCGGCGGGGCGGCAAACAGACAAATTCGGGATACGGGCATGGAACCTGGAACCTGAAACCTGAAACCTAAAACCGTGAGCGGTTGTGCTCACCGGGTCGTCTGCGCTTCGACCAGCGGCTTGCCGCAATACTTCTCGCGAAGGCGGGGCTTCTCGATTTTACCGGTGGGATTTCTCGGCACGTCCGCAAAAATGATTTTTTTCGGACGTTTATAACGGGGCAGGTCCAGGCAGAAATCCTGTATCTCCGCTTCGGTACAGCGGACGCCTTCTTTCAACTGGATGATGGCGGCTGCGATTTCGCCGAGCCGGTCATCCGGGAGGCCGATGACGGCCACATCTTTGATGCCGGTGTGCGCACGCAAAAAATCCTCGATCTGCACGGGATACAGGTTCTCTCCGCCGGTGATGATGACGTCTTTTTTGCGGTCGACCAGATAGATGAACCCGTCCTCGTCCGTCCGGGCCATATCGCCCGTGTAGAGCCACCCGTTTTTAAGTATGGCGGCGGTTGCCTCGGGGTTGTTGTAATAGCACTTCATCACGCCGGGACCGCTGACGATCAGCTCCCCGACCTCGCCTTGGGGAACCGGCTCGCCGCTGTCATTGACGATGGAGGTCTTCCACTGATACCCCGCTTTCCCGATCGCGCCGACCTTGTGTATGTTCTCAACGCCGAGGTGGACGCAGCCGGGCCCGATGGATTCGCTGAGGCCGTAGTTGGTGTCGTACTGATGTTCAGGGAACACCTGTTTCCACCGGCGAATCAGGCTGGGGGGCACCGGTTGCGCGCCGATGTGCATCAGCCTCCATGTGTCGAGACGATAGTTCTGAAGCCGGAGCTCGCCGCGTTCGATGGCGTCGAGAATGTCCTGTGCCCAAGGTACGAGCAGCCAGACGATGGTCGCCTTTTCTTCGGACACGGCCTGCAGGATCCATTCGGGCTTGACGCCCCTCAGGATCACGGCTTTGCTTCCCGACAGCAGGCTGCCGAACCAGTGCATTTTTGCGCCGGTGTGATAGAGCGGCGGGATGCAGAGGAAAACATCGCGATGCGTCTGCGAATGATGGTTCTGCTCCGTCAGGCAGGAGGAGACCAGCGCGGCGTGCGAATGCAGGATCGCTTTTGGAAAACCGGTTGTGCCGGAGGAAAAATAGATGGCCGCGTCATCCCTGTCTTTCAGCTCGACCGCCGGTGCGGTGGAAGAGCAGTACTGTACGAGCTTGTCGTAGCTGTCGGCAAAGGTGGGCAGGCCCTGCCCGACGTAGAAAAACGTTTTGACCCCGCGGAGATGGTCAAACGCCTGCTCGATGCGCCCGATGAACTCTGGCCCGAATATCAGGGTGTTGACTTCGGCCAACTCCAGACAGTATTTGATCTCCTCGGAGGTATAGCGGTAATTCATCGGCACGGCGAGCGCGCCGGTTTTTAGAATCCCGAAATAGATCGGAAGCCACTCGAGGCAATTCATGAGCAGGATCGCGACTTTGTCGCCTTTCCTGATCCCGCGTGTCAGTAAAAGGTTCGCAAAGCGGTTGGCCTTTACATCGAATTCCTTCCAGGTCATCTCGCGCCGGTATCTCTCAGTCGAGGATGCCTCGATCAGGTTATATTCGCGCCACGTCATGGCGTGGTCCGGTTGATTGGACGGGCTGATCTCGACCAAACTGGTTTCGGCTGGATAAAGTTTGGCGTTCTTTTCCAGAAAATCTGTAATGGCCATGTGAAAAGATCCTCTCGGTTGGCTGGCGGTCATATGGTCTTCACCGGGGCGGGAGGCCTCAGAGTTTTCTCACCCCGTCCATAAAGACAGCGGCCACTTGGAAAGCGTCGTCCAAAACGGTGATGTCGGCGATATATCCGGGTTCGAGTTTGCCGAGGTTTTCCAGTTTGAGGTCCAAGGCCTGGTTCCAGGAGGTGGTCTTGACCAATTGCGCCAGAGGCAAGCCCGTCACCTCAACGACATTCTTGAACGCGGTATTGAATTGCAGGGTGCTTCCGGCAAGGGCGCCGTTACTGGCGAGGCGTGCCGCGCCAGCGGAAACCTTGACGGCCAAGCCGCCCAGCTGATAATCCCCGTCGGGCAGGCCGGTCGCTTCCATCGCATCCGTAATCAGGAGAAGCTTTTCAATCGGCTTGGACTTGAACGCCAAACGGATCATATCGGGGCAGAGGTGGATCTTGTCGCAGATCATTTCAATGGCGACGCCGTCTTCCATTAGACCTGCGCCCACCAGGCCGATCTCCCGGTGGTGCAGTTTGGTCATCTGGTTGCAGAAATGCGTGAGACGGCCCAGGCCGGACCTCATGCCTTCCTTGAATTGGGCATAGGTGGCATTGGTATGCCCGCAGCTCGCTTTTATGCCGGCCGCGCACAGTTCTCCGGTGAATGCCAGATTGCCTTCCATCTCGATGGCATAGGTAACCAGCGCCACGGGAGAAATCGCATTCAGACGCCTGATCTCGCCCATGTCGGCCTTGCGGAGATAAGCCGGGTTTTGGGCGCCGGCGCATTCGGGATTGATATAGGGGCCCTCCAGATGCGTGCCGACCACTTTGCTGCCTGTCGGGGCCTTGCGGTAGGCCTCGATGTTCCTAAGGCTCGCCGCCAATTTTTCCTCGGGAAGGGTCAGCGTCGTCGGGCAGAAGGACGTCACCCCTTCCCGCAGCTTGGCTTCCGCAATGATTCCCGTGGCCTTGCTGTCGTCGCTGGTGACTTCGAAGCCCATTCCGCCATGGACGTGCACGTCGATGAAACCGGGGATGACCATGTTGCCGGCCGCATCGTATTCCTCGCACCCGGCGGGCAACTTCTCCTTGGCCGCAAAAACCTTTTTCACCCGCCCGTTATGCAATTCCAAAGCCGCGCCAAACAGTTCGACGCCCGGAGAAACCAGATGGGCATTCTTAATGAGGGTTGACATTTTTCAGCGCTCCTTTCTACATAAAGAAAGGATGCCAAAACGGGGCGGGAGGGTCAAGTGGGGAAAGGGCAGTTTGGTATCAGGTATCAGGTATCAGGTATCAGGTGTCAGGTGTGGGCAGTGCGAGCGTCGAGTGTCGGGCATCGCGCCCCCCTGTAGCTCCGCCGCTCTGTCGGCGCAGGCGCGGAGGAAAACGCCCAACGTTCAACGCTCAACGCGCAACGTTCAAGTGGGGGGACGAGTGTCGGGCGTCGAGTGTCGAGCGCCACGGATTCCGGCGACAGAGCGCCGGAACTACAGGGACGCGGACACGGGCAGGATTAACCTGACACCTGACACCTGAAACTTGAAACCTGAAACCTGAAAACCCTCGGACGGCTGCCGGGGTGTCCTTCGCGTGCCTTTCGGGGGGTTGACAGGGTCATTTCAAATGACTATAATCGGCGCAATGAAAGGAAGAGCCATGCGAACGATGACAATCACAGATTTTAAGGCGCACGCCTTGAGAAAGATCAGTCAGGTGTCTGCCAGCAAGGAGCCGCTCACCATTACCCGGCGCGGTTTTCCCGTGGTGGAGATTGTCCCGTGGAACCCCAAAACGGGACGGAACTCGTTCGGTATGCTGGCCGGCAGCCTGCTGCATGAGGGCGATATCGTGTCTCCCGCAGCAGATTCCAGTGCGTTCGAGGCGTGCCGATGAGCCTGCTGATGGATACTCACGCTTGGGTCTGGTGGGTCACGGGTTCCGGCAGACTGTCCTCGCGCGGGAAGGCGGCAATCCGGAAGGCTTCCTCCCAAGGCGAGTTGCTGCTTTCGGCGATCTCGGTCTGGGAAGTGGGCAAGCTGGCTGAAAAAGGACGGCTTCGGTTCGACCGCGACGCCGGAAGTTGGATAGAAAAGGCGCTTGAAATCCCCGGTTTGACGCTTGTTCCGCTGACCCCTGCGATCGCTTGCCGCGCGTGCGCCCTGCCGCCTTCTTTCCATGACGATCCCGCCGACCAGATCATTGTTGCCACGGCCCGCACGGAAGGCGCGAACCTGCTCACGGTTGATGACCGCATCCGTCGTTATCCCCACTGCCAAACGGTGTGGTAGGGTGCGCTCATAACGCAATCTGCAACGGGAGGAGTCCATGCGCAGAGACTACATCGTCGGCGAGAGATGCTTATGCGTAAAACATTCTGGATGCTTGTGGCGCTGGCGGCGGCGGGGTTCGGCTGGGTGTTCGGTTGCCCGTCGGGAAACTTCTGGGTGAAGATCACGGTCACGGTCTGCGCGCTGTGCGCGGGCTCGTTCGCGGTCGCGGGCGTGCCGTGGCGGCGGGCGGAGGTGACGGCACGCGAGACGCTGATCGGCGTCGCGGCGGCGGTGGTGCTGTACGGGGTTTTCTGGCTCGGAGATTTCTGTGCGGCGCAGGTTTTCGGTTTCGCGCCGCGGCAGGTCGAGGCGATCTACGCGATCCGCGGGCTGGGTCATCCGTGGCTGGTCGGCGCGGTGCTGCTGCTGGTGACGAGTCCCGGCGAGGAGCTGTTCTGGCGCGGCTATATCCTGAAACAGGCGGTGGCGCGGTGGGGCGCGTCCGGCGGCTTCGCGGCCGGGGCGCTGCTCTACGGCGCGGTGCATCTGGCCTCGGGCAACTTCATGCTCGTGATGGCCGCGCTCGTGGCGGGCGCGTTCTGGTGCGCGCTCTACCGCTGGCGCGGGAACCTCACGGCGTGCGTCGTGTCGCACGCGCTCTGGACCGTCGGCGTTTTCCTGCTGTTCCCGATCCGCTAGGACCCCGCCTGCGGACGGAAGGTGATGAGGAAGCCGCCGCGCCGAGATTGCCGGCGTCGCCGGTGATGACCACGACTTTGCCCGTGAGATCAAACAGATTCTTCATGTGCGCGCTTCAGTCGAAGAATTCGCAGGTCTTACGGAGAATCTCCGCTTGGCGGACGGCGTCCGCTTCGTCAAAGTAGTCGGTCTTGAACTGCAGCAGACGCGGCTGGAGGTCTTCGGCCACGGGACACATGCCTTTCGCAAAATCGCCGCCGATTTTCTTCTCGCGGCCGAGCAACTGGCGGTCCCGGTACATGGGCTCGAGATAACCGAGCATCCATGCGCCGTACACGCCGTCGCCGCCAAGTTCCCTGAACTTATTCCGGAACGTGAACCAGTCCACCTTCTTCACGTCGCATGCCATCACGCAAGCCCACCACGAATTGACGTAGCCCTCCGGTTCGGCTTGCGGCTTGAGCCAGCCGAAGGGCTTCACCGCCTCGAGGAAATGCCGCGCCGCAAGGACGCGCATTTCGACGAGCTCGTCGAGGCGCTGCAACTGCGCGAGCGCCACCGCGCCGCAGAGATCGGACGGACGGTAGTTCCATCCCATGATGATGTGGCGCTCGACGGGG